>NZ_NCTK01000002.1:1287865-1609831 GCF_002251695.1 Ralstonia solanacearum K60
CGGGTCTCGGCCGCCTCGACCAGCATCGGGTCTTCGAGGAAGGTGAGATGCGCATCCATGATCTGGGCTTGTGGCGCATCGGGCAACGTGTCGGCCAGCGCCAGCGACTTGATCTGGCTGGCGGCGATCTGCAAGGCGGCATGCAATCGCGCGTGCTCCTGCTCGAACGGGCCGCCGGTTTCATCGAACGTCGGCGCGATGCCGCTCCAGCGTACGATCCGGCCGACGGCCAGCCCCGGCGATGCGCCAACGCCGCAGAACAACCCGCCGGCCTGCGACGGCGCGAGGGCCGCGGGCCGGCTGTGCGGGATGGGCGCCGCGGTCTGCGCCGAGGGGGCCATTGCCGCACCGGCCGATTCACCGCATCCGTTGCGCAGCAGCTCGGCCAGCACGGCCAGCGCCTGTGCGGCGTCGTTGCCGCAACCGCTCAGGCGGACCTCGTCGCCGCACCGCGTCGCCAGCGCCATGACCGCCACCGCCGACTTCGCATCGGCCTGTTGCTGGCCGCACGATAGCGTGATGCGCGCCGCGAACGCACGCGCCTCGCTGGCCAACCGCGCTGCGGGACGGGCATGCAGCCCGGCCGGATTCGGCAGCACGATGGGCGGCGAGTGCAGCAAAGCGTCCTCCTGTGCTTGCACCGGCTCGCCGCTGATTTCGACTGCGGCCTCCAGATGGAGAATCAGCAACTCGCTCAGGCCGGCTTCGACGCTTCCCGCGGCCTTGTCCATCTGCCGCACCCGTTCGCCGCCGTTGACAACGACGATCTCCGTGAGCGTGGACGCCTTCGCCGCCACGTGGGCCGCATCGAAACGCAGCAGCGGCTGCCCGGCGCGAACGGTATCGCCCTTGCCGACCAGCGCCTCGAACCCCTGCCCCGCCAGCAGTACGGTATCGAGCCCCACATGCACCATGATCTCCACGCCGCAGGCGTGGGCAATCACCAGCGCGTGGCGCGCCTCGTGGAAATCGATCACCCGACCGTCGATCGGCGCCAGCACGAGGTCCGTCGCGGGATCGATCGACAGGCCGTCGCCCACCATTTTTTGCGCGAACGCCGGATCGGGAACGGCTTCGATCGGGACCACCCTGCCGGACAGCGGGGCCAACACCCTCAGTTGCAAATGCCTGCTCGACATAACCTGCTCCTTGAATGCTGAAAACCTGAAAAACGTGGAGATGATGGTGCGGCGGCGCTCACCACCAGCTCTCCAACTGGATCCCGTACAGATTGGTGGAGCGGCGCCCGGCCGACCACGCGCCCCATTGCGCGCCCTGGGCCGTCAGCGCCGCGTCGTTCCACTCGACCCGGGTGGCGTAGATCCGCAGTTCCGGCCGGCTCATCAGCCCCGGCCCGGTGCTCAGCGCCGCCGCCACGGTGTATTTGTCGAGACGCTGCAGCGGGCCACCGTTGACCCGCAGGGTCGTCCGGCCGACCTCGGACAGCAGCTTGAGATAAGGCATCACCGCGTACGAGACGCGCCCGCCGATCGAGGTGCCGGTGCTGCCCCCGCTGCCGTGCTCGTTCAGCCCGCGCTGATAGACCGCCAAGGCCTGGCCGCCGAACCGGCCGGCCTGCCAGTTCACGGAATCGATCAGGCGCACGCTGTGGGTACCGGTCGGGCTGTTCAGCGTGCCGAAGCCGGTCTCCAGGGAGGCATAGCCTGTGCTGCCCTGCACCCAGACGGAATTGGTCACGGATGGCAGCGGGAAGTTGGGCGTGTCGTACTTGAGCGTCAGCGCGCCGCCGCCGTTACCGCCCGGAAACTCGCCGTGCATCACTTCGCCGATGACGCGCAGCCGGTCCGTCCGCGTGACCGGGATGTTGTAGAAGTCGACGTTCAGGCGCGTCGCGTCCCGCCGGTTGTCGGTGGGGCTGAAGCGCTGGCCGCTGCGCAGCACGCTGACGCCCAGCCGGGCCTGATCGCCGACCGGGATGTTGGTCGCGCCGATCCCCGTGTCGATGGTCGGGCCGCCGACGCTGTAGAAAAAATGGTCGACGATGTGCACATCTTCGCGCTCGATGTAGCGCTTGCCCGCCCAGAAGATGGCTGCGGGTGAGAATGCATAGCCGCTGGTGGTCACATACGCTTCCTTGGTCACGTACATGCCCTGGTCCCCCAGGCCGCGGAAGTTGGCTTGGCCGTTCCAGTAGGTGCCCGTGAACGCGGCCGCCCAGGTGATCCCGCCCGGCAGTTGGAAGGTCTTCCTCAGGCCGGCCTCGAGATAGGTATCGCCCTCATTGCCGAGCCGGAACAGTTCCGCACCGCTGCCGAGCGCGTACTTGTTGACGCCGCCGGTGTCGGTCTGGCGTTCCGAGACCGCGCCCACGCGCAGGTAGCCGTTGAACTCCAGGCCGTTGCCGAGGTCCATCGCCCGGGCCTCCGTGACCAGCCACGCAGGCATCATTGCGATCAGTGTGCTGATCGTCTTCTTCATGTCTCTCTCCGCCTTCTTTTTTCTTGGTGGGATGAAATCGGGGTGCGGATCTCACCGCGTCAGCCGGTCCTCCAACGGCCACACATGGATGTCATGCAGGGTCACCGCCTGCCTGGCCAGCAAGCGGGGCGCCTCGGGTCTCGCCGTCGGGTAGCAGCGCGTGGTGAACACCGCCGCGCCGTCGTTGACGAAAATCTCGGCGGAACTGCGGTCGATGAATACCTGCAGCCGCGTCACCGGACCGCCCATCTCGCACGTCCGGCTCTCGTGGATCTGCCCCGCCGCCGGGCAGTGGCGCTGCAGCGTCAGCCGCCCGCCTGCGCCATCGAACACAAGGGACAGCGACTGCTGCTCGCTGTCGAACAGGTGCAGCACCCAGTCGGCCGGGCGCGCCGCGCGAATCGAGAGGTCGAGCTCCCAAGCCCCGCCGTCCGGCTGCGGCAGCACGAATGCGGTGTTCGCGTCCATGTCCACGTCCGGCACCCGGATCGCCATGCTCCGCAGCATCGCCAGTTCCCGCGCGGGGCGCTGCATCAGTTGATCGCCTTCGAGCGTCAGCTCGCGCGGCAGGGTCAGGCAATGCGTCCAGCCCGAGTCGACCGAGGGCGTCTGCGGCTGGACCGGCAGGCCCATCCAGCCGATCAGCAGGCGACGCCCGTCCGGGCCGAGCAGCGTCTGGGGCGCGTAGAAGTCGAAGCCCTGGTCGAGCCTGTGGAACCCGCTGTGCGGGAACCGCGCGCGCTCCAGGTCGACCCAGCCGAGCATGTAGCCGGCCACGTCGCTGCGGCGGGTTCCGTCCGCGCTCGCTTCCAGCATCTGCTGGCAGCACACCAGCACAGTGGTGCGGCCGTCCAGCGTGAACAGATCGGGGCATTCGTACATGTAGCAGGGCGGCGCCGGTTGAATCAGCTCGCCCAGCGAATGCCATTCGCACAGATCGGGGCTCTCCAGGAGCAGGACCGTTCCGGTCAGGTCGTTGCGCTGCGCGCCGAGCACCGCGTACCAGCGATCGCCATGGCGCCACGCCTTGGGGTCGCGGAAGTGTCCGGTGTATCCCGGCAGCGCGCCGTTGATGACCGGGCCCAGCTTCTCGAAGCTGACACCGTCGCGCGAGCGAGCCAGGCATTGATAGCTTTCGCGACCGCCGTCCGCGCTACGGACGTTGCCCGAATACATCAGGAACAGATCGCCGCCGAGCTCCACCGCGCAGCCGGAGTAACAACCGTCTTCGTCGTAGGGGGCATCCGGCGCGAGCGCCGGCGGCAGCCACTCCCAGTGGATCAGGTCGGTGCTCCGGACATGCGCCCAGTGCTTGTTCTCATGGCCGCATCCGTGCGGATTCCACTGATAGAACACGTGGTAGGCGCCGCGCCAGAAAATCAGGCCGTTCGGGTCGTTCAGCAGGCCCAGCGGAGGGCACAGGTGATAAGCCTGCCGCCAGGGATCTTCGATCACATCGAGAGGGGCGAGCACGTCAAGCACCGGACTTCTCCCCGAGCGGAACCGCCGCCCTCAGGTAGGACAGCCGCGTACAGACGAACGCGAGGGAGAACGCGATACCCGCACCGATCAGGTAGTTCACCAGGCTGTCGGGCTGCACGATGGCCAGCCCCGGGAAGCCGGTCAGGGCGATGCCGCTCATGCCCACATGGGTTGCCACCACCCAGCCGCCCGCGACCGCGCCACCCAGCGCCGCGGCGATGAACGGCCGGAAGAAGCGCAGATTGACACCGAAGATCGCGGCCTCGGTAATGCCCATCAGGCAGGACAGCGCCGCCGGCAACGCGATCTGGCGGATCTTGTCGTCGCGCGAGAGGGTGAACACCGCCAGCGCTGCGCCGCCCTGGGCAATGTTGGCCATCGACCAGATCGGCAGCAGGAAATTGACGCCGATCGACGGGTTGGCGAGCAGCCCCGCTTCGATCGCATGAAAGCTGTGATGCACGCCGGTGACGACGATCGCCGAATACAGGCCGCCGAACACCAGCCCGGCCAGCGGCCCACCGTGCTGGTACACCCATTGCAGGCCGAACGACAGCGCATCGCCGAGCGCGCGGCCGAGCGGACCGACCACCGTCAGCGCGATCGCGCCGGAGATCAGCAGCGTCAGGAATGGCGTGAAAATCAGGTCGACCGCTGTCGGCACGACGCGGCGCACGAGGCGCTCGACGCGCGCCATGATCCACACCGCGAACAGGACCGGCAGCACGGTGCCCTGATAGCCGACCTTGGCCACCGACAGGCCGAACAGGTCCCAGGATTCATGCACACCGCTGCCGAGCGTCCAGGCGTTCTGCAACGCAGGGTGGATCAGGATACCGGCCAGCGCCGCCGCCAGGAACGGCGACACGCCGAAGCTCCTGCCCGCCGAGAACGCGATCAGGATGGGCAGGAACACAAAGGCCGTGCTGGCAAAAATGTCGGCAATCTGGAACAGCGCGTTGCTGCCCTCGGCCCAGCCCATGCTGCGCAGCCCCCGAGCACGCCCATCAGCAGACCGGAGGCCACGATCACGGGGATGATCGGTACGAAGATGTCGGACAAGGTGCGAGCCAGCCGCTGGACCGGATTGAGCCGGACTGTGGCTTCACGCTTGACGTCTTCAAGCGATGCGGCCACGGGGGCGCCGAGCAGGGGCTGCAGCGCGTCATGCACCCGGTTGACCGTGCCCTGGCCGACCACGATCTGGACCTGCCCAGCATTGCTGAACGAGCCCTTCACCAGCGCCAGCGCCCCGATCGCGCCGTGATCGACCTTGGCCATATCGCGCACGACCAGCCGCAGCCGGGTCGCGCAATGCGCCAGGGACACTACGTTGTCCGGCCCGCCCAGCAGCGGCAGCAGGGCCTGTGCTGTCTCCTGTTCATTCATCTCCATCGCCTCCTGTTTGCCTTTGACATGGTATCGATACCACATCGAGGGGTTGTTTCACCCGAAAAAGCGGTTGTCGGAATCGTTTCCTGTGCGCTCCGCGCCCGGTGGCCCTAGGTACTGCGCCGCAGCGCAAGCCGATACGGCATGACGATGCGCTCGACCTGGCTGGTATGCTCAGCCTCCCAGAGCTTGAGCATCAGCTGCGCAGCCTCCGCCCCCGTACCCGCGTAGTCGTAGTGCACCGTCGACAGGGCCGGGCGGACCATGCTCGCCGTGTCGCTGTCGCCCATGCCAGCGACCGCCATGTCGTCGGGCACCCGCAGGCCATGGTCGTGCAGACAGGCCATGACGCCCACCGCCAACCGGTCGGTGACCGCCAGGATGGCCGTGCAGCGCGCATCGCCGGTGGCGCGAAGCAGCCGCTCCGCGGCCTCTTCGCCGGCGCCGGAGCGGAAGCTCGCGCAGATGATCCGCTCCGGGTCCACCGGCAACCCACGCGCCTGCAGCGCATCGAGATAGCCGGCCGTCCGCTCGCGACCGACCTGGATGTCTTCCTCGCCCACCGTCACCAGACCGACCCGCTTGTGCCCGAGCGAAAGCAGGTGCTCCGTGATCTGCCGCGCCGCGGACCGCTCATTCTGGATCACGCTGGTGATGCCCAGGTGGCTGGCGTCCTGCCCGATCATGACGATGGGCAGGCCGGCCTCCCGGATCGCGTCGATCAGGTCGGTGTTGACAGTGGTGGCCAGGTGCAGCACCCCGGCGACGCGCTGCCGGCGGAACAGATCGTAGGCCGTCACCTCCTCCGCCACGGAATTGGCCGTGTTGGCCAGCAGCATCTGGTAGCGCAGCGGCGCGAGTGTCGACGAGATCCCCGCGACAATCTCGCTCGTGGTGTACGAATTGATCTTCGGAATGATCACCCCGATCAGCCCGGAGCGCTGCGACTTGAGCTGCTTGGCCAGTTCCGACGGCGCGTAGTGCATGCGCGAGACGACCGCCTCGATGCGCTCGCGGACCTCGGCCTTCACATAGCCTGAGTTGTTCAGCACGCGCGACACCGTCGACGTCGACACGCCGGCGAGCGTGGCGACATCCCGGATGGTCGGTCGTTTTTGTGGAATCGATACCATGCCGAGCACGATAGACAATTCCCTGCACGGAGTAAAGCGTCGCGTGCACCACCCAACAGCGGGGATACACCGATTGCGTGCAAGCGGCTCGGGATCTTGTCGGCATCCGCCCGCTCTTGGGCTCGGCGGCCCATCGATTGAGGTCGCCCGCACCCTCCATGTCCATGCTCGTCGTCGATTCACTGATTAACGACATGGGCAGGGCTTCATTGGGTCATTGCGCGGGCGTCCCGGCCGGCCGCGGGAACCGCCACGCCAGAAACAGCGCACGCGCCTGCGGATCCGAAGCCAGCATGTGGACAGTGGCCGCGCTGTTGGCACACCGCTCGGCGCTGTGGAAGAAGTCGTCCGGATCGTCCGTCAGATCGAGGGACGATGCCACCGACGCTTCGATCATGCCGAACCATGGCTCTTGCCTGGCGTGCCCGACGAGGTCCGGATAGGCCGCCTCGAATTCGGCCACGGCGGCACGCAGCGCCGCCCCCTCCTTCGGATAACGGTTGCAGAACGCCCGCAGGTGGTAACCGCTCGCGAACAGCGCGACACCCGTGTAGATGTCTTCATACCGCCCGATGCTGGCCTGCATTTCGTCCTCAGCGCTGGCATGAGCGGCCAGCGGGCACGTCAGCGCCACCGCCATGCAGACGGCCCGCACAAACCAACGCGGCCACATCATCACTGGAACAAGGACGACACGCCCAGCACCGCCACCAGCAGCGCCGTCCACTGCAGGGGAATCCAGAACAGCGTGTGCTTCGCCTTCAGCTCGACCTGCTGGCCCGTCTTCGGGTCGACCAGCACCCGCCCCGGTCTACCGTTGAGCGCCTTGCCGAGATACCAGATCGCCGCAGCGCTGAGCACCATCAACGTGGCGAACAGGAAAGGGGGCGCGGTGTAGTAGCCCTTACCGAACAGCGCATCGGCCGTGAGCTGGCCGATGAGCGAAACACACACGGGAATCAGGAATGCGAGGAAGCCGAGTCCTTGCCAGATCAGGATCATGATGGTTCAGAGAAAAGTGGATGGATTCGAAAACGCTATGTGCCTCGGACAACCAACGTCAGTCGCAGCGCGGCGCCCATGCCTGCTTTTTCAGTTCGTCGGCCAGCTTGGCGTTTTCGCTCGCAATCCAGTCCAACCTGTCGAACCGGCCCTTCGGTGAGGCATCCACGGCCGGCTCGTATTTGACGGCGACCTGGTAGATCACCAACCCTTCGCAAGTACCAACGTGATAGGAACGATGCACGTCGGATTCGTACATCGGGTCTTTCGGCGTCGGCTCGTAGATGATGCGCGCGTAACCGCTCGGACCATCGACGGACAGTTGGTAGTGTGGACGAGGCCCGGTCTTGTCCAAGGTATTTTTTTTGGCGACGACCCAGGCCGTGGGGTCCGGCTGAACGCCCTTGGCGTAGTTCAAGGTCAGCAGGGTCGTCCAGGCGTGGACGGATTCGCCGTTGGTTGTGTACTCATAGAAGCGCCGGCCGTCGGGCTGGGCTTTCTGGTAGGCGAGCTGGTAGGTACGGCCTTGCCAGAGGAGGGTGTCGGGTGGGTGGAATTCGGTGGCGTGGCTGAGTGCATCGGCTTATACACAACAGTCCGCGCTTGCGCCCGCCCGTAATGCCCGCAAGGTTTTTGCAGCGACATGAACCTCTTTGAGTCCGAGCCAGATAGCTTTCGCGCCCGGTTCGCCATCGCCCTTGCGAGCGAGAAAGCCGCCCAGGCGCGCGATCAGGCGCAGCACCTCATTGAGCTTTGGCTTGGCGGGCTGCTTGAGCCCGGTGAGCAAGTACGCGCCGCGAATCTCGTCAGGATCGAAGAACAGTTCGGCATCCAGATCGGGGCAGGCGCGCCCCTTGCGCATCAGGTAGCCAATTCGCCAAGCCACGACCAGGAACATCGCCAGAGCACGTTCGAGCCGCTCGATGGCGCCCAACTGCAATGCCTCGACGCGGCAACCGTTCTTCAGCACGTTGAACAGGATCTCGATTTCCCAACGCGCCCGATACCAGTCGATCAACTCGATGGCTTGCGCCAAAGTCGTGGCTTCGCGGTTGGTCAGCAAGCGCCATTCGATCGGCTTGACACCGGCCGGCGCGTCGAACTCGCGTGCCACCAGGCACGTCGCCGCCACGCTGCGGCCGTCGCCCGCCGGCAACTCGATGCGCCGCAGCCACACGTGCTGGCGCACCGGGCGTGCGCGCACGCCATGGCGCGAGCCCATCGTGAAGGCAATCTCGCCGAGCGCCTCACCCTCGCTGGCCGTGGCCCACAGCTTGGCTCCTTCGGGCAGCGCGCGATCATGGGTCGAGCGAATCAGCCAGTCCGCCGGCGTGCCCAACTCCTGCGCGCGCACCATCAGCGCAATCATGTCCGCTTCGCGATCGGCCACATACACCAGGCGCGTGTGCGGCAGGCTCGACGCGGTTTCGGCCACGCGCCCGTAACCTTCGATCCAGCGCCGACTCTCCTTCATGCCGCCGCGCTTGCCTTGCGCGTCCTTGGGCTCACGCGCCCACATCCACGCATCGAGCACGCCCAGGGGCACGCGCCCGGGTGTCACCGCGTAGGTCGGATGCAGGTACATTCCGCGCTGCGCCTCGTAGGACAGCGGCCCAAGCCCGGTCACCCGCCGAGCATTGAAGTCCAGCTCCGTGGTGTCCTGGCAGGCACAGCACGACCGGGCACGCTGCCATGCGCCGTTCGGTCTGCCGCCAGTGCGGCTCCAGGATCGCTTCCCACTCGACCTCGTCGTTGTCGAAGAAGCGATACGCCGCAATCGTCTCGCCCCAGCTCCGGCATGCCTGCGGCACGCCGGCCGTCGGCTTGGCCGCCAATCGTTCCATCAAGGTCCTCGCTCGCTTGTTCAGGCGCGCGTCGCCAAGGTCGAGGTCGGGAAATTCAGCTTCCGTCCAGCAGGGGGCTTCCAGGGCCAAGGCGTTCACGCAAAAAGCGAGAGTAAACGCGAGGTGGCGCCGGCTTGCAAGCCTTGGCCTTCCTCAATTCACCTGCCGGCGCCGGCGATTGGGGGCGGACTTGTGTATAAGGCGATGGGCAAAACCTTGCCTATCGCATCGAATCCATTTATGGATATACCCAATCAACATATCCATTTCACCTCCACCCTGAGCGTCCTGATTGCCGATATTGCGCAACACATCCGCCTCACTCACCCCCTGCGCAGGCATTCCAAATAAATCGCCTTTATACATCCCATACCCCTCATGCTCTTGAACATAGAGATGAAGGCGATTCAAAACTCCACCACGAAAACCAATTTCAATTCCAGAATTAATTAATTTATAGTACTCCGTCTCACCGACTGGATCATTGAAATCAGCCGGCGTTCTTGAGATGAGCGGCGCCTCACCAATCTCGGTCATCAAGGCACTCATGCGCTCGGAGCCTTTGCCCAAACCGAGCACATCAATAAATTGTTCTAAAGTCACCATCACTTCATTACTCCCGTTGCACGATTCCTATCGATGATCTGCTTTATTGTTTCATCAACGACCTTGGGATCATATCGGCGTTAATGGGATGGACGCCCCCGCAGAATAGTCTGCCGCCTACCGCGACCAGCGGGCGGACGCGCGCGGCTGGCTCGCTCCCGCAGCCTAGATTCTGGCAGCACCGCTCAGTCGTAAGAAAGTTGGAGTGAAAACTTCCCTTTCTCGACATCCAGTGTGTAAGAAAAGACTTTCCACGCCGGTTGATTCTGAGAGACAAAAAAATCCCTATGCTGAACAAGCAACCCTAATAAAGACCTATTCAGCACACCGCCACCAGTAAACCACGACACATTGCCCTTCGAATCGATCGCATCGAATTCAAATTTCGCGTGATCCCCCTCCTCGGCGAGCTCTGCACGCATAACAATCCTTGTAGACCCAACTGGGGCAGCATCATAAATCAACTGCCCTATCTCTTTACAAATCTCAATATCCCTGCTCTCCACTACATACCTCCAGGCGAATTCTTAAAAAATCCTTCAACTGGGCGACCATTCCCAATTGTGTAGGATATGTTAAAACCATCCGGCCTAACACTTGCACCAGAATAGGTCGGCTCAATCGTAACCTTAACTTGCTGCCCATCCTTGAGCGCGCTGGCCCAACTATTCTCCATCTGCTTCCACGCGCCCCGATTCAAATTAGCATCCATCGGAACGATATTCAGCTTCTCGCCTGGGCCGTTCAGGATGCTAGCGATCAAGTGCCCACCGTCATCCCCCGGATTACCGCACTTCCCAGCCTTGCATTGCTGGTACGTGTTGCGATCCTTCGTCAACAGGGAAAGATCGCTATCAACCTTTGTAACCCGAGAAAGGGAATCTGTCTGATAGACGTTTACGTCATCCACGGTGTAGATCGTATTGGGCTGCGGGTTATTCAACTCCTTATTCCAGCTCCCCTTACTTCCCGAAGTAATGTTGACCTGACGTAAAGCGGGAGTGTTGTTTTCGACTGCTACGGCAGCCTTTCCGCTGCTCAGCACCGTCCCGGCCTGTTTTGCCAGCGCCGCATCCGCCGCAATCCCACCAACACCACCCGCCACACCATACAGCAGTTCCGCCGCCTGGGGCGAGATGCCGAACACCTGCTGCAACACAATGCCACCCACCGTGGCCTGCGGCTGGCCGCTGATCATGGTGGCAACGCCGGCCTTCGCCTGGTCCAGCCCCCAGAAGCTCAGCGCAACACCACCCGCCGCCGCCAGACAGCCCGCACCTGCCGTCGGGCCGCAAGACGCCGCGCCGCCTGCGGTAATCGTGCCCCCTGCGATCGCCGTGGCCGTGCCGCCCACTGCCTGTACACCGCCCAGTGTCCGGGTAGTGAGCTGGTAGGTGTTGTCGACCCGCTTCGCCGCATCGGCAACGTTGTCGCTGATGAGGTTGTACTGGAAGAGCGGCTCCACGCTCAGCCCGGTAATGAGCCCCCCGCGGAGCTGGAAGCCCCTCTGCGATTGCAGCAGCAGACGCTCCTGCGCCAGCTCGGGGCTGCTCCCCGCGTCCGACAGCCGCTTGTAGAAGTTGTACGCCTCGCTGCCTTCCGGATACTCGCGCTCGCAGTGGAGCAGCGCACAGGCAGCCGCCGTCAGCCGAGCCTCCTTCCTGGGATCGCCCTGGGACAGTTGGTGAATCCGCTTCACCTCCGCCGAGGTCGCCAGACGGTTGTTCTCCGTCTCGATCCGTGCCGCGTTGGTCGCGGTCACGGCACTGCCGCCCGCGGCTGCCGTGATGCCGGCGATCAGGCTGCTGACCAGGTTCGAGCGTGCTTCCCGCTCTTCCGGCGTCAGCTTGTCCTTGTTGATCTGGTCCAGCAGGTTGTTGATGATGCTGCCGCCTGCCGCACCCAGGGCACCGGACGCGCATGACTGGCTGGAGGCGGCCGCGCCCGCACAGCCGACCACCGCGTGCAGCGCCGCACGGGCCGTATCGCTATCCAGCGCATCCGCGATCTGCTTGACCTGGTTCGCGCCAAGCTCTTGCAGATAGGCCACCGAGGCGTTCTGCACGAAGTTGCCCATGCCGCCCGTCACGTTGCCGCCCGCGCCGGCCATCAGCGCCGTCGCGATCTGCCGGTACGTGCCGCCCGGCCCCCAGGTGTCTTTCAGCTCCTGGGCTTCCTTGGCGTATTGCAGTCGCTGCTCGTCGGTGACCGGCGTGCCGTCCGGGTTCTTTGCGCTCGGGTCCTTGGCCAGGCGCTCCTTGTCCTGCGCATCCTTGGCACGGTTGCCGATGAAGGTGCCGGCTTCGCGCAGGAACGCGCCGGTGATCTCGAACCCCGCCTGAATCTCCTGCTCATTAAAGATCGGCTTCAACGCATTGCCGCTATCCCGCTCGCTCGATACCCCACGGTTGACGCTGGCCACCGTCTGCTCGGCGTCCTTGCCCGTCAGCGCCTGCTGTTTCGCGCCGTCGGTGATGTGGATCGCGCCGCCGCTGATGCCGCTGCCGGTCACACTGCTGCCGCTGCCCGAGGCCCCCATCACGATGGGTGGCGTGGCGCTGAAACCATCCTTGCTGGCCGGCAGGTCGCTGCCCGGCACTTTGTCTCCGCCAGTGGTTGCTTTGCCTTGCTGGTTCGTACCGACACCGTCCGCGCTGGCTCCCTTGCCGCCACTGTCGTCGCTCTTGCCGCCGCCAGAGCTGTAGCCCCCGCCGATGCCGATGCTGCTCGCGCTGTACTCCGCACGGTTATGGATCTCGCTCTGGGTCAGCGTCGCGGTCGTCAGGCTGTTGACGCCGTCCTGCACGGCCTTGTCGGTGCTGGCGATCACCGCGCCCTTCAGGTCGGTATTGCCATGCACATTGACCTGGAAGCCACGGTCGCCCGCCTTGATGCCCGACTGCTCCGTCACACTGGCGAAGTCGCTGTCGATCTTCTGCTGGCTGGCACTGGCGCTGCCGGAGAAGCCGTAGCCCACTGTCACGCTACCGCTGATCGACTGGTCCTTGCTGTGGTACTTGCTGGTGTCCTGCAGGCTTTCGATGTTCAGGTCGCCGCCCACGTTGGCGACCACCTGCTTGCCGCTGGCGACCGCCCCCTTCAGGTTCGTGTTGCCGCCCGACTCCAGCGTCAGCATGTTGCCGGCCGACACGTGCGTGTTCGTCCAGCTCACGTCCGAGCCTTCGCCCTTGCCGCGCGAGGCGCTCGCGTTGGCCGTTACGCCGAAGGCCGCGCCGTTGGAGTTCAGGCTCACCGCCACGCCTACGCCGCCGCTCACGCTGCTGCTCGAGCGGTGCATCTCGCTCGCGTTGCGCGCCGCCAGCAGGTTGAGGTCGCCATCGGCCTTCAGGCTTACGTCACCGCCGCCCTTGATGTCGCTGCCCTGCACCGTCAGCGTCGAGTCCTGGCCCGCGCCCGTGGCCTGGATGCTGACGTTGCCGCCCGCCGCCACCTTCGAGCCCGCCGCCTGCGTCGCGTCCTGCGTCGTCTTGCTCTGGCTCTTGCTGCCGCCCACCGTGATGGAGATGCTGACACCGCCGCCCGACTTCGGATCGGATGCCACCGCATCCGCCGCATTCTTGCCCGCGAGCGCCGTCGTCGCACCGGCCAGCACCTTCATGCGCCCGTCCGAGGTCTGCCCCGCCGCACGCCCCATCTGCTGCGCGGTCTGGATCGCCGCGATCACCGGTGCCGTCACCGCCACCGTCAGGCCCGACTGCTTGAACTGCGTCTCCTGCGTGCTGTGGGTCGTCTCCTGCGCTTCCAGGATGTCGACCTTCTTGGCCTGGATCGTGATGTCGCCCTGCGGCGCCACCACGTTGCTGCCCACCTGCTGGTAGTGGTTGCCCGCGCCGATCGCCACGTTGCCGTTGGTCGAACCGACCGTGGACGCCGCCGCCGTGGTGCGCGCGTCCTGGTTGTCCTGGCTCTGCTGCTGCGTGCCGATGGTGAAGCCGATCCCGCCCGAGCTGAACAGCCCCGACTTCTTCTCCTCCCGGAAATGCCGCTCCGTCGTCGAGTCGGTCGCCGCCTCGATGTTGACGTCGTGCTTGGCGATCAGCGTCGTGCCCTCGGTCGAGACCACGTTGCTGCCCTTGACGTTGATGTCGTTGCCGGCCTGCACGTACGTGGTGTTGCCCGAGAAGGTCGTCCCCTGCGTCGTGGTCTCCGACAGCGTGTTGCGCGTGGTGATGGTCTTCTTCGAGAACCAACTGCTGCTGCCCTTGAACTGGTGCGCCTCGTCGACATCGCGCGTGGTCTGCGCCGCGCTCAGGTTGACGTTGTTGCCGGCGGTCGCCACCAGCGCGCCCTGCTCGCTCGTCACCGAGGCGCCGCGCGCGTTCAGGTCGTTGCCGGCCGACAGGCGCAGGTCGCCGTTGGTCTGGATCGACGAGCCGACTTCCTGCTGCGTGCTGTCGCGGCGCCAGTTCTTGCCGTCCCATGCCAGCGACTGCGAACTCGACGCGTTGACCGTGCCCAGGTTCAGGTCGCGCGTCGCCGCCACCACGGTCTGGCCGCCCGTGCTCGCGTTGCCGATCTGCGCGCCGGACAGGTTCAGGTCGCGCCCGGCCGACGCCACCAGCGTACCGCCCGAGGGCGCCGCCAGCTATGCTGGCTGACGTTGGTGATACGCGGTTACTTCCCTAACAATCGGCCTAGCCAGCCGGACCGCTTCACAGCAGCCTCAGCCTCGCCAACCTCCCCGCTACCCGCTCCCTCCTGCGCGGAATGCAAAGGATGCGCGCCCGGGCCATCGGGACGCAGCAGATCCCCCGGGTAATTCGGATGCCCCTGGCAAAGACTGTCGTCAATACCAAATGCCTTTACTGCTGCGACAGCCTCCACACACCACCGCCCAAAATAAGCGCCACCCTCGAAATTCTGATCGCCGTATCGGTGCCAGTAAGGACGCTCATACATCGCCGTCTTCTCGGACAGCTCCTTTTTGGCGGGTCTGTCCAACTCGACATACCAGTTATCGACGAACGTGAAAAGCAGTTCACCCTGTTTCTCTCTCGGTGCATTTACTGCTTCCAATAGCCGCCGATACGGTTGGGGGTGACACAGCCTCGTGCCGATCTCGCGCCCCGCCTGCCGCGAAGCAATGACGCGGTCCAGTAGCGCATCCTCTCCCTCGTTGCCGATCAATTGGAGAAGACGATTCCACTGGTCATCCGGAATATTCAGTGCCAAAGCAAGACCCACCAGCCAGAAACACACGATGTAATGGTCCAGATTCAGGGCCCAAGCGTGACGGCTGTATTGCTGCGTCTCCGTCCAAACCGACTTCCCGAGTCGCTCGGCCTCTTCCCATGCGTCTAGCAACGGGGGGAAATACCGAGCGATCTGCGAAACAGCGTCACCTCGCGAGTAGCGTCGCAACATCTGGTGCCAATATCCCTTCGCAAGATTGAAGAGATACTGGGGTTCGTAGCTTGTATCCCCCGCAACAGTCTTCAGGGAATCGTGGACCGCTTGGAAGCGCTCCTCTGCGTACTCAACCCATTCGTCCCAATATGCCTGGTCCCCACGTTCCGAACGAATCAACCGCCACCTCCAATAATCTTCGAAGCCTGTGCTGGGTTAGGAATAAACTTGCCGTTCTTGTCCAAGACACCGACCGTGACCTGCCCAAACGGATCGGTATGCACGAGCCATTTTTCAACTCTTCCAGCGCGCAACGCTGCGTCGACACTGTCTGCCACCTTTTGGCTACCGTTCACGGATTCTAGTATCCGATCATAGCCAGTATTCGCCCCGCGCAGCCAGTCATCGCTCATCTGCATGCCATCAACTGTACCCTTTAGCTTTGACGCACCAAACTTGTACTCAACAATGATGTAGTCAACGCCAGGCTTGTTAACCTTGTACAGATCATCAATGCCCGTCTCACCGATTCCGGGAGAACGACCGATCTTCTCTGCTCCAGGCACCAGCTCTTTTATTTTCTCACCCCCGAGCATGTCTCCCACTATGCTCTTCTGGGGATTGCTCAAGCTCCGGAAATCCATCAGAGGCTTGCCATCCGCCCCAAACAAGCCACCGTTCGCAAGCAGGCGATCGAACTTCGCAGCTCCTGAATCGCCCCGGGATTCGAGGAGGCTCCAACTCTTGAGAGAATGGAGCCATGAACAAGACAAACAAGTTCTCACCCGAGGTGCGCGAGCGCGCCGTGCGCATGGTGCAGGAGCACCGAGGCGAGTATCCGTCGCTCTGGGCGACCGTTGAATCCATCGCACCCAAGATTGGCTGCGTACCGCAGACGCTGCTGGACTGGGTCAAGCGCGAAGAAGTCGACAGCGGGCAACGCGACGGCCTGACCAGCAGCGAGCGCGAGGAGTTCAAGCGGTTGCAACGCGAGGTCAAGGAATTGCGCCGCGCCAACGAGATTCTCAAGACGGCCAGCGCGTTTTTTGCGCAGGCGGAGCTCGACCGCCGACTCAAGTCGTGAAGGCATACATCGACCGCTATCGCGATGCGTACGGGGTCGAGCCCATCTGCAAGGTCTTGCAGATTGCCCCGTCTTGCTACCGGCGCCACGCGGCGCGGCTTCGCAACCCGGCACTGCGCAGCCAACGTGCCCAACGCGACGACGCGCTCATCCCAGACATCGAGCGTGTCTGGCATGCCAACTGGCAGGTCTATGGCGCCGACAAGGTCTGGAAGCAGATGAATCGTGAAGGCATCCGTGTTGCGCGTTGCACAGTCGAGCGCTTGATGAAGCGTCAGGGGTTGCAAGGCGTGCGTCGCGGCAAGGTGGTGCGTACCACGACGCCGGACACTTCGGCGCCATGCCCATTGGACCGGGTCCAGCGAGTGTTCAAAGCCGAGCGGCCCAACCAACTGTGGGTGTCGGACTTCACCTATGTCTCGACCTGGCAGGGCTGGCTGTACGTAGCGTTCGTCATCGACGTGTTCGCACGGCGTATCGTGGGCTGGCGCGTGAGCCGCACCATGCGTACGGACTTCGTGCTGGACGCCCTGGAACAGGCGTTGTATGACCGCCAACCGGCTAGCTCCGATGCCTTGGTGCACCACTCCGACCGTGGCTCGCAGTATCTGTCCATTCGCTATACCGAGCGACTGGCCGAGGCCGGCATCGAACCCTCGGTCGGCAGCCGTGGCGACAGCTATGACAACGCACTGGCCGAAACCATCAACGGGCTGTACAAGGCCGAGTTGATTCACCGTCGGGGGCCCTGGAAGTCCAGGGAATCCGTCGAGCTGGCCACCCTGCAATGGGTGCACTGGTTCAACCACATCCGACTGCTTGAGCCCATCGGGTACATCCCGCCGGCTGAAGCTGAGGCAAACTACTGGCGGCAACTCGCCAGCGAGGCCGCTGTAGCGGTCTCAACTTAAACCAACCGGCCTCCTCGAAAGCCGGGGCGATTCACTCCAGACAGCGTTTCCATCATGTCGGTGCCAAGACGGATACCCACCGAGGCAAGCTTGGTCGCACCTTTCGCAACGCCTCCCACGCCGGTCACAACACTACCCACCTGCCACAGCAGTCCACCCAAGTCCTTGCCAAGCTGCTCCGCATTCGCATCGCCACCCTCGTTGATGGCGCGGCTCATGCGGTCGATCTTCGCATCCAGTTCCTGGAATAGTGCATCACCCAGTTGCTGCCGTGCGTCCGGGCTGCTGATCAGTTGCTTCAACCCATTCAGCCCCTCAATCGGGTGCGACAAGAATTCCGCAACGCCCTTGACGTCATTCCAGCCCGACTCCGCCAACCCCTTGCCGATGCCGGTGGTGGTCAGCACGTCCTGCTTGGTCGAGATGTAAGCCCACTTGCTGGCGACCTTCAACTGCTCCAGCGTCGACTTCGCGCTGGACAGCTCCTTCTTCATCTGCACGATCTGCTGCGTCGCCAGCCAGTTGTTGTCGACGGCAGCGATGGCGCCGTTGGTCGCCGTGGTGGCGTCCGCGCCGCTCATGGTGGCGATGCCGGTCACCAGACTGGTGATGAGGTTGCGCTTGCCCTCACGCTGCGTGGCGGTCTCGTCCGGGCTGGTTTCGCTGAACAGGCCGGTCAGCAGGCTGCTCGCCGCCGCACCCAGCGCACCCGAGCCGCAACTCTGGCTGCTCGCCGCCGCCCCCGCGCAGGCGACGATCGCATGCAACGCGGCGTGGGCTGGGCTGCCTTCGACCAGCGTGCCGTCCGCGACCAGCTTGCCGATATAGCTCGCGCCCTGCTGCTGCACATAGTTGACCACCATGTTCTGGGCAAACTGTGCGGTGCTGCCCGTTACGTTGCCCCCAACACCCGCCATCAGTGCTGTGGTGATCTGGCGATAGGTACCGCCAGCCCCCCACTTGTCGTTGATCGCTTGTGCTTCCGTCCGCAGTGCCGAGGCCTGGTCGCGCAACGCAAGGCGCTGCTCGTCAGTCAGACCGTTGCTGGGGTCGGCTGCCTTTGCGTCCGCATCCTTGGCCTGAGCATTCTTCTGGTCGACGTCCTTCGCGCGATTGCTCAAGAACGTTCCAGCCTCCCGCTGCAGCGCACCAACAATCTCGAACCCGGCCTGAATCTCCTGCTCATTAAAGATCGGCTTCAACGCATTGCCGCTATCCCGCTCGCTCGATACCCCACGGTTGACGCTGGCCACCGTCTGATCGGCGTCCTTGCCCGTCAGCGCCTGCTGTTTCGCGCCGTCGGTGATGCCGCTCGCCGCATAATTTTGGTGCTCGGCAACTCTGCCATGCCAACGCGCAAAATCACCGTCAATCTGCTGCTGATTTTATTTGACATCAATGATGGAGCCTAAACTACACTCTGCTCACCACCTTCCACCAAAGCAATGGGGCTATATAACTTAGAATACCTCTATGCAAAGTCAAATTAATCCTAATCCGCCCCCCTCTCCACACTACCAAATTCGGGCCGTGTACGACAACCTAACCATCCGGGTTTATCAAGCTTATTCAGATACCATTGCCGATTCTGCCCTCATGGGCGGAACATTCGTTTCGCCTCCGTTCAAGATGGAGCGAATGACATGGATCAAGCCGTCATTTCTGTGGATGATGTACCGATCTGGGTGGGGGCTGAAGGAGGTTGGGCAAAGTCGTATCCTAGCGATAGACATCTCGCGCGAAGGTTTCGAATGGGCATTAGACCATAGCTGCCCTAGCCATCCAGATGAACACATGAGCAAAGAAGAGTGGCAACGTGTGAAGGAAAGCTCACCGGTGCGCATCCAATGGGATCCTGAAAGGGACTTACAATTACAGCCGCAAGCGCACAGAGCCATTCAGATCGGTTTGAGCAAGAGAGCCGTCGATCTCTACGTGACCGAGTGGATACAATGCATAACGGACGTGACACCGCTGGCACACAGTATTCACAGACTAGTTAACGCCAACCGAATTGAGGATGCGCGGCAAATGCTCCCTCCGGAAAAAATCTACTTACCGAAAAAGTACCAACCATAGGTTGGCACATTTTATTGTTAGGTCTTCTCCAGCCCCTCTCCACGCTTATTAAGTTCATCAAGCATGTTCAAGTCGCCGGAAATCCAGAACTTGCTGGATGAGGGGAACACAATCTCATCGTAATTTTTCGCAAAATCCACGAACTCCCCCCTCCAGCCATTTGGAATATATCTTTCCATCTTAGCACCGCCGAAATAGAAAGCGCCATAGCTCTTACTATCGAAGTCAACAAACACGATAGGAAATAAATCAGAAACGTCCCACCAAGATTTCGCATCCGGGAACCGTTGAAGCAACTCCGATCGCAGCTCCCCCTCTGTCAATTCAAAATCAGACGCCGCACGGATAAACTCCTCCACAGTGTCTTCATTGACAATAGAAATCCCGAATCGACCTGACGCATCCAAAGGAGGCACATCAAGTCCAGCTTTAATAAATTCGTCGCGCCACTTCTGCCAATCAAGAATCCAGTTGTCTCGGTCCATTCGAAACCAACGAATTTTCCCATTGTGTCTTACGACACCAACAGCCACAACTTCATCCATCACATTTCCTATACGTAATTTTTCAGCGCACCTTCCCGGAGCCAGGGACTGCAGACTCTTGGAGCCATTTACCCCAAATAGAAGGCAGCTCGTACGACATACCTGGTGTAGTTGGATCAACAATTTTCGGTGCAAGCCCGCCTTGATTCAGTGGGTTACTCTTATACCCAAACTGCGGAATAGCACTCTCTTTTATAAAATCGTGCATCCAGTTTGGAATATCAAAAGACACGACCTGCGCACCGGGTCGTTGCTGCAGGAAATATTGCGCATGTTCATCCGTTCCAATGCTGATATTCAGTGTTGCATCCTTGATTACAGGATTACCATTAGCATCTATCGAGATAATATTGCGACTTGCCAACGGCGGCGTACCGCCCTGAACACGGAACACCTTCACTGTATTACCGCTTGCCGCTGCATCACCACCGGCGTTAGCTGCTACGGTATTTGAGGCCTTTGTCGTCGACGAGAGTGCAGCAACCGATCCACGCGCCAGCGCCGCATCCGCCGCAATCCCACCAACACCACCCGCCACACCATACAGCAGTTCCGCCGCCTGGGGCGAGATGCCGAACACCTGCTGCAACACAATGCCACCCACCGTGGCCTGCGGCTGGCCGCTGATCATGGTGGCAACGCCGGCCTTCGCCTGGTCCAGCCCCCAGAAGCTCAGCGCAACACCACCCGCCGCCGCCAGACAGCCCGCACCTGCCGTCGGGCCGCAAGACGCCGCGCCGCCTGCGGTAATCGTGCCCCCTGCGATCGCCGTGGCCGTGCCGCCCACTGCCTGTACACCGCCCAGTGTCCGGGTAGTGAGCTGGTAGGTGTTGTCGACCCGCTTCGCCGCATCGGCAACGTTGTCGCTGATGAGGTTGTACTGGAAGAGCGGCTCCACGCTCAGCCCGGTAATGAGCCCCCCGCGGAGCTGGAAGCCCTTCTGCGATTGCAGCAGCAGACGCTCCTGCGCCAGCTCGGGGCTGCTCCCCGCGTCCGACAGCCGCTTGTAGAAGTTGTACGCCTCGCTGCCTTCCGGATACTCGCGCTCGCAGTGGAGCAGCGCACAGGCAGCCGCCGTCAGCCGAGCCTCCTTCCTGGGATCGCCCTGGGACAGTTGGTGAATCCGCTTCACCTCCGCCGAGGTCGCCAGACGGTTGTTCTCCGTCTCGATCCGTGCCGCGTTGGTCGCGGTCACGGCACTGCCGCCCGCGGCTGCCGTGATGCCGGCGATCAGGCTGCTGACCAGGTTCGAGCGTGCTTCCCGCTCTTCCGGCGTCAGCTTGTCCTTGTTGATCTGGTCCAGCAGGTTGTTGATGATGCTGCCGCCTGCCGCACCCAGGGCACCGGACGCGCATGACTGGCTGGAGGCGGCCGCGCCCGCACAGCCGACCACCGCGTGCAGCGCCGCACGGGCCGTATCGCTATCCAGCGCATCCGCGATCTGCTTGACCTGGTTCGCGCCAAGCTCTTGCAGATAGGCCACCGAGGCGTTCTGCACGAAGTTGCCCATGCCGCCCGTCACGTTGCCGCCCGCGCCGGCCATCAGCGCCGTCGCGATCTGCCGGTACGTGCCGCCCGGCCCCCAGGTGTCTTTCAGCTCCTGGGCTTCCTTGGCGTATTGCAGTCGCTGCTCGTCGGTGACCGGCGTGCCGTCCGGGTTCTTTGCGCTCGGGTCCTTGGCCAGGCGCTCCTTGTCCTGCGCATCCTTGGCACGGTTGCCGATGAAGGTGCCGGCTTCGCGCAGGAACGCGCCGGTGATCTCGAACCCCGCCTGAATCTCCTGCTCATTGAAGATCGGCTTCAACGCATTGCTGCTATCCCGCTCGCTCGACACCCCACGGTTAACGCTGGCCACCGTCTGCTCGGCGTCCTTGCCCGTCAGCGCCTGCTGTTTCGCGCCGTCGGTGATGTGGATCGCGCCACCGCTGATGCCGCTGCCGGTCACACTGCTGCCGCTGCCCGAGGCCCCCATCACGATGGGTGGCGTGGCGCTGAAACCATCCTTGCTGGCCGGCAGGTCGCTGCCCGGCACTTTGTCTCCGCCAGTGGTTGCTTTGCCTTGCTGGTTCGTACCGACACCGTCCGCGCTGGCTCCCTTGCCGCCACTGTCGTCGCTCTTGCCGCCGCCAGAGCTGTAGCCCCCGCCGATGCCGATGCTGCTCGCGCTGTACTCCGCACGGTTATGGATCTCGCTCTGGGTCAGCGTCGCGGTCGTCAGGCTGTTGACGCCGTCCTGCACGGCCTTGTCGGTGCTGGCGATCACCGCGCCCTTCAGGTCGGTATTGCCATGCACATTGACCTGGAAGCCACGGTCGCCCGCCTTGATGCCCGACTGTTCCGTCACGCTGGCGAAGTCGCTGTCGATCTTCTGCTGGCTGGCACTGGCGCTGCCGGAGAAGCCGTAGCCCACTGTCACGCTACCGCTGATCGACTGGTCCTTGCTGTGGTACTTGCTGGTGTCCTGCAGGCTTTCGATGTTCAGGTCGCCGCCCACGTTGGCGACCACCTGCTTGCCGCTGGCCACCGCGCCCTTCAGGTTCGTATTGCCGCCCGATTCCAGCGTCAGCGTGTTGCCGGCCGACACGTGCGTGTTCGTCCAGCTCACGTCCGAGCCTTCGCCCTTGCCGCGCGAGGCGCTCGCGTTGGCCGTCACGCCGAAGGCCGCGCCGTTGGAGTTCAGGCTCACCGCCACGCCTACGCCGCCGCTCACGCTGCTGCTCGAGCGGTGCATCTCGCTCGCGTTGCGCGCCGCCAGCAGGTTGAGGTCGCCATCGGCCTTCAGGCTTACGTCACCGCCGCCCTTGATGTCGCTGCCCTGCACCGTCAGCGTCGAGTCCTGGCCCGCGCCCGTGGCCTGGATGCTGACGTTGCCGCCCGCCGCCACCTTCGAGCCCGCCGCCTGCGTCGCGTCCTGCGTCGTCTTGCTCTGGCTCTTGCTGCCGCCCACCGTGATGGAGATGCTGACACCGCCGCCCGACTTCGGATCGGATGCCACCGCATCCGCCGCATTCTTGCCCGCGAGCGCCGTCGTCGCACCGGCCAGCACCTTCATGCGCCCGTCCGAGGTCTGCCCCGCCGCACGCCCCATCTGCTGCGCGGTCTGGATCGCCGCGATCACCGGTGCCGTCACCGCCACCGTCAGGCCCGACTGCTTGAACTGCGTCTCCTGCGTGCTGTGGGTCGTCTCCTGCGCTTCCAGGATGTCGACCTTCTTGGCCTGGATCGTGATGTCGCCCTGCGGCGCCACCACGTTGCTGCCCACCTGCTGGTAGTGGTTGCCCGCGCCGATCGCCACGTTGCCGTTGGTCGAACCGACCGTGGACGCCGCCGCCGTGGTGCGCGCGTCCTGGTTGTCCTGGCTCTGCTGCTGCGTGCCGATGGTGAAGCCGATCCCGCCCGAGCTGAACAGCCCCGACTTCTTCTCCTCCCGGAAATGCCGCTCCGTCGTCGAGTCGGTCGCCGCCTCGATGTTGACGTCGTGCTTGGCGATCAGCGTCGTGCCCTCGGTCGAGACCACGTTGCTGCCCTTGACGTTGATGTCGTTGCCGGCCTGCACGTACGTGGTGTTGCCCGAGAAGGTCGTCCCCTGCGTCGTGGTCTCCGACAGCGTGTTGCGCGTGGTGATGGTCTTCTTCGAGAACCAACTGCTGCTGCCCTTGAACTGGTGCGCCTCGTCGACATCGCGCGTGGTCTGCGCCGCGCTCAGGTTGACGTTGTTGCCGGCGGTCGCCACCAGCGCGCCCTGCTCGCTCGTCACCGAGGCGCCGCGCGCGTTCAGGTCGTTGCCGGCCGACAGGCGCAGGTCGCCGTTGGTCTGGATCGACGAGCCGACTTCCTGCTGCGTGCTGTCGCGGCGCCAGTTCTTGCCGTCCCATGCCAGCGACTGCGAACTCGACGCGTTGACCGTGCCCAGGTTCAGGTCGCGCGTCGCCGCCACCACGGTCTGGCCGCCCGTGCTCGCGTTGCCGATCTGCGCGCCGGACAGGTTCAGGTCGCGCCCGGCCGACGCCACCAGCGTACCGCCCGAGGGCGCCTTCACATACAGGCCCGCGATGCGGCTGACGTTGGTGATGCTGCCCTGCGCATTGCTGTTACTGCGCGTCGTGGTGGCGATGTTGAGATCGCGCCCGGCCATGGCGCTCAGGCTGTTGTTGGCATCGATGATGCCGCCCAGGTTATCGAGGTCGGTGCGCGCGCGCACCGCCACGTCGCCGCCCGTGATGCGCCCGCCCAGGTTCTTCACGTTCTCGGCGGTGATCGACACCACGTCGCGGCCGGCGATGCTGCCCTGGTTCACCAGGTCGCCCGACACGTTCAGGTTCACGCTCTGCCCCGAGATCAGCGCGCCGGAGCCGTCCAGGTCGCCCGGCTTCACGTGCACATAGACCTGCGGCACCAGCGCGCGCGTGGTCTGGCCGTTGGGCAGCGTCACGTCCTTCTCAACCAGCCAGACGATGTCGCTGGTCAACTGCGCCATCTGTGCCGCGGTCAGCTCAACACCCGGACGCAGCCCCCATTCCTTGGCATAGGTGACGCCGTTGTCGATCAGCGCGCGGTACTGCGCTTCGTCGCTCGAATAGCCGTCGAGGAAGCGCCGGCCGATCAGCTGCGCGATCTGCTCGCGGATCAGCTTCTGCTCGTAGAAGCCATCGCCCAGGCGCTTCTGCGTCAGGGCCGGATCGACGCGCAGTTGCGTCAGCATGTAGTCCGACGACAGCCACGTGCGGTAACTCGCAAAGCGCGGATCCGTCTCGATCAGGTAGCTGCCGCCCGGGTTCGGGTTCAGATGGAACAGGCTGTTGTTGGGCAGCGTGGTATTGACCCCGCCCGTGCGCACCACCAGCGACTGGCCGCCCGCGGCCGGCGTGACGGCCGCCACTTCCGTGATGGCGCTCACCGTCTGCCCGGCGCCGACGCTGCCGATACCCCGCACCCCCGGCGTCACGGCGCCCACGGTCCGGCCGACGCCGATGGACACGCTGGCCGCCGCCGCGCTCTGCGCGCCCTGCGTCACGGTGGCGACGGTCAGGGCGCCGACCTGGGTCCCGCTGCCGCCGGGCGCGGTGTTGTCCTTGTAGACCGTGGGCGTGAGCCGGATGTCGCTGATCGCGGCGGGCGGATTGTAGGCCGTGCTGCTGCTGCCGGTGTCGTCGCGGCCCTTCTGCTGGTGGCGCCAGTACGACGTGGCCGTGCCCGCATCGGTCACGGTTTGCTGCCCCGTCACTTCGGTGTTCTGCAGCGAGCCGACATTGGTCGACAGCGTGCCGCCGGCAATGATCTGGCTCTTATCGTTGAACAGCGTCCCGGCGTCGATCCGCATGGCGCCGGCCGAGGTGATCTTGCCGGGGTCGGAGCCGGTGATGACGGTGGCTGTGGTGGTGCGGTCGTACTCGTACTTGTGCCAGCTCTCGTAGTTGCCTTCGGGCGTGTGCAGGTGGTCCGACTCGTCGTTGTAGATGTAGACGCCGGCATCCCCCGCCTTGTAGCGGTTGGCCGCGCCGTCGCCCTGGTACTCGACGACGTGCTCCGTGCCCTGCGACTGCACCGCCGTGCTGAAGTGCTCGTTGGTGTTGTTGACCTGATTGGCCGCCAGCGTCAGGCTGCCGAGCGACTCGATCGAGGCACTTTTGTTGTTGACCGTGCCGGCCGAGCCCGTCGCCAAGCGGTTGCCGTCCAGCGCGCCGCCGATCGCCATGTCGCCGCCGCTGAAGATCAGCGCATGCTCGCGGTTGGTGACGGTCTGCGCGCCGATGTCGAGCCGGTTGCGCGCGGCGATGGTCGCCGCCGTACCGTTCTCGACATCGTTGTTGACGGTGCCCGCCTGGATCGCGACGTGGTCGCCATAGATGCGGCCGGTGCCGAGGTTATTGACGGTACCGGCGTCGATGTTGGTACTGCCGCCGTCGATCAGCCCCCGGTTGGTCAGCGTGCCGGCTGCGCTGAGGTTGGTCGTGCCCGCGCTGATTTCGCCGCTGGCGGTGTTGTCGATGTTGCCCGCGGACACGGTAAGCGTGTCCCCGGCCTTCAGCGCCGATTGATTGGTCAGCGTGCCACGGGTCTTCACGGTGGCCTTGCCATTGGCCTGCAGCTCGCCGGTGTTAGTGAAATCGCCAGCCAGGTTCAGGCTCAGGTCGCCTTGCGACAGGATGCGCCCGTCGCCCGACAGGCTGGCGCTGTCCACGCCCAGCGACTTGCCGGCGATGAGCGTGCCGCTCGTGTTGACCACGCTCTGCGTCTTGGCGCCCGGGTTGCGGTCCTGCACCTGCACGCTCTGGCCCGAGGAGATCAGGCCCTGGGCGTTGTTGAGTGCGCCCGAACCGGTCAGCGTCAGCGCCTGGTCGGCGCGGATCGCACCGCCCTGGTTGTTGATCTGGTCGGCCGTCAGCGCGACGTTCTGGCCCTCCAGCCCCTGGTTGGTGCCCTGGGTGCCGGTGTTGGCCACCGTCCCGGCCCGCACGTCGAGCATGGCGCCCGAGCGCATCAGGCTGCCGCTGTTGTCGACGGTGCCCGAACCGGCGTCGGCCGTCACGTTGCCCATCGCCTGGATGGTGCCGCCCCGGTTGTCCAGCCCGGTGCCGGTCAGATCGATCGTCTTCGTGCCGCTGATCTGGCCGCCCTGCGCATTGGTGATCTGCGCAGCGGTGGCCTTCAGGTCGCCGTTCGCGCCGATGAAACCGGCGCTGTTATCCAGGTTGCCGCTATGCAGCGTCACCGTGCCCTGGCCGAGAATGCCGCCCGTGGTGCCGGAATGCGTGTTGAGCAGCGTCTGGCCGTGGGTATCGATCGTCAGCGCGCCGGCTGCCTGCAGCATGCCGGCGTCGTTGGTGAGCTGGCCGCTCTGCACATCGAGCAGGCCGCGCGCGGCCACGGTGCCGCGGGTGTTGTCGAATGCCTGCGCCCGGCTGTCGAGCCGCACGTCCTGGCCCGCCACGACGCCATCGGTGTTGGCGATGCCGTTGCCGGCGACGGTCAGTGCCTGCGCGGCTTCGATGCGACCGGCCGCGTTGTCGACCCCGCCCTGGCTGGCCGTGACCAGCGTGCCACCCTGCACGGAGCCGATGCGGCCGGCCGCGTTGGTCACCGACGCCGCCGCGACCGACACGTCCCGATTGGCCGCCAGCACCCCTTGGGTGTTGTCCACCGCGCCGCTCGCCTGCACATGCAGCGCATCGCCGGCCGTCAGCGTGCCGCCCGCATTCGACAGCGATGCCGCCGCAATCGTTGCCGCGCCGCCTGCGCCGATCTTGCCTTGCGCGCTGTTGTCCACCTGGCCCGTCGCCGTGATGGTCAGGCCGGATGCGCCTGCCGCCTGCAGCGTACCGCCCTGGTTGACCACGCGCCCCGCCGTGATGGCCAGGTCGCCATTGCCCGCCAGCGTGCCACCGGTGTTGTCGAGCAACGTCGTGGCCCCAACCGACGCCGTGCCATTGCCGGTCTGCACCAGTTGACCCGAGCGATTGGACAGCACGCCCGTATCGACCTGCAGGCGGTCAGCCGTGGTCTGCCCGCCATCGAGCGTGGCCGCCTGTGCGCGCAGCGCCAGCGTGCCGTTGCTGGCGATCGTCCCCCGCGCGCCATCGACGGTGGTGGCGGTGATGGCCAGTGCCCCGGTGCCGGCATGCTCGATGCGGCCGTCCGTGTTGGTCAGCGTCGCGGTGCCGAGCGTCAGGTCCGTGCCGTTCGTCGCCAGGCGGCCGCCCGTGTTGTCGATGCGCTGGGTGGCCTGGATCGACGCCGCGCCCGTACCGGTCTGCAGCAGTTGGCCCGAGCGGTTCGACAGCGTGGTCGCGTCGATCGTCAGGTTGCCGGCCGTAGTCTGTCCGCCGTCGAGCGTGACGGACTGGGCGTTCAGCGTCAGGGCACCGTTGCCCGTGATCGTGCCGCGCGCGCCATCGACGGTCGTCGCCTGGATCGCCAGCGTGCCGGTGCCCGCATGCGCGATGCGGCCGTCCGCGTTGGTCAGCGTCGACGCACCGAGTGCGAGATTCTGACCATTGGCTACGATCTGGCCGCCCGTGTTGTCGAGCGATCCGCTGGCCTGGATCGATGCGCCGCCGGTGCCGGTCTGGCCGATCTGGCCATTCCGGTTCGACAGCGTGCCGGCGCGGATCTGGAGCGTGTCGCCCGAGGTCTGCCCCGCATCGAGCACGGCCGATTGCGCCGTCAGTTGCAGCGCGCCGTTCGTGCCGATGACGCCGCGTTCGCCGTTCAGGGTGCCCACCGCCATCGACAGCGTGCCGGTGCCCGCATGCTCGATGCGCCCGCCCGTGTTGACCAGCGTCTGCGCGCCGAGCGACAGATTGGCGCTGTTGGTCGCGATGCGCCCGCCGGTGTTGTCCAACTGGCCGGGCAGTTGAATCGACAGGTCCGATGCGCCGGTCTGGATCAACTGACCCTGCACGTTGGACAGATCGTGCGCCGTCGCCGTCAGCCGATCGGCCGAGACGTTCGCCCCATCGGTGCGCAGCGTACCGGCCGCGTTCGCCGTCCATGCCTGCGTCGCCGAGACCGTCGCGCGGCTCGCATCGAGATCGCCGCTGCCCGCCGTCAGGGTGACGTTGCGCGCGGCGGTGCGGCTGTCGGCGAGGCTGATGGCCGCACCGCTCGCGGCCAGGTCCCCGCCCGCGAGATTCTGTCCTTGCGCATTGAGCTGCCCCGTTGCCGAGAGCTGCAGCGTACCGCTCGTGCCCACGGTGCCGTCACCGCGCAGGCCCGCGCCGAGCACGGAGCCGGCCTGGCTGTCGATGGTGCTCGACGCGCCCGTCGCGGCGACCGTCGTATTGCCCTGCGCCGCGATCACGCCGGTGTTGGTATTGCCGACATTGCCGCGCGTGGCGAGCTGCGTGTCGCCCTGCGCGTAGACGGTGCCGGCGTTCGCAATGCCGCCGTTGGTGTCAACGTGCACATTGGCCGTGGCCGTGATGCGGCCGCTGTTTTCGAGCCGGCCGTCGGCGGTGACGGTCACGTCGCCGGCCGAGGCACCGATCTGCCCGGCGTTGCGCACGCCCACGCCCGCTTCGGTGCCGACCAGCGTGATCTTGCCCGCGTACATGCCGCCCAGGCTCGCGACGTCGATGCCGTACGAAGGCGCGGGGCCGCTCGCGGCGATGGCCGTGGTCTGGCTATGGTCCGCGTTGACCTCGTTGGCGCCCGTGCTGACCTTGAGCGTATGGGCCCAGATGCCGGCGTTGACCTGCACCGAGCGCGCGATGATGTCGGTGTAGTCCGCGCGGCTGGCATCCAGGCCGCCGCCCATGATGCTGACCGTACCGTTCTGCACGCGGTAGCCGTCCAGGTTGCCGCCGTTGAGGATCGGCGTGCCGGTCGTCAGCGTGACGCGGTTGGAGTTGATGAAGCCACAGCTGTCGCAGCTGATGCCCGCGGGGTTGGCGATCACCACCTGCGCGCGGTCGCCGGCGACTTCCACGTAGCCCCGCAACTGGCTTGGATTGCTCGAATTGACTTCGTTCAGGATCACCCGCGCCGTGCCGGTGGCCAGCCATGGGTTGCCCTGCACCCAGCCGCCGAGCTGCGTCTGCGCATTGGTGCGGGCGTTGTTGAGAATCGCGCCCTGCTGGTTCACGTCGAACTGGCCGTACGTGTTGCGCGACACGCCACCCGCGCTGGGCGTCTGGATGTTGACCACCGGCACGCCGTTGGCCGCATTCAGCACGGTCGGCTGCTGGCCGCGCGGCGCGCCGGGGTCCGCCACGATCTGCGCCTGCGCAAGACTGCCGACCAGCCCGAACGCCAGCAGGATCGAGAAGCACAGCGGCCGCACCGTGGCCAGCACGCCGCCGGCGCGGGGCGCATCGCTCGTGCCGGCCTGCTTGCCGTCGCTGGCGACGTTCTCCGCCACCGCCATCAACAGGCCGCGCGTCTTGTTGAATACGATCCGGTAGAGGTGCTTGTTCATGATTGGGATTCCGGGAAGTGCGACGCGCCGGCGACGTCGATGGCCGGCGGCAGAAGAGGAGGATTGAGGGCGGACCAGGCACGGGCTTCCTCGGTCATCACGCCGATGCCGTGGAAGTCCATGACCCGCAGGCCGCGGTCATTGCCGCGGTGGTAAAGCCCGCGCACGCAGCGCGTGGCGAACAGGCGCGCCATCAGTTGGCGGGCGCGTCGCGTGTGGCCGAACGGCGCGATCCAGTCGAGGATCCAGGTGCGCTCGCCGCTGGCCCAATCGGCCTCGGGCATGGTGACGGGCGGATTGGCCAAGTACCGGCGCTCGGCCTCGGGGCTCAGGCTCGCCCAGGTCAGGAAGAACACCGGCTTGCCATGCTCGGTCGCCAGCACGAACTGCCGGTGCTTGATGGCCGGCAGCAGCAGCGCCGACAAGGCGTGCAGCGGCACGTCGCGGTGCTCGGCCGAATGCATCCACAGCCAGACCGCCGAGCCCAGCACCTCGGCTTCGTTGCAGGGTGTCGTCAGCAGGCCGGGTGCGATCACATCGAGGGTGTCGAATCGCATGCGGCCTCCTAGTACGACCAGCTGACGTTGAAACCGGCCGTGGTGTGGGCGGTCCGGAACCCCTCGGGCTTGCTGAGCGGCGTACCGACGAACACATCCCAGAACAGGCCCTTGTAGCCGCCGCGCAGGCCCAGCACGGCGCCGGCCAGGTGCTGCCCGATCAGCAAGCGCGTGGACTGCCCGCCGACCTCGCCGTAATCGACGCCGACATAAAGCTCCTGGCCGCTGTTGCCGAGCGCCCAGCCGAGATCGTTGCGCACCAGCCAGCCGCGATCGCCGATCAGCGTGTTCTCGCCGTCGAAGCCGCGCACGGTGTAGCGCCCGCCGATGGAGAACCGGTCTTGCGGCACCAGCGGCGTGCGGTTCCACTGGCCGCGCCACGCGGTCGTGTAGCGCAGCCGCTGCGAGGCGACGGCAAACGGGACAGTCAGTTGCGCATCCACCGTGATCAGCGACGGGCGGGACGTCCCCTCCTCGAACGCCTCCTCCGGCGCCGGCAGCGAAGAGAGCATCCCCGTGCCCTTGCGGTACGCCACGTTCGCGTCGAGCGTGGCGGCGCCGATGAACTCGCGATGGTTCAGGCCGATTTCCCAGCCGGCCGTGCGGCGGCGCTGCACCTCGATCTCGGTGTCGTCGATGAAGTTGGCGGAACTGCGCACCCAGCCGCGCACGTAGGCGCTGGTCTTGCGCACCGCGTCGCGATAGAACAGGCGCGACAGGCGCACCTCGCTGTTCTCGCTGGTGCCGCTGTAGATGTAGGTCTGGTTGGCCCCGACGACCGACTGGTAGTAGTCGTAGCTGCTGGTGGTAAAACCAAGCAGCCAGTAGTCGTACGGCACCTCGTAGTGGACGGTGTAGCCGCGCGTGCCCTTGCTGCCGCTGTAGCCGCCGCCCAGGTCGTGATTGAAGCTGGCGTAGAACAGGTCGTTGAGCGTCCACCAGTGGTCGTACGACACCGTGACGCTGCCCTGGTACTTGCCGGTGTACTTGCTGCCCGAATCGTCGGCGGCCACGTTCAGGCGGAACGGCAGGCCCTGCTTCCAGACGATCACGAGGTCGCTCTCGCCGGGCGCGGCATCGGGCCCCTCGGCGGGTGCGATCTGGATGTCGGCATCGGCCGTGGGCACGCGCTTGAAGTTTTCGAGGCCCTGTTCGATGTCCCGCAGGTTGAGGATGTCGCCGGGCGCGGCCGGCAGCGCGTTCCACTTGGTGGCACGCGGACTGCTGTCCTCCGAAAAGCGGATGGCGCGGATACGCCCCGGCACCAGCGTCAGGCCGAGCGTGCCCTGCTTCAGATCCTGCGGCGCGGCCAGCACGCGCGTGGTCACGTAACCGCGCGCGACGATGGCGTTCTGCACGCGCTTCATCACCAGGTTGATGCCGGCAGCGCCCAGGCACCGGCCGGTGGCCGGATCGTCGGACGGATCGGCCTCGGACAGCGCCCACTGGAAGCGCGCGGCGGCGTCCCCCGTCAGCGAGATGCGATCGATGCGGAAACACGGCGACTCGTTCGCCGGGAGGCGGTCGGTCTCGACGGCCACCCCGCGCTCCAGGCGCACGTCCGGCTTGGGCTCCTGCTGCTGACGCAGCAGGCGTTCACGCTCCTGCTGGCGCAACAGTTCCTGGGCGGCCTCCCCGGCGGGCGCGGTCTGAGCCAGGGCCACGGACATCGGCAACACGCAGGCGCCGAGCAACACAAAACGTTTGCCACCCCCCAGGCGGCAAACCGAACTTCCCCTTCCCATTACGGCAGATCCTTTTTTTTCACTGCGGATGGGCAAACGCCTGCCGCCGCGCGATCTCGGTCGCTTGCGGCTCCACAGTGTGTATTGGATTGAACGGACTAGCGTCTCGGACCGGAGCGGCGATTTGCCCGGCCGGCCGCGCCATCATTGGACGCAGCAGCGCTTTTGGGGCGGATTCTAGCGACGCCGACGTCGCATGACTATGTAGACTTTTTGAAGTGTGACTTCAAAAACACTCATGTCTTATCTGAAAGACATGAACATCGCGCGACCCGGACACCAGCCACGCCCACAGCCCGGACGCCCCCGCCTGCGTCAACGTCGTGCCCGCGCCCGGCAAGCGCGACCTGTACCTGAACATCACCGCGCAGCTCAAGCCGCAGCTGGAGCAGATTGAGGGCTTTATCTCGGTCGAGCACTTCCAGAGCCTCACCCACCCCGACAAGATGCTGTCGCTCTCGTTCTTCCGCAATGAGGCGGCCATCGAGACCTGACGCAACATGCGGCAGCACCGGCGCGCGCAGCACATCGGGCGCGAATCGGCGTTTGCCGACCACCGCCTGCGCATCGCCCAGGTCGTGCGCGACTACGGACTGCACGAGCGCGACCAGGCTCCCGCCGACAGCCGCGCCGAGCACGACTGAGCGGTTGCCCCGGCGTGAAGTGATGCCCGCCGGGTCCCGGGCATCGCCTTTGCTATGGCGCTAGTACCACAGCGCGCAACCATGCCCCTGGTGCCCCAGGCCGGTATTCGCGCGCAAGGATTGCAAAGGAACCGTCATGTCTACCGCGTCCCAAGAAGCCGAGCTCGCGCCGCAACCGGCGCCCGCGCGTACCGCGCAACCCCTGGTCCGCTACGCCGTCGTCGGCGCCGGCTGGATCTCGCAGGCGGCGTTCCTGCCGGGGGTCGCACACAGCGGCAACTCCATCGTCACCGCACTGGTGAGCGGCGATGCGGCCAAGGCCGGCGCGCTGGCGCAGCGCTACCGCATCGGCCACGTCTGCGGCTATGCCGACTACGAGCGCCTGCTCGCCTCGGGCGACATCGACGCGATCTACCTGGCGCTGCCCAACGATATGCACCGGCAATACGCGCTGCCCGCGCTGCAGCGCGGCATCCATGTGCTGCTGGAGAAGCCCATGGCGACCAGCGAAGCGGATTGCGAAGCGATGATCGACGCCGCGCGCCTCGGCCGCGCCAAGCTGATGATCGCCTACCGACTGCATTTCGAACCCGCCACGCTGGCAGCGATCGAGCTGGTGCGCGCCGGCAAGCTGGGGCACGTGCGAGCGTTCTCGGCCGTCTTCAGCCAGCCGGTGGCGCCGTCCGACCACCGGGCGCACCATGGGTACTGGGCCGGGCCGGTGGCGGACATGGGCCCCTACCCGATCAACGCGGTGCGCCACCTGTTCGGCGAAGAGCCCGTGGAAGTGTCGGCCGTGGGCGTGCGCGATCCGGCCTCGCCGTTCAACTTTGCGGACACCGTCAGCGTGACGCTGCGCTTTGCCGACCACCGGCTCGCCCAGTTCATCGTCAGCTACAGCAGCGCCCGCGTGGACCAGTACCGCGTGATCGGCACCCAGGGCGATCTCGAGGTCTCGCCCGGCTTCACCTTCGGCGTGGCGCTGCGGCACCGGCTGACGCTGGACGGCCGCACGCGCGAGCAGCCGTTCGATGCCACCGACCAGTTCGGCGGCGAGCTGCAGTATTTCTCGGACTGCATCCTGAACGACCGGGAGCCCGAGCCCAACGGCGAGGAAGGCCTGGCCGATGTGCGCATCCTGGCCGCCATCGAACGTGCGTTGGAATCCGGCCAGCCGCAGAGCCTGGGACCGTTCCGGCGCCAGGGGCGCATCGAGGCGTCGCAAGTCAGGCAACTGCCGGCCGCTGCCGCGCCGGATCGGATCGACGCGGCCGGGTCGGGCGAAGGCTAGGAGGCGCAAGCGCGCGCCCGGCGCATCCTGCCGGAAAGCGCGCGCGGCGGGGTCACAGCTTGCGGTACAGGGTGTCCCGCATGCGCACGTGCGTGGAGACGTCGGAGCCACTGCCGGCGGCGCTGCCGCTGTCGGTCTCCATGGCGTTGTCGCAACGCAGCTCGGTCGCCTCGCCGCGGTCGGTCAGTGCGCAGACGCGGTGGCGCCAGCGGTCCCATACGAAAACATCGCTGCCGGCTTCGCCGGACAGCAGGGGCTCGAACCGGTACATCCACAAGTACCCGGCGCCCACCAGCGCAAACACCAGGATTGCGGTCCAGGACGCTTTGATGCGGCGTCGCATTGTCATTTCTCCTCGCGGAACTGCCGTGCCGGACGCATCAGACCGTGCGTCTCCAGGCCATGAGCGCGGTGCTCCGACCGGGCATCGTAACATGGGGCCTGGCCGCACCGCCCCGCCAATCTTGGCAGTGCAACGATGCAACACCACCGGTGGAAGCCCTCCTGCCAGCGGCCTCCGGACCACGTCCGGCCGCCCCTGAAAGCACATCGGGCGACCCGCGGGCCGCCCGATGTGCCGCAAGAAAAGTGCCGCTCAGTGACTGCGGGCACCGCCGAACGGTGCGTTGACCTGCGCCTCCAGCGAGCGGATCTGGCGCTGCAGCTCGTCCAGGCGGGCGCGGGCGGCACGCCGTTCGGCATCGAGCGTGTCGGTCTCCGTGCGGGCCACCTTCTGGCGCGCCTGCACTTGTGCCTGCTGCTGGCGCTGCAGATCGAGATCGGCGCGCAGGCCGCGCAGCCGGCTTTCCTGCTCGGCGACCTGGCGTTCGGCACGCTCCTTCTGGGCCTCGAGGCGGATGCGCTGCAGATCCAGATCGGACAGCGAACGCGTCTGGCGGGAGAAATCGGCGTAGATGCGCTCGGCATGCGCCTCATTGGTGGTCTTGATGACGCGCCACAGATCCTTCTGCTGGAACAGCGTCACGTAGTACGTCAGATCGCTTTGGGCAAACAACAGGCTGGCGCCGTACGCGCCGTTGTAGGTGGTGCGCAGTTCGGCCAGTTCGCGTGCCTGCATGCGGCGCTGCAGTTCCAGCACGGCACTGTCGGCAACCGGGGGTTGGACGCGGGCGGCGCTATCGAGGGAAGAAGGCACGCCGGCGGCGGCGGCCGGTGCGGCATTGGCTTGCCCGACCGTGGCCGTCAACGCCGGGACCGGCGCGGCCGACGCCACCGGATTGATGGCCATGGGCGGCGCGGCCGGGCTCTGCGCCACGGCCGATGTGCAGGCTGTCCCGCCCGCCACTGCAGCCACCGCGGCCGCGATAGCCAATCCCCGCTTGAACACCCGGTGTACTGCGATCCCTCGCTGCGTTGTTGTTCTCATGTCGACCCTGTGGTTCTGGTTCTGCTCAATGCAGCCGACGACTATACGCGATCCGGCTGCGCGATGGCACGTCCGGCCCGCTCCGCGCGGCGTGGGGTGTTGTTTCGCGTCACTCCAGTTCGCGCAGTTCGGTCTCGCCGTCGGCGATCTGGTACTTGCGCATTTTCTCCCACAGCACCTTGCGGCTGATGCCCAGCGTGGCCGCGGTGTCCTGCCGGCGCCAGTTGTTGGCATCCAGCGCGGCGAGGATGCGGCGGCGCTCCTCGCCGTTGTCGAGGTGGCCGTTGCCATGGCCGTTGCCGTGACCGTTGCCGGCCTCGCGGTCGAACGCATCACGCTGCAGGCCGGCGAACAGCGGCAGGATGCGCGCCTCGTCCCAGCGGCCGAACTGGCGCAGCGTGATGCCGATGCGCTCGGCCAGGTTGCGCAGTTCGCGCACGTTGCCCGTGAAATACGCCCGCCCGACCGACGCCCGCACCCACTCCGGCATCGGCGGCAGGCTGTCAAAGCCCTTGTCGCCCAGCAGATGGCGCAGGAACGACAGCAGCAGGGCCACCTTCTCTTCGGCGCCGCGCTGCTCCAGGCTGGGAATCCGCAGCTCGATCACCGCCAGCCGGAAATACAGGTCGGCGCGGAACTTGCCCGTCGCCACCATCTCGCGCAGGTTCTTGTTGGTGGCCGCCACCAGCCGGAACTCCAGCTTGACGGGCACCGTCGAGCCCAGCCGCGTGCACTCGCTGTCCTCCAGCACGCGCAGCAGCTTCACCTGCTGGTACAGGGGCAGGTCGCCCAGTTCGTCGAGGAACAGCGTGCCGCCGTTGGCCTGCTCGAAGTAGCCCCGGTGCGCGTACATGGCACCGGTGAACGCGCCCTTGGCATGGCCGAAGAACTGCGACTCGAACAGGCCGTCGGGAATCGCCCCGCAGTTGACGGCCACGAACGGACCGCGCCCGTAGACGGTGTTCCGGTCGTGCAGCAGGCGCGCGATGCGCTCCTTGCCGGCGCCGGTCTCGCCGTAGAGCATGACATTGCTGGCGCAGTCGGCGAAGGTCTCGACGTGCTCCAGCAGCGACAGCATCGCCTGCGAGCCGGCCACCAGATCGCTCTGGTCCGGCCCCTTGCTCTGCGCCGGCGACAGCGCGGGCAGCAGCTTGCCGATCTGCGCGCGCAATTCGGTCGCGCCGAAATCCGGCCCCAGCACATGCGTGTACTCCGGCGGAAAACGCGACGTGTCGTGCTGCGTGTCGGCTGCCACCCAGATCACAGGCATGCCTTGCGCGGCCTGCCAGTCGAGCACGGTAAAGCCGCCGCTTTCCACCACCGACGCGCTGATCACGGCGATGCTCGGCTTGCTGCGCGGCTCGGCCGGCTGGAAGTCGATCCCCCCGGCGCGGATCACCTCCGCCCCGAACGGCGCCATGAAGCGCGTGACGCGCTCCGCGATGTCCTGCCGGCCCTCCCAGACAAAAATTTCAAGCGTCTCGTATGCCCAGCGATCGGTTTTCATCGTGTTGCTTCCCCGTCAGAACACCAGTTCGACTGCATCGCAGTTCACCGACAGCACCTTGATGTCGGCGTAGCCGAGCTGAACGCCAAGCAGCTCCAGCGCCGGCGTCAGCGCACTGTCCAGAATCGAGCCGACCGTCGACAGTTCAGTTGAAACTGCGGACGTGGGCACGGGCAGCAAAAGTGCGTTGAGCACCGTCACTTTCAGATTGCTATTGCTGGACAAGAGCGAACTGAAGAAGCCGCTGGTCGCGGTCACGCGCTTCGTCTGCCCGACGGCGATCTGCAGCCCGCTGTATGGGGTATCGCTGCCGAAGGACACGCTCCCCGAGGCCGGCGGATTGCTGTAGATCGATAGCGCCGGAATCCCCAGCACGCTCAGCAACGGCGCAGCACTTGCCGACCCACAGTTCAAGGTGCCGGAGGCGACCGAATCCGCCCCCGCCGCAATGCACGACGAGACCGGCGAAATCGTCCCCGCGAGGTCCGCCGACAGGTTCGCGCGGGGCACCGGGCAATACGCATCGACGGCATGCGCGTTGGCCCCGGCCACGACCACGCCGATCGGCACATTGATCGTCGCCAGGCCCAGCACGCTCGCGCTGACATTGAGGCCCAGCCGCACCTGCCCGGCCGAGGCCTGGGTCATCCAATTGCCCGACGTATCCTTGCCCGGCGGCCCGATGGCGACGACCGGCGGCTGGATGATCTTGAGATTCAGCGTCGCCCCCAGCAGACCGGGCAGCGTCAGGCCGGTGGAGATCGCCACAGCGTTCTGGTTGTTGGCGATCTGGGCGGCTGTCGTCACCAGGTCGAGCACGTTGAGCTGCGCGTTGAGCGCGGACTGGTCATTGCCCGCCTGGGCCAGGAATTGCAGAACGCCGGGCGTACCGGTGCTGTTGCCGACGTTGATCAGCGTACTGCGCAGCAGCGGACCGATCACGAGCGTGTTCGGCGCCAGCACGGTGCCGACCGACACGCCGGTGAGCCCGTTCTGGCCGCCCGCCGACACCACCGCGCTGACGAGCTGGCTGAGCGAGACCTGGGACGACACCAGCTGCTGCACGGTGCCCACGTTCAGCGCGGCCATCAGGTCGGACACGCGGATCGTCGTGTTCGCCAATCCCTGGTAAGACACCAGATCGAGACTGAGCGGGTTGCTGTTGCCCAGCAGGGCGCCCAGCATCTGGTTCAGCAGACCGCCATTGACCGACGCCAAACCCGAACCCAGCGAGAACGACACGATCGCGGTGTTCTTGGCGATGGCCGTGGCCGTCAGCGAGCGTTGGCCGACCGAGAAGAAATACGGCACGTTCTGCGTCAGCGTGACCTGCGCCGCATTGACGGTACCGCTGCAGCCGACGTTGCCGCTGGCACAGAAATACGTCGGCGCCGCCGCGGTATTCGTCGCATTCCAGACCCCCAGCACCACGGTGGGCGCGACGATCAGGCCGTTCTGCGCCACGCTCTGCTGGGCGGCCTGCGTCGGGATGTCCAGCCGCTGCGCCGCCGCCATCGCCGCCATGTCGGCCGCCCGCTGCAATGCGCGCTGCGTGAAGAACACGTTGCCGATATCGACGCTCACCAGCAGTGTCAGGCCGACGGTCGCAACAAAGACCGTGGTGAGCACGCTGACCACGCCCCGCGCTGCTCGGCGAAGGCGGCGTGTTCGGGTCGAAGGGGCCGCGGATCGTGTCACGGTGGTCGGAAGTCGGAAGCGAGGGCCGGCTAGCGCGACGACGAGCCGGTGGCCGCGGTGGGCGCCGCGCCGCGCTGGCCCGAGCTGCCCTGCGACAGACCGGGCATCGGCCGGCTGAAGGTGTCGAGATAGCGCTGATAGGCCAGCGCCGCCTGTTCGCCGCGCAGCGGCACGGCCTCGCCGGCGTAGGTGCCGTCGCGCTGGGCGGACAGCAGGCGGCGCGTCGAGTCATTGACGGCGCGACCGGCCTGCGACGCCGCCGGTGCGGCATCGGTCGCGCCGGAAAAACCCTGCCCGCCGGCCAGGCCGCTCCACCCCAGCGCCGCGGCGCACAGCACGGTCACGATCTTCAATGTCATTGGGCTGCCTCCAGGTTGTCGAGCAGGCGTCCGCGCTGGAAAGCCAGCGGCGCCGAAGGGCGCTGCGCAGCGGGTGCGGGCACCCCTGCCGGGGCCGTCGCGACCGTGCGCGGCACCGATTGCTGCACCGGTTGCGGCACGGCTTCGCGGGCAATGCGCCGGTCACGCCAGGCGCTGCGCACGCGGCCGATGTCTTCGTCGATGGCCTTGCGCGCGGCATCGTTCAGGCTCGCATGCGTCACCAGCGAGGCGGCGGCCTCCTGGCGGTCGTTGACGGCCAGCCAGATCGCCAGGTTGCCGGCGATCTTCGGGTTGGCGGCATCCAGTTGCGCGGCCTGCATCAGCGGCACGCGCGCCTGTTCGACCTCGCCGGCGCGCATCAGCGCATAGCCGAAATCGCTCTCGGTGCTGGCATCGGTCGGGTTGCCCCGGGCGGCCACCTGGAGGCGGCGCGCCGCTTCCGCGAACCGGCCCTGGCGTCCGGCCGTGATGCCCAGGCCGCGCCAGGCATTGGCGTTAAGCAGGGCGCCCTGCGTGCCCGCCCCCAAGGCCGAGGTGGCCTCGACCACCGTGCGGTAATCCGCTTCGGCCGCCGCCAGTTGATCAGTTTCGCGCAGCGCGTCCGCCCGCAGCAGCACCACTTCCGGGGTACGGCCGAAACGCTGCACGTAGGCGTCGATATGCGCCAGCGATGCGTAATACATGCCCCGCTCCTGCATGCGGCGGATCAGCGACAGATAGGTGCCGGCGCTGGCGAGCTCGGTCTTCTCGTCGGTCTGGCGCTGGCGCGCCAGTTCGATCTCGGTGTCGGCGCGGCGGCTCATCTCGGAGCCCGCCGGCGAGCCGCAGCCGGCCAGCAGCGCCGCCAGGGCCAGCATGCCGGCCGCGCCGGCGCGCATCGCAAATGGGAACTTCGGCACGTTCAACGTCCTCCGCTAGGCTGGGAATGGTGCAGGCTGCGCGTCACGCTCACGAACCCGGGCCCGGCCGTGATGATGAGCAGCGCCGGCAGCAGCGTCAGCACCATCACGACGGTCATCTTGACGGTCAGCTTGCCCACGCGCTCCTTGAGCCGGGAGCGGCGGTTCTCCTGCAGGCGCACGCCGAACTGGCGCAACGGCTCCTGCACGGCGCCGCCGAACCGGTCGACCTGGGTCAGCAGCGTGATCAATCCCTTCAGGTCTTCGCTATCGAACATCTTGGCGATGCGCAGCAGGGTCTGCTCGCGCGGCCGGCCCGACGCGAACTGCTGGTTGGCCCGGCCGAACTCGCCGGCCAGCACGGGCAACATGCCGTAGAACTCGTTGGCGATGACCTGCAGGCTCTGGTCGATCGACAGCCCCACGCCCTGCAGCAGCCGCAGCATGTCGACCATCACCGGCAGTTCGTCGTCCACGCGGCGGCGGCGGCTCTCCTTGCGCCGGGTCAGCAGCCACTTGGGCCCCAGGTAGCCGAGCGCGAAGCCGGCAAACCCCCACAGCATCGCCTTCCAGAACGCGCCCGCGTACAGCACACCGAGCACGCAAAGAAACGGCGGCAGCAGGATGCGCGTTCCGCCGAAGACCGTGCGCGCCTGCTCGCCGTAGTAGCCGCACTCCTCCAGCAGCCTGCGGTCCTCCTCGGTGACGATGCGCTGGCCGAGGCCCGTATCGATCCACCGCTGGCCCACCTTGGCGACCTGCTGCTGGAGCTGCTGTGCCTGCGCCCGCGGTTTGGGCACCGGCAGCGGCGTGCCTGCCGGCGCCGCGGCCTGCGTGCCGGCCGTCCGCACATCGGTCAGCGCCGTATCGAGCTTGCGCACGCTGCGATAGCGCGTCAGCACGGCATGCACCAGGATGCCCCCGAACACCAGCAGCCCCGCCGTCGCGGCCGTCAAGCTCAGGGTCAGCAGCGCATCGTTCATCATGGCCTCCCCTAGATGGCCTTGGCCAGCCGGGCAAGCATCAGCGAGCCCATCACTTCCAGCCCGAACGCCGCCATCATCAGCATCTTGCCGACCGGGTCGCGCCACATCGACATGACATAGGTCGCGTTGAACATGATGATGATGCCGCCCACCACCACCGGCAGCAGACCGAGAATCCACGCGGACAGGCGCGTCTCGGCGGACAGGGCCAGCAGTTCCTTCTGGGCCTGCTCGCGGTCGCGCATGAACGCCGCGGTGCGCTCCATCACGATGTCCGCCCGCCCACCGTAGCGCAGCGCCAGGCGCAGCACCGACGACAGCAGGACCAGTTCGTTGACCCGATACAGCTGTCCCACGGCCAGCACCGCGGCGTCGAGGTCCTTGCCGGCGCGCTGCAGCTGCGTGGTCAATGCCAGGCAGGTGCGCAGCGGCGGCTCGGTGTTGGCGCTGGCCGCCTGGAACGCCGCCGGCACGGCGCTGCCGATGCTCATCAGCCGGACCACGCCGTCGAGAAAACCGGGCAACTGCTGCATCAGGCGTTCGTTCATGCGGCGGGTACGGCTCCAGAACAGGAAGGCGGCCACCAGCGCGTACAGCAGGATCGCCGTCACCGCCGACAGCAGGCCCGACACCGCCCAGGCCACCAGCGCAATCACCGCGAGGGGGCCGAACGCCAGAAGGTACAGACGCCGGCCCGGCTCGAGATCGGCGCGGCGCAATGCGTCGTGCCAGGCCCGATGCAGACTGTCCGGCACAGCGCTGGGAACGCTCTGCGCGTTGACCTGGTAGCGCGCGTTGATCTGTTCAGTCTGCGCGCGCACGAAGCTGCGCGACGCCTCGCGCTCGCGCCGGCGCACGGCCTCCGCCCACAGCATCAGCGAAGCGCCGACCAGCAGCAGCGCCAGGCAGCCCGACCAGAGTGCGCCCTCAGACATGGAATCGCCCTCCGCCGCCGCCAAAGCCGACATCCAGGCCGCCGCCGTCCATCGCCGTATTGCGCATGCGTGCCAGCTTGGGGGAATGCGGCTGCAGGCCGAGCGATGTCCAGCGGTCCATCTCTTCGCCGTCGGGGCCGATATAGGGTTCGTAGCGGTACAGCTCCTGCGTGGAGACGATGTTGTCGCCCAGCCCGGTGATCTCCGTCACCGACAGAATGCGCCGCTTGCCGTTGGACAGCCGCCCGATCTGGACGATGAAGTCGATGGCGTTGGTGATCTGACGCCGCAGGCTCACCTCGCTGCCCTGGAAGCCGGCAAAGCCCGCCAGCATCTCCAGCCGGTACAGGCACTCGCGCGGGCTGCTGGAGTGAATCGTGCCCATCGACCCGTCGTGGCCGGTGCTCATGGCCTGCAGCATCTCCAGCACCTCGCCGCCGCGCACTTCGCCCACGATGATGCGGTCCGGCCGCATCCGCAGGCTGTTGCGCAGCAGTTCGCGGATGGTGACCACGCCCGTGCCCTCGAAGCCGCCCGGCCGGCTTTCCAGCCGCACCACGTGGGGATGGTTGAGCGACAGCTCCGCGGTGTCTTCGATCGTGATGACCCGCTCGGTGCTCGGCACGTGATACGCCAGCGCATTGAGCAGCGAGGTCTTGCCCGAACTGGTCCCGCCGCTGACGAGGATGTTGCAGCGCGCCTTCACCGCCGCGCGCAGCAGCTCGCCGATCTCTTCGTTCATGGTGCCCAGGCCGAGCAGGTCTTCGGGCTTGAGCGGATCCTTGCGGAACTTGCGGATCGACACCACCGGCCCTTCCAGCGCCAGCGGCGGAATCACCACGTTGATGCGGCCGCCGTCCGGCAGGCGCGCATCGACCATCGGGTTCGATTCGTCCAGCCGCCGCCCGATCGGCGCGAGGATGCGGCGCACGATGCGCAACAGGTGGTTGCTGTCGGCAAAGCGCACCGGAATGCGCTCCAGCACGCCGTGCCGCGACACATACACGTCCAGGTGCCCATTGACGAGAATGTCTTCCACCGCCGGGTCGGCCAGCAGGTCTTCGATCGGTCCGAAGCCGGCCAGCTCCTTGGTCAGCGCCTCCGCGATCTCCCGCACTTCGGTCTCGTTGACGGGAATGCGGCGCATGCGGGTGAAGCCCTCGACCTCCAGGTCAACGAAGCGCTGGATGGCGCTGCGCGACCACCGGCCGAACTCGGCGCCGAGCTCCTCGATGCGGGTCAGCAGGTGCTCGTGCGCGGCTTCCTTGATGTCCTGGAACGCCTGCGTGACGGCAAACGCGCCGTTGCCCGTGTCGGCCTGGTTGGAGAACTCGATGGGTTGTGTCATGTCGCGTTCCGTTCCGTAGTGCGCAGATCCAGCTCAGCCGGCTCCGTCGATTTGCGCCTGAAGCGCTCGCCCAGCCGTGTCCGCATGCCCGCCATCCAGCCCGCCACGCCGGGGGGGCGCTCGCCCGGCTGCGTGTAGCCCAGCGTCTGGACAATCCCGGCGATCGCCCGGACGTAGGGATCGATCGGGCGGGTCTCCGCCAGCGTCGCGCCCTGGTTGGACGCCACGACCAGCGCCTGGCGCCGGCTGGGCACCGTCATCACCGAGGGAATCCCCAGCCGTTCCGCGATCTGCTCGGCATCGAGCGACAGGCGCGCATCGAACTTGGAGATGGTCAGGTGCAGCTGATCGCGGTCGATCTCCCGCTTCTTCAACTCCTGCACCAGTTCGGCAGCCGAGACGATGGCGCCCACGCTCTGCTCCGTCACCAGCATCACATCGTCGGCTGCCTTGACCAGTTGCGCGATGAAGTCGATGTTGTTGAAGCCGCCGAGATCGACCACCTGCAGATCGAAGAAGGTCCGCAGGCGGTTGAGCAGCCCCAGCGCCTCGGAGAACGAAATGTCGCGCATCTCCGCCAGCGAGACCGGCAGCGGCAACACCACCAGCCCGTTCGGGTGGCGCGACAGCGCGGTCTGCACGAACACCTGGTCGAAGCGGCGCAGGTTGCGCACCGCCTCCACGAAATGGAAATTGGCCGGAACGTTCAAATACAGCGCACCGTCGCGCAACGGCTGGCCGAGGTCGAGCAGCATCACATCGCTGCCGGCGGTCCGCCGCACCAGCGTCGCCAGGTTGGCCGCCAGCGTGGTGGTACCCACGCCGGGCCGGGCACCCAGGATGGCCAGCACACGGCCCCGGCGCGTCGGCTCGGCGGAAGCGCGCTCGGCCAGCAGCCGGCGCACCACGCGCACCGCCTCGGCAGGCGCACCGTCGACATCGATGAAATCCTTCACACCCGCCCGCAGCGCCGCCAGCATCGCCCGGCCGTCCGCCGCCGCCCCGACCGCGACCAGCGGCAGCCCCGGAAACAGCCGCGCCAACTGCGCGACCAGTTGCGTCGCCTCGCCGATGGCATCCGTACCTTCGCCCAGCTTCTGGTCCTGCCCCGGCGTGTCGGCCCGGGCCGGCGACGAAGCAAAGCGCACGAACACCACTTCCGGATGCACCGCACCGATCTGCTCGAGGAAGGCATCGTGCCCGCTGACTTCGGCCACCAGCATGCCCAGTTCGCGGATGGCCCCGGCCAGCCAGCGATGCACGCCGCCCGATTGCCCATCGGCATGGCCGCCGCCATGCAGCAGAAAGTAGTCCATGTCTGCCCAGCCCCTGCCTTACCGCGAGAAGCCCGGCATGGCCGCCGAGTCCGCCACACCAAGAACGAACGGCTGCCACACGGGCAAGCCCGCCTGGTCCCTGTCCTGGCCGCCGGCCTGGCCCGGCAGCATCTTGTCGATCGGGGCGTTGCGCGCCATCGGCCGCACCAGGCGCGGCGTCACGATGATGACGAGCTCGCGCTCCTCCTGGTTGTAGTTCAGCCGCTTGAAGAAGGAACCGATGATCGGCAGGTCACCGAGAAACGGAACCTTGTCCACGTTCGACAGCGTGGTCCGGCTGACCAGCCCGCCGATCACGAAGCTCTCGCCGTCGCCAAGCTCGACCGTGGTGTCAGCGCGGCGCGTGACGATAGCCGGCACGGTGGCACCGTTGAGCGTGATGCCGCGGCTGAAATCGAGATCGCTGGCCTCCGGCGCCACCTTCAGCGCGATGCGGTTCTCCGACAGGATGGTCGGCGAGACCGTCAGCCCGATGCCGAAGGGCTTGTACTCGATGGAGGTGGTGCCCAGCGCCTGCGGCACCGGGATCGGAATCTCGCCCCCGGCCAGGAAGTTGGCGCTCTGGCCGGACAGCGCCACCAGGCTGGGTTCGGCCAGCACGCGCGCCAGGCCGTTCGATTCGATCAGGCTCAGGTCGGCAAAGATGCCCTTGCTCACGGAAGAGAGCAGCAAATTGAACGCGGTGCTCACAGGCTGAGTGGACTGCACGGTCAACCCGCTCGACGATGACGTACTGGAAGACAGCCAAGAAGGCGTAGCCTGCGACAGCGACGCGGGCGAGTACGCCCCGAACGTAAAGCCGCCACGCGTGCGCGAGAACGAGAACCCGGCCTCCTTGAGCACCGTCTTGCTGAACTCCACCACGCGTACATCCACCTGGACTGTGCCGGGGACGGCCATCGCAGTGTTGTCGATCATGCTGCCGCCTTTCGGCGGCTCCGCGCCGCCCGCCGCCGCCGCCTTGCGGGCCCGCGCCAACGAGTAGACATCCCTGACCTGCCCGGTCAGCACCGCCGTACCGCCCTGCACCGCCAGGTCGGGGCTGCCGGCGCCGCGCGCCTCGGCATCCACCTGCACGTTGTAGGTGATGGCCGTGCCGCCCTGGGTCCACACCATGATGCTGGCCGCGCCGGGCTTCTTGGCAACGATCAGCAGGCTGCCGGCCGCGCCACGTCCCTTGAGAAGCAGCGCGTCGGCCACCTCGGGATTACCGATGGCGATGCGCTCCAGCGGTTTGCCCAGGCGGATCTCCCGCTGGCTGCCGCTCAACAGATGCACGACCGGGCCCTCCGGCATGCTCTGCGCATGCACGCCCGACGCCAGCGTAGCGCAGCCCAACGCGAGTGCGCCCACCCAACCGCGAACGACAGCGGCTTCAGTCATGTTGCTCCTCTCGTTTGCCTGCACGGATGATCTCGACACCGGTCGCCGTTGCCGCACTGCGCACGGCCAGGTGCGCGGTCGCCACGGCCGGTGGCGCAAACGACAAGGCGATCGGGCGGCGCGGCGCGCCCGTCACGCTGACGAGCGATGCGCCGGCCTGCGCCGCATCCAGCGGATTGCGGCTGACCATCGCGAGCGCCAGCGCGTCCTGCGGCCGCACGGTCGGCTCCGCATCGTCCGACGGATTGCGCAGCGCCAGCAGCAGGCGACCGGACTGGTGCGCGATCGCCAACTGGCTGACGGATTCCACCGGCACCGCCAGCACCGCCGTCTTGGCCTGGTCGACCCTGCGCGTCACCGTATTGGCGCCGCTTTCCGGCTGCGTCTGCGGCGCCTCGTTGATCGCCAGCGGACCGAACGCCAGCACGCGCAGATGCGGCAGCAGCAGGCGCGCCTTGCTGTCGTCGATCTCCTGGCCGTCCTTGCGCAGCACCAGGAACACGTCGACGTAATCGCCCGGCATCACGCGGTTGCCCACGCCGACCACCTCATCGACGGTGATCGCCACCGCGCGCTGCCCGGGCGCGACCTGGAGCGCCAGCCCCGACGACAGTTGCGAACCGATCAGCGGCACACCGGTGCCGATCGGCATGATGGGCTCGCGGCCCACCACCTTGTTCACGTCGGCAAAGGCATCGGCCGGATTGATCGGCAGGGACTCGACACCGACCTGGTCCACCGTGATGGGCTTGCCCGCCTCCAGCGGCTTGACGGTCACCACCACCGGGTACAGCGTCTTGCCGTTTTCGTTCTGTTGCGCCAGGGCGGGCGCCGGCGGGCGATGCGCGCTCTTCCACGCCACCGCCCCGAGCATGACGGCGAGCAGCAGCAGCGCCGCGGCGAAGATCTGGAGATGTTTGCTGGTCATCTGGCGACCCGTAGGGCAGTCGGAAACGGCGAAAGAAATGTCAACCGGCCACGCGCATCACGATCCCGAGACCAGTTGCACAACGGCCGAGCCCGTCAGCGTGGTCGGAACCGGCAGCAGCGGAATGGCCGGCAGCAGCGGATTGTTGCCGGTGGTCAACGGCATGGTCAGCACCACGCTCAGGCATTGCATCCCGGCCACGTTCTGGCACGTGACGAGCGGCGTGCTGCCCTGGTTGGTCTGGACCCGCCCGCTGATAAAGGACGGCAGCACGGAGGAGACCGCGCTGTATGCCGCAGCCACACGCTGGGCGTTGGTGGACTGGTACCGGAGCGCCGCGCGCGCCCCTTCCTCCGCCGCCAGTGTCAGCATCTGCTGCATGGCGAAGATCACGCCGTAATAGACGATGCCGAGCATCAACAGCAGCAGCACCGGCACCACCACGGCGAATTCGACGGAGGCCGCGCCCCTGCTGCCGTGCCTGACAGCCGTCCGCCCCCGATGCATGCAGCCCCATTCCCGTTGCAATGTCGGCATGGCCGACTCCTTTGTCTTTGCGTGCCGGTCCGCTCGAGCGGCTCTCGTTCAAAACTGTGTGCTGCGTCTACATGCCCGGCAGCCACGGCACCCGCATCACATCGGGCAGCCATGGCAGGCTCAGCAAGCCGATCGCCATATAGGCGGCGTACGGAATGCCTCGTCGGCCAGCGTGTCCGGGATCCCAGCGCGCCAGCGCCGGACAGACACGCATCAGCATCCACGCGGACGGCGCGGACGCGTCGACCCGGCGCAGCAGCAGGATCGCCATCGCATGCACCCCGGCGAGCACGCTGGACACAAGCCAGATCGCCACCAGGCCATGCCAGCCGGCCACCAGCCCCGCAACCGTAAAGAACTTGACGTCGCCCGCACCCATCCAGCCCAGTGCGTAGAGCGGCAGGAAGCCGGCAAGCGCAATCGCCCCGCCCAGCCATACGTCGCGCCAGTCATAAGCGAGCGCCATCACCGGCCCGAACTTGACGAGCACGATGGACAGCACCAGCCCGACGGCGACGAGCCAATTCGGCACGCGCCGCGACCGGAGATCCGACGTGATGATGAGAACCGCGAGAACGGCTACGCTTGCCCAGCCTGCGATGTCCGCGTGGCTATACAAGGCTGCGCGCTAGCAGGCGCTACCCTTGATCGCCGTGCAGACGGTCCCGAAAGCGGTCTTGATCTCAGTTCCCAGCGTGGTAACGGTGCCCGCGATCACCGCGGCAATCAGGCCGGCGATCAGGCCGTACTCGATGGCCGTTGCGCCTTGCTCGTCGCGAAGGAACTTCAGAATGGCGTGCTTCATGCTGTCTCTCCTGTGCTTGCACTCGCCCTGCGGATGTTGTTAGTCGTGACCGGCCTATGACGCTCCATCGTGACCGGTTCAATTATCGCCATCGTCAAACCAAAGCGGCCGGGTTGGGCCCGCTGGCAGCCGGATTTCCCGACAACCAATCCCGAGCACAAAACCGGGCCCCAGCATTCGAAATCGTTTTCGTCCCGTCTGAAAACAATCGGCGGTCCGCGCCAACCCTACCGTTACTACATTAACTACATCATCGTTACCAGAATGTCACGCGTGTCACGTAACGTGCGTAACGGTTTTATAGGCGAGTCTTTTCGCCAACAAAATAACTCAAACTAGGTACTTGCGATGAATTAGCATCAATTCTCTATTTAAAATTATTAAAGATACGCCAACCCATTGAAAACTCGTGGAAATCCCTTATAAGACCCGCAGCGAGGCGATTGTATACGCGGGTTTTCCATTATTCCCGAAACACGTCAAACGCTCCCCACGTCCATCTGGCCGAAAAAAAGGATGCGCGGACGACGGGAACACGCCCGCGCACCTTCAAGAGCACAGGCAGGTACTGCTCAGTGCGCCAGGCCGCCGACACCGCCCAGCAAATTCGTGACTGACGACAGGGGATTGCCGGAGCTGCCGGTCCCGCCCACTGCGCCCGTGACCGGCGCCAGCAGGTTGCCGCTCCCCGAGACGCCGCCCAGCAGGCCGGTGACAGGCGCAAGCGGATTGCTGCTGCTCGAGACGCCGCCAACGCCGCCCAGCAGGCCGCCAAGCGGGTTGCTGCTGGAGCCGCCGTTTCCTGCCGTCCCCACGCCGCCGAGCGCGACCACGGTCGTCCCGGCCGCGGTCACCACGGGTCCGACACTGGACACCACCGGCACGCCGGTATTGGTGATGGTGGCGCCCACGCCAGCCACACCGTTGCCGATCGTGCCCAGCAGCGAACTGAGCGGACCACCCAGGCCGGTGGCATCTCCGCCCATCTGAGTGGCATTGGTCACCTGCGTCGTCACCGGCACGACGGCCGAACTGGCTTGCTGGGTGACCTGTTGGACCGCCCCCGAGGACAGCGCGCTGCCCAGCAGCGTGCCGCCGCCGATCAGTGCCTGCCCCACCTGCGAAACCGTACCGCCGACCGGCGTGGTGACCGGTGCCAGCGGCGCACCGGAACCCTGCCCCAGCCCCTGCACCGCCGAGCCCGCGCTGACGGTGGCCTGACCAAGCTGGGTGACGACGTTGCCGGTGCTAGCCACGGTCGTACCGACCGGGTTCGCGTTCTGCCCTGCGCGGCCCAGGCCCGCGCTGATGCCATCGCCCAGTGCGCTAATCGCGCCGCCGGTATTGGTGACCGTGCCGGCCAGCCCCGTCTTGGTCTGGTCGGACACCCCCGGAAGATTCGCGCTCTGCAAAGTCGTGCCGAGGCTGCTGACTGCGTTGCCCGTGGCGGTCACGACGTTGCCCGCGCCGCTGGCGACCTTGCCGACCGGCGTCACGCCGCTCTGGTCGCTCGGATTGAGCGGCGCGCTCCCGGAACCCGAACCGCCAGACGAACAGGCCGCCAGCAAGGCAGCGGCAACGGCGCACGCCATTGGCGCAACGCGAATGGATTGCTGAATCGGTTGCATGACCTGTCTCCTGATATTTGTGTTTCTGGGATCTGTACTGCGGACCGATTTCTGCAATTGCTATGCCAGAAAAAGCGGAGCGGATTTTCGATTCCCGCAATCAGCGCCGGCACAAGATTTAGAGCGAACGTACAGAGGTTTTCCCTAGGTGGCGCCGTTTTCGTTACGGGGAAGAAATCCGCGTTTCGAGCGTTACGGCGTAACGTGACATGGAACACGTTCCGTTACGGGTTATCCCTAACGCAAACGATACAACCCGCACTCCCGACCTCGAAATTACGTACCCAAAATGCATTAATTCTCCAAAAACAAATCGGCGAATCGGCCGAAACAGCATAATCAAAGAAACCAATTACGCATCGCGAAAAAATAGCAACATGGCATACCGTTTGCAGATGAGTGGTCACCCAAAAAACGACATTGGGACCATTTTCTGGCTGGCGACAGCGGATTTTTTTTTGCAACGGGAGACGATCATGAACAACATCAAGCGCGTGACGATGATTTCAGCCGCGGTGGCTGGCCTGCTGATCCTGGGCGGCTGCGCCTCGGGCTCCGGCGACACCAGCGGCACGCTCGGCGGCGGCTCGAGCTCCTCCGGCAATAGCGCAAGCGGAAGCACCGGCGGCACCAGCGCCGGCACCGGCTCGAACGGCAACGGCAGCAACGGAACCGACGGGAGCGGCACCACGGCTTCGTCCCTGACGACTACCGGCACCGTTCTCAACAACACCGGCGGCGTGGTCACGACCACGGGCTCGGCCGTCAGCAGCATCGGTACGGGCATCAAGAATGCCAACCTGCCGCTCGTGCCCAGCAGCGCGCAGAACGGCCTGGGCAGCGTGGTGGAAAACCTGGGTGCGACGGTCTCGGCATTGGGCACGGGCGTACAGAACGGTCTGGGCAGCATCGGCAGCAACCCCAACCCGATCGGCACCACGGTCGCCAGCACGGGCAACGTGGTGACCGGCGTCGGTAACACCGTGGCCAGCGCCGGTACGCTCGTGAGCGGCCTGGGCACAGATCAGTTGGCACCGCTGGCCCCCATCACCACACCGCTGGGGGGCGCCGTCACGCAAGTCGGCCAGGCCGTCGCCAATGCCGGCACGACACTGGGGACCGCCTTGTCGACAGGGCCGGTGGAACAACTCACGCAGCAGTTGAGCACGGCCATCGTGCCGCTCACCTCGCAGGTCATCGGCGGCACCCAGACCCTCGGTGCCACCACCGGCACGGGCGCACCGGCCAACTCGCTGCTGGGCACGCTCGGCGGTGCCATCGCCAACGGCGGCAACACGCTCACGAACGCCAACGTGCCCGTGGTCAGCAATCTGGGCAGCGTGGTCGGGGCGGTGGGCAACACGGTGGCCTCGCTGGGCGGCGTCGCGGGTGGCGGCAGCCCACTGGGCGCCGTGACGGGCGTGCTCGGCGGCTTGGGCGGTGCCGCCGGAGGCAGCAGTCCTCTGGCCCCCGTCAGCAGCGGCTTGGGCAGCGCGGGCGGCGCAACGGGCGGAAGCAGCCTGCTCGCGCCGGTCACCAGCGCACTGGGCAGTCTGGGCAGCGCGGCCGGCGGCGGCAGTCCCCTCGCGCCCGTCACCGGTGTGCTGAGCAGTGTCGGCGGGACGACTGGCGGCACCGCGCTCGCGCCGGTCGCGTCCATCACCGCGCCCGTGGGAACGGCAGTCGCCACCGTGGGTAGCACCCTGACCTCGACCGGCGCCGCGACCCCGCTGGCTCCGGTGACCGGCACAGTGGGCGGCCTGCTGGGAACGGTCGGCGGCATCCTGGGCGGCACGCACCATTGACTGTGCCCGCCGGCAGCGCTTGCCCAATCGATGGCCAGCCCCCCCTGTTTGAAACGCATCGGAGCACTTTATGTGGGGCTCCGATGCGTCTACAGTGGACGGCCTTGCGGAAAGCATCGGTATGCATCGCGTTGCGTTGTGCCGGATGGACGCACCTTTAACATTGTTGTGTTGTAAAGCACCATGTCTCGCGGTTATCGTTCCGTGCGTCGAAGCAGCGACCGACACCGGGCCGGTCTGCTCGCCGCTTGCCTTCCGGCTCGGCCCGGCTGCAGAACGTATCGCGAGAAGGAGACAGGTTTGCGGACCACCACCATGCGGTTGGCCCTGGCCACGGGCGTCGTATTGACCAGCCCCCTATCGAGTTGGGCACAAAGCAGTCCCGCACAGGGCAACCCCATCGACACACTGCCTCGCGTCGACACCTCCCGCCCTCCCGAACAGAAAATCCACGTGGAGGTCCAGCGCCCCAACTCCGCGCTCGAAAACCTGCTGGCCACCCACCTCACCCCGAGCAAGTTCCAGATCGAAGGCGTCAAGGCCCTGCCGTTTCCGGAGATCGCCGCCTACTTCGCGCCGCTGGCCGGCCACGACGTCACGGTCGCGCAGTTGCTGCAGGCCGCCAACGATGTCACCAAGCTGTATGCCGACCGCGGCTATCCGCTGTCGTTCGCCTTCGTGCCGGCGCAGACCTTCGAGGGTGGCGTGGTGCGCATCACCGTGGTCGAAGGCTACGTGGCGCGCATGCGCGTCGAGGGCAAGCCTGGTCCGCTGGAAGAACGGCTGCGCGCGATCTCGAAGCGCATGATGGATGAGCGCCCGCTGCGCCGCGAGACCTTCGAGCGCGTGACCGGCGTGCTGGCGCTGCAGCCCGGCGTGCAGATCACGGCGACCGTGCAGCCGCCCACCACGACCGACGGCGCCAGCGAGCTGGTGCTCGATGTCAAGCGTCAGCCCTACACCATCGGCACCGGCGTCGAATATCGCTCGCCGGGCATGCGCGCCGTCATCACCGGCACCCTCAACGGCCTGACGCCGTTGGGCGAGCAGATCAGCGTCTCGACACTGCAGCCGCGCGGCCGCGATGACGAGACGTATTACTCCGCCACGTGGACGCAGCCGATCGGCACCGATGGCCTGCTCGCCAAGCTCACGTGGTCGCACTATCGAGGCAGGCCGGAAAACCTGCCGCTCGAACAGCTCGGCTATCAGTCCCGCTACCTCACCGATGCGCAGCGCCTCGGCTTGTCGCTGAGCTATCCGGTACTGCTGTCGAACACGCGCAGCCTGACGCTCACCGGCACGTTCTACGGCAACGAGAACATGCAGCGCTATACGCCCCAGAACCAAGCCATCGCCCACGTCGATCTGGCTTCCAAGGTGCGCGTGGTCGGCGCCGAAGCGCTCTATACCGAGGTGCGTCCGGGCGAGACCCGAAGGGCGTCGCTCGGAATCTATCAGGGCATCGATGGCGTGGGGGCGAGCAAATCGCTCAACAACAATATCGACCTCGGCTTCCTGCGCACGCGCATCACCGCGAGCGAAGCGCATGATCTGCCGCTCGGCTTCGGCATGGCGATTTCGGGCGCGGCGCAGTACAGTGGCGCCGTGCTGCCTTCGTCGGAGCAGATCAGTTTTGGCGGTCGCTTCTTCGGCCTAGCGTATCCTGCCGGCGAAGTGGCCGGCGACCGCGGCTGGGGCATGTCGTTCGAGATCAACCGCCTGTTCCAGGCCTCGATGACCTACCTCAAGACCGTGCAGCCGTACGTGCTGTTCGACACGGCCAAGGTGTACTCGAACGCGGCCGCACTCGTGCATGACCAATTGGGGTCGATTGCGCTGGGCGCCCGCTTCTCCGACCGCAAGTACTACACGCTGGATCTGGCGCTGGCCCGCCCGGTAGGTGACAGGCCCACCAACGCCAGCGCCCGCAGCCTGCGCTTCAATGCGGCCTATACGTATCAGTTCCCGTGACGGGCAGATGTCACGGATGTGAAATTTATGAATTATTGATTTTCAGCGCTGAAAGTTGGTCATACCCCTCTAAAGAGGGGGATACAGCGCTATGGGAATTTGGGAGCATCGACCGAGCAATGTTAAGTTTTTCCAAAGAATTGCCAATCACTACGGAAGTCGCGCAAGAGAAGAAACAAGAGCACAGCGACGGCGGCGCCATGCCGCACATAAGTGATGGAGCGGCCATGCAACCGCAACCGTCGCAACAGTACGCACCGGGGGCCATCATGCTGCAACGTCTGTCGGATGACGCAGAGTTTCATCGACTTGTAGACACCATCTACGAATCGGTCCTGGACCCAGCGCAAATGCCAATCGCGCTCGCCCTGCTGTCGGTCTACGCTGGCGCGGAAAGCGCGCACTACTACGTCTGGGACAAGCACGCCGACGCGCCGCGCCACGGGGCTTCGTCCGGCTGGTGCCATAACTGTCCGCAGGCCGGCCACTGCCACGAATTCTGCCGCGACCCGCAATTGCTGCGCAGCGACGCGAGCGACGATTGCACCAGCGCCCCCATCGATATGGACGCCGACAGCGCGCGCCCGATCGCCGGCATGACCCTGATGGACACGCCGGAACTGTGCGTCACCATGCGTCTGCGCACACGCGACGACACCTCCGAAGTGAGCGAACAGGAGCGCAAGCAGCGGCTGGAGCGCGTGCTGCCGCATCTGCAACGCGCCGCGCGCATGCAGCAGCGGAACCAGGAACTCAACGAACTGGCCGCGCTGGGCATGGCCGGACTCGATACGCTGGACTTCGGCGTGATGGTCATCGAACGCGGCATGCGCGTGAAATATGCGAATGCATGGGTACGCGCCATGGTCACCGAAGATGACCGACTGTCGCTCGACGGCAGCCTCCTCCATTCCGCCGACCACAGCCACGATGCCGCCCTGAAGAACCTGATCGAACAGGCCTCCGGCTCCATCGGTGTGCAGGGTGCGGCCGGCTCGTGGATGTACCTGGCGCGGGACGGGCGGCCCGTGCCGTTCATCGCCACACCGCTGGCTCCCTCCGATGCCGTGCGGCCGGCTTGGAAATCGCCGCTGGCCCTGGTGCTGGTCGGCAATTCCGAAGCCCGCTCGGTGATGGATGCGGGCGTGCTCGCCTCGCTGTTCGGGCTGACCAACAAGGAATGCATCGTCGCCGCACGGTTGGCGGCCGGCGAAACGCTGCAGGAAATCGCCGATCGCGAGTTCCTGTCGCTGCACACGGTGCGCGTACACATCCGCGACATCCTGCGCAAGACCGGTACGCACCGCCAGTCGGAGCTGGTACGGCTGCTGCACCTGCTGCCCAGCGTCGACCTCGAGCGGGCCGGCGCCGCCACACCGGCCTCGCGCCGGCGCTCCCGCCTGCACGCATAGTCCGGCCATTCGCGTATACCCGAAGCAAGTTCCGCGATGTTCCGCCGATTCTCGAAAGCGCGCGCGGAACTACCGCCGCTGGGTGACGTAGCGCAATAACCGGGAAGAATCCGACGCACTTTGTTAGCCGCACGCAACAAATGCGTCTTTTCTTTGCCTGAAATGGCAGCCTTTTGCGCTATCCTCGCCGCAAAAATACAGTCAGGCGTGGAATCGGGGCCACGCCGAATGCGCTTGCATGCATAACAATTTCCATATTGCGCTACTGCTGTTTGCGTGGACCAGTGCCGGACTGACCACGTTTGCGGCACTAGATGCCGCTACACGCCTGCCTGGGGGGGCGTCCGTCGCGAAACGCCGGATTTGGCGCCTCGCGTGCGGCGTCATGCTCGGGACCGGGCTCTGGTCGGGGCTGTGGCTGGCCCAGGCCGGCCTGCACCGGCTGCCCGCCCTGTCGGCTGCCGGCGCCCTCCTCGCGTCCTTGACGGTGATGCTCGCCGCTTCGCTGCTCGCATGCGTCGCCGCCCTGCCCCGCACTTCATTTACGGCTACCGCCCAACCCCTGGCGCGCCGGCGCCTTGCGCTGGCCGCGGCCGTACTTGGCGTTGGGCTGGCCGTCGCCGAAGGCATGCTGACGCGCCCGTGGCTGCACGAAACGCGGCCGTTCCTGCAAACCTTGGTCAGTTGTGTCGGCGGCACGCTGATCCTGCTGGCGGGGGCCAGCCTGGCGATCTGCATGGCATTCCACCTGCCGGTCAGCCAGCGCCGCGCCGCGGTCGGCATGCGGGCACGTGCCGCGGGCGTGCTGGCCACCGCTGCCGTGCTGTCGCTGATCGTGCTGCCGTGCGCGGGAGTCCAGGGTGCTGACGATACGCTGCTGCGCGCCGTCCCCATCATTGTGCTGAGCGCGGGGGGCGTGCTGCTCGCGCTGGGCTTGCACGCGGCACTGATGATGTTCGAGGCACGCGTCGATTCCGCGCAGGCACACCTCGTCGCATCGCTGGAGCGCGTGACGCACCAGTCAACGCCACCCGAGCCCCACGACGCCTTGACCGGCCTGCCGACACATCCGCAGTTGCGACAGGCGCTTGACGACGCCATCGTGTCGTCATCGCGGCGGGGGCGCCCCTTTGCCCTCTTCCATCTCGACCTGGACGGCCTGGGGCGGATCAACGAGCAGTACGGCCGAGCCAGCGGCGACCGCGTGCTGCAGATCGTCGCCGAGCGCCTGCGCCAGACCATGCGCGACGAAGACACCGTTGCGCGCCTGGGCAGCGACGAATTCGGGCTGCTCGTCGAGGGCCTACCGCTGCCGGAAGCGGCCGCCCCCATCGGCGACAAGCTGCTGTTCCGCCTGCGCGAATCGGTCGAGGTCGACGGGCGCCGGCTGCGCGTGACGGCCAGCATCGGGGTGGCGATCCATCCATACAACGGCGCGACGGCCGATGCGCTGCTCGCGCATGCCGACGCCGCCATGTTCGAATGCAAGCAGGCCGCGGGCAACGCCTATCGCTTCTATGAGCCGCGCCTGAACACGACCGCCCACCGCGTACTGCAGATCCAGCGGGCGCTGTCGCATGCGGCGCTCAACGGACAGCTCTCGGTGTATTACCAGCCGAAGTTCGATGCCCACACGCAGTCGATGACGGGCGCCGAAGCGCTGCTGCGCTGGAATCACCCGGAACTCGGCCCCGTTTCGCCCGCCGAATTCCTTCCGCTGGCCGAGCGAACCGGCACCATCATCGAACTCGGCGATTGGGTCGTCGAAGAGGTGTGCCGGCAGATCATGTATTGGGATACGGCCGGCATGGCCCCCCTGAAAATCGCTGTGAACCTGTCGCCACGCCAATTCCAGCAGCCCGACCTGGTGCAGCGGCTGTCGCAGATCCTGCACCGCTACCAAGTGGCGGCGGACCGGCTGATGTTCGAGATCACGGAGACCGCCGCCATGCGCGATGCAGGACAAAGCATTACCGCGATCCGGCAGATCCAGTCGCTCGGCGTTGAAGTGGCCATCGACGATTTCGGCACCGGATATTCCAGCCTGAGTTATCTGCAGCGTTTTCGCGCCCAGCAGATCAAGATCGACCGCGCCTTCATTGCTGCGCTCGACGACAACCCGTCGGAAGCCTACGCCATCATCCGCGCGATTTGCGCCATGGCGCATTCGCTCGACATGACCGTGGTGGCCGAGGGCGTGGAAACCGGCGCGCAAATGCAGGCCCTGGTGAATCTGCACTGCGATCAGATCCAGGGCTATCTGCTGGGCCGCCCGCTTCCCGCCCGGGAGTTCCAAACACTGATCGAGTGCAAGCAGGTGGCTTGAAAGCTGTTACGAATGCAATTTTTTGCCGCATTTGCGGTTTTTCTTTCATCCAGCTTTCAAGTCCTTAAAGGCAATTCTTCAGAAGCCGGAATCGGTGATTGCCAAAGCAATGAAGCAATCACATAAAAGCTCCAGATCGGTGCGTCGATGTAACCGTCTGCCGCAAACCCAGTGCTGGAGCGGCTTTACAATCCGTTCACATGTTCACAATGTGGCGCACGCACTAAATCGGCATGGCACCAATTTGTAACAATTAATACGCAGCAAAACCCACAAGTCGAACGTGATTTCTTTGCGAGCATCGGAGAAGTTGAAACAAAGCCGTTATAATGGCCTGGGCGCACGGGGAGCGTGCCCATGTTTCAATTGCAAAAGTTGAGGAATCCATAATGCCGACATACAAGGAAATCGTTCAGAAGATCTCTGAACTGCAGCGCCAGGCCGATGAACTCCGTGCAAACGAGCAGGCCACGGTGATCGCTGAAATCAAGCAGAAGATCGTTGAATACGGCCTGAGCGCCGACGATCTCGGTTTTGGCGCCAAGGGCGGTCCGGCGTCCAAAAAAGCCGGCCGCAAGGTGCCGGTGCGTTATCGCGACGGCCAAGGCAACACCTGGACCGGCCGCGGCAAGCGCCCGGGCTGGCTGGTCAAGGAACTGTCGGCCGGCAAGAAAATGGAAGATTTTCTGGTTGCCTGAGGCGTGCACAGCCCCGTCCGAAAAGCACCCCTAGAAGTTTTTCGGAAAGCCATATGAACAAGGCCGGCGATATTGCCGGCCTTGTTCTTTTTCCGTCACTCGCGCGCTGCGCTTAAACCTGGAAGCGGCCTACCGCCGTCCGCAGTAACTGCGCCTGCTCCTCCAGCGACAGTGCGGCCGCCGCAGCCTGCTCCACCAGGGCTGCATTCTGCTGCGTCGCCTCATCCATCTGGTTCACCGCCTGGTTGACCTGCTCGATGCCCGAGCTCTGCTCGGCCGATGCCGCGCTGATCTCGCCCATGATGTCGGTCACGCGCTTGACCGCCACGACGACTTCCTCGATCACAGCCCCGGCCTCCTCCACCAATGCGGAACCGTTCCGGACACGGCCGACCGAATCGCCGATCAGCGCCTTGATCTCCTTGGCGGCACCCGCCGAACGCTGCGCCAGGCTGCGCACTTCGCCCGCGACGACCGCGAAGCCGCGCCCCTGCTCGCCGGCGCGGGCGGCTTCCACCGCCGCGTTCAGCGCCAGGATATTGGTCTGAAAAGCGATGCCCTCGATCACGCCGATGATGTCGGCGATCTTCTTGCTGCTGTCGTTGATGCCGGCCATGGTCTCGACCACCTTGCCGACCACGGCGCCACCCTTGGCCGCGATGTCGGACGCGTTGACCGCCAGCGTGCTCGCCTGGCGGGCGTTGTCCGCGTTCTGCTTCACGATCGAGGTCAGTTCCTCCATGCTGGAGGCGGTCTCCTCCAGCGACGAAGCCTGCTGCTCGGTGCGCTGCGACAGGTCGGCATTGCCGGCGGCGATCTGCTGGGTGGCGCTGGCGATCGAGTCGGCAGAGGTCTTGATGTTGCCGATGGTGCCGGTCAGTTCGCGCTGCATCTGCGCCATGGCGAAGAGGACGCTGTCGCGATCCCCGGGCCGAGTCTCTACGCGCATGGCCAGATCGCCGGCGGCGATGCGCGCCGCGATGCCGGCGGCGTAGGCCGGCTCGCCGCCCAACTGGCGTTGCAGACCGCGTGCGACCGTCGCCACCACCAGCGTCATCAGCGCGCCGACGCCCAGCAGCAGCCCCAGCGACTGCAGCAGCGAGGCGCGGAACGCCGCATCGACGTCATCGATATACAGACCGGTCGTCATGGACCAGTCCCAAGGCTGGTAATAGGCGACATAGGTCAGCTTGGGCTCCGGCACGCTGCTGCCGGGCTTGGGCCACAGATAGCGCACGAATCCGCCGCCGGCCTTGGCTGTGCGCGCGATGTCCGCGAACAGATGATGGCCGGCCGGATCGGTGACAGCGGACATGTTCTTGCCCACCATTTCCGGCTTGATCGGATGCATGACCGAGACCGCGTCCGTGGTCGACAGCGAGAAATAACCGTCGGTGCCGTAGCGCATGCCTTTCAAGCGGGCGATCGATTGGGCCTTGGCCTCTTCCACCGTCATCCGGCCTTCCTGCGCCTGCTGGCCGTATTCCTTGATGACGCTGAATGCCGTGGCACTCACATTCTGCAAGTCGCGCTGCCGCTCTTCCATACGCAGCGTGCGTGCGCTCCAGGCACTCCACAGCGTGATGGCCAGCAACCCCAGCCAGCCCAGGACGAGCGGAAGCCACAGCTTCTGCCGAAGCGTGAGTCGGTTCATGCGTTTCCTCCAGGTGTCCATATGCCGCGCTATGCTGCGCGGCGCTCCCCCGGCGCGATTCCACGCGCTCTCTGGGGACTAACGGGCTGGAGATCGCGAAACTTGAGCCATGCCGGCGAGCGGTGCGCCCGCCTGGCTCAGTGCAATGCGGAAGGATTGATGGTCGGCAGCAAGCCGTCGCTGGCAGCCGCGGAGGTGGAAGCGGGGGCGGGAGCAGGTATAGGTGCCTGGGCAGGCATGCCGGGTTCGGCCTTTGCCGCGCCCGGCGTGTTGTCGAGCGGCGACCAGGACTCCCACAAGCCCTGGCGCCGGAACGAGACGTCCGGCTCGGCCTGGGCAGGGGCGTTGTACGGCTGCGGCGTCGACGCCACGGCGGACGCCTGCTGCGTGACGTCGGTATGCGAGCCGGCCATGCGCGTGGCCCGGCCGCCGGCATCGCGCAGTGCGGTGCCGCTCGCCTGGATGCGCCGATAGCCGCCTTCTTTGTGGCGCATGCGGAACTCGGCCGCGTACGACGGCGCGTCGCCATCGACGTGGACCTGGATGCGGTTGAGCACCAGCGGCAAGTCGTCCGGATGGACCAGCCGCAGGTATTCGCTGGTGCTCGGACCGATTTCCTTGAGCGTATAGCCGAGCATGGTCGCAAACCGCTCGGAGAAATGCGCGCCGCGCGTGATGAGGTCGAACTCCCACAATCCGACGTGGGCGCCGTCCAGCAGCAGCTGGTGCCGCGCGCTAAGCTCAGCTTCGCGCTGCCGGTAGCTCTGCTCCAGGTCGTTCAGCGCCTGCATGGTTTCCTTGCGGCGACGGATCTCGCGCGCGATCACCGCCGCCGACCGATCGCCGGCCGCACGGTCGCGGAAACCCAGCAGGAGCACCGCCCATACGGCGACAACGGGACCGGCCATCAGCGCCAGCCGTACCCCCGCCGGCGCTTCGGTGACGGCCGCGGCCGGCGGGGTGCCGAGAACCGGCCCGCCAAACACCGCGCCCAGCGTCAGCCCGATGCCCAGCAGCAGGCAGACGAAGAGGCTCATGGCCGGACGCCGCCCCACTTCCGCCGCCGGCAACAGCGCAACCTGCAGCAGGACCGCACAGGCCGTCGCCGACAGGACGACCACGGCGACAAGCACACCCGCATCCTGCAGCGCGACCGCCTCCACGGTCTGCGCGCCCGCCTGGATCAGTTGCGTCAACGGACCGCAGGCCGCCAGCAGCAGCCCAATCAATAGGGTGCGCACGATTCCGATGCCCGGGCGTCCGCCCAGCATGCACCACAGCGCGGTGACCGCAAGGTTCCAGCCGAACGCCGCAAGTGTGAGCACCATCCCGTGCGCGCTGGACAACGCCGCATGCGAGGGCCAATACGCCACCAGCGGCTGCAGCGAGGTGGTCCAGAGGCCGATCGCGGCGGCCAGCGCCGTCAGCAGCAACGGCGCGCGCGCGGGCCCGGCCGGCTGGCGGTGCAGGTCGTCGAGCAAGCGCAGCAGCAGGCAGCCCGTGCCGCATGCCGTCACGAACGGCAGCAGCGCGGGCCACACCACGCTCGCGAGCTGTCCGCTCAACTGGACAAGCGCGTCATCCACCGCGAAGCCTCCCCTCTTTTGGGACTACACAAAACCGTGAGGGTAATGGATCAGCCGCGTGTCTGAAAGCCGTCCGGATTCATGCTCTGCCAGCGCCAAGAGTCCTCGCACATGCGCTCGATGCCGTACTGGGCGCGCCAGCCCAGCAGCGACGCGGCAAGTGACGGATCGGCGTAGCAGGCCGCGATGTCGCCGGGGCGGCGCGCGACGATCTCGTAGGGGATCGGACGGCCGCTGGCGCGTTGGTAAGCCGCAACGACTTCCAGCACCGAATAGCCTCGGCCGGTGCCGAGGTTGACAGTGAAGCCGCGGCCGTCGCGGCGCAGCACGTCGAGGGCGCTCAGGTGCCCGCGTGCCAAGTCCACCACATGGATGTAGTCGCGCACGCCCGTGCCGTCCGGCGTCGGCCAGTCGCCGCCGAAGACGGACAACTGCTCGCGTCGCCCCCCCGCCACTTGGGCGACGTAGGGCATCAGGTTGTTGGGAATGCCGCGCGGGTCTTCGCCGATCAAGCCACTGTGGTGCGCGCCCACCGGGTTGAAATAGCGCAGGTAGGCGATCCGCCAGGCGGCGTTGGACACCTCCAGGTCGCGCAGCACCTGCTCGCCCATCAGCTTGGTCTGGCCGTAAGGGTTGGTGGCCGACAGCGGGAACGACTCGGTGATGGGCACCGTATGCGGGTTGCCGTACACCGTGGCCGACGAACTGAACACCAGTTGCCGCACGTTGGCATGCGCCATGGCCGAGCACAGCGTGACCAGCCCGCCCATGTTGTTGTCGTAGTAGGCCAGCGGCTTCTGCACCGACTCCCCGACCGACTTCAGCGCCGCGAAATGGATGACGGCCGAGATGCGAGAACTGGCAAACAGGTCATCGAGCAGCCGGCGGTCGCGGACGTCGCCCTGCACGAACTTCGGCGTCTTGGCGGTGATCTGCTCGATGCGCGCCAGCACGGCCGCACTGCTGTTGCACAGATTGTCCAGGCCGATCACCTGGTAGCCCGCGTCCAGCAGTTCAACCCAGGTGTGCGAGGCGATATAGCCGGTGGCGCCGGTCAGCAGGATGGTTTCGTTCATCGGGAACAGGGTTCGAGGAGGAGAAGGTTCGTGCCGCGCTTGTGTCGAGCCTGCGCGCGGCATCGGCTGTCTGCGGGGTGACGCAACACGCGCGGCAGCCCGCAGGACAGCGCGATCATAGCAAAGCCTTGCAACGGATTGCGGGCGATCCGGCGAAACCACGGCGCTATGCGGTGGTGTCCGGGTGGTCTGCGGCAAGCCAATCAGTGTAAGCGGTGCGCAGGCGCCAGGCGGAGGTCGGGTCGCGCAGGCCCAGCGCGTGGCCGACGTCGAGCGGAGCGGCGCCGGCATCGAACAGTGCAGCGGCGTAGCCGTTGCGCAAGGTCTGCGGCGACAGGCGTTCATTGCGATGGGCCAGCGCCGGCAGCTCGGCCAGCCACGCCTCGACGCGCCGGTAGAGGGAGGCGGCATGCATCGCGCGCCCCCCGGCATCGGCGACGAAGATGCGTTCGCCGGGCACCTCGGCCTGCGTCCGCACCGCCAGCCACGCCGACAGCGCCGGACGCGTCGCCTCCAGCAGCGGAGCCTCGTACGGCTTGCCGCGCGACGGCTCGACGGTGATGGCGGTCAGGTTCGCGGCCACCTGGCGCAAATACAGCGATTGCACCTGCGCCACCTTGAGGCCGGCACCGTGGCACACGGCTACGATGGCGCGGTCGCGGGCCAGCTTGAAGGCACTGGCATTGGCGGCCTCGCCCGCTGCCACCGTCACGGCCAGCGACGCGTCGATGGCCGCGCGCTCGGCCCGCGAGAGGAAGGCGGTGGGATCGTTCTCGCCCTCGGCCAGCTTCTGCCGCACGGCACTGCTGGCCGGGTTGTGCGTGCCCGCGCGCAGCAGCTCGAGCTGATGGAAGACACGCTCGATCAGGCGCGCGTACCGGTAGCGGTGCAGCTTGGTCAGGCCGGCTTCATCGAGGAAGGCGGCGATGTCGGCGGCGCTCCAGTCGGCCAGCGCGCGGCGGTGCGCTTCGGTCCAGCGCAGCCATTTGCGCCACATCGCGCGGTACACCGTGGCCGACGAGGCGCGGTAGCCGCGCGCGGCCAGCCAGTGCTCGAAGGCTTGGGCGGGCTGGTCGGTCCAGTCCTGCAGGTTCGGCTGGAACAGGTCGGGGGAAGAGTCGGCCGGATCGGCAGGCATGCGGCAAAAAACAGGCAGGCGCGGGCATTTCGCGTATCCTCGCGAGCGTATCACGCCGTCGACAGGATTCCACCGTGAAGAAAACCGATCTCGAAAAACTCAAGGGCCTCAAACTGACCAACGAACGCAAGCGCCAGGACCTGCGCTCCGGCAAGCTGTCCCAGCCGGGCAGCGGCAAGGGTGTCTCGCGCAGCAAGCTGCTGACCGCACTGCTGGATAAGCCGGCGCCGGACGACAAGCGCTGAGCCGGCGCCAACCGGAACCCCGCACTGTTGTTCCAACGGCGACCGGGGTGCCGGGGGGCCCGGCGCGTTCGTCCACTCGCACGCACCGGCCACGTCCTCCCCCTCTCTTGCCGGCTCGGCCGCGCCCCCAGATCCTTCCGGTGCGGCGGCTCGAAGCCCGGCCCCTTCTCGCCGGCCACGGCGAATCCCTCCTGAGCCATCACGACCCTGCGCGCGCACAACGGCGCTCGCGGCGCGTCACGCGCATCGACGACGCCTATCGCGAGCGGCACCCTGTGCCGCCATGCCTCGCACATCGATGACCCGCGCCGGCGGGGAGACCACAGACAACGCGGACACCGCTCCCATGCCGAACGGCTGATCGCCGTCCCCAACGTCTGACATCTTGCCTCCGGCCGCGTGGAGGACAGGCGCATCGCTCTCGCCGACGGGTTCCATGACCGATCAGATCGCGTGAGCCCGAGCGCCGGTAGGGATGTGGAGGATTTGCAACCCGCCCCCCGACTTTTTACATGCGACAGAGGCAGCGGACTGCCCATGGATGCGGTATCGATCACGCCTTTTCGGATCGGCCCGCTTCTTGCGTGAACCGGCGTATCACGCACACGTTCATGGACCGTTTTTGCCTCAGATCGCATCCCCCGCCTCCTCTGCCCACGCGGCGCCGCTGCCGCCGCTCGACCCGGCGCGCACGGCCTTTCTGCTCGACTTCGACGGCACGCTCGTTGACATCGCACCGCAGCCGGACGCCGTCCAGGTGTCGCCGAACCTGCGCGCCGCGCTGGCCGCACTGCAGCGCGCCAGCGGCGGCGCGCTGGCCGTCGTCAGCGGCCGCACGGTGGCCGACATTGAAACGCGGCTTGCCCTGCCCGGCCTGGTGATCGCCGGCGTGCACGGCGCCGAGCGACGGCATGCCGACGGCAGCTTCCACCGACTGCAGACCGACGGCGAGGCGCTGGCCGCGCTCGAACACGAACTGCGCGCGCAACTGCCCAGCGTGCCGGGCGTGGTACTCGAATCCAAGGGCATCGCCTTCGCGCTGCACTACCGCCATCTGCCGCAGGCCGCCGACGCCGTGCGCGCGCTCGCGCAGCGCCTGGCCGACCGGTACGCCGAGCACGTACGGCTGCAGGCCGGCAAGATGGTGGTCGAGCTCAAGCCGCGCGGCGCCAGCAAGGGCGAGGTGGTCCGCCACCTGATGGAGCGCGCGCCGTTTGCCGGCCGCATCGCCCTCTTCGCCGGCGACGACCTGACCGACGAGAGCGCCTTCGAGACGGTCAACACCCTGGGCGGCTGGTCGATCAAGGTGGGCGCGGGACCGAGCCAGGCGCACTGGCGCGTGCCCGATCCGGCCGCACTGCGCGGCTGGCTGTCGGTGCTGGCCCGGCACGCGGGAGGGTCCGCCGCATGAGCCGCCTGATCGTGGTCTCCAACCGGGTGGCCCCCGTCGCCGAGGGCCAGGCGAGCGCCGGTGGGCTGGCGGTCGGCGTGTACGATGCGCTGCGCGATACCGGCGGCGTGTGGTTCGGCTGGAGCGGCGAGATCGCGCCGAGTGTCGCCAGCGAGCCGTCCATCCTCGCCAAGGGCACCATCACCTTCGCCACCGTGGGCCTGAACCGCCGCGACTACGACCAGTACTACCGCGGCTTCGCCAACGCGACGCTGTGGCCGGTGTTCCACTACCGCGTCGATCTGGCGCGCTACGAGCGCCAGGAGTACCACGGCTATCGGCGCGTCAACACGCAGTTCGCGCATCAGCTCAAAGCGCTGGTGCAGCCCGACGACATCCTGTGGGTCCACGACTACCATCTGATCCCGTTCGCGGCCGAATGCCGGGCGCTGGGGCTGCGCAACCGCATCGGCTTCTTCCTGCATATCCCGTTTCCGTCGCCGGAAATCCTGACCACGATCCCGCCGCACGAAGAGCTGATGCGCGCGCTGTGCGCGTACGATCTGCTCGGCTTCCAGACCGAGACCGATCGCGTCGCCTTCTACGACTACATCGAACGCGAGGCGCGCGGCTACATCGAGAACAAAGACCGCAACGGCCCCGTGCATGCCTACGGCAACACGCTGCGCGCCGAGGTCTACCCGATCGGCGTGCATCCGGACGAGATCGCGCAACAGGCAGTGTCGTCGCTGGCGCGGCGCAATCCGTTCGCGCGCGAGACCGATGCGCGCGGCGCCCGCCTGCTCAAGCTGATCATGAGCGTGGACCGGCTGGACTACTCCAAGGGCCTGCCGGAGCGCTTCCGCGCCTTCGAGCAGTTGCTGGACGATTTTCCCGACCACCGGCGGCATGTGACCTTCATCCAGATCGCGCCGACCTCGCGGCAGGATGTGCAGAGCTATCAGCAGATCCGCCAGCGGCTGGAGGCCGAATCGGGCCGCATCAACGGCAAGCACTCGGAGCTGGACTGGACGCCGATCCGCTACATCAACAAGCAGTACGACCGGCGCATGCTGATGGCGCTGTTCCGCACCTCGCAGATCGGCTATGTCACGCCGCTGCGCGACGGCATGAACCTGGTGGCGAAAGAGTACGTGTCGGCGCAAGACCCGGAAGACCCCGGCGTGCTGGTGCTGTCGCGCTTTGCCGGCGCCGCGCGCGAACTCGATGCCGCGCTGATCGTCAACCCGTACGACACGCGCGGCATGGCCGAGGCGCTCAACCGCGCGCTGACGATGCCGCTCGAAGAGCGCAAGGCGCGCCACGCCCACATGATGGACCGGCTGCGCGTGGCCAACCTCACGGTGTGGCGCGAACGCTTTCTCGCCGATCTGCGCGGCACACCGGCCCGCTAGCGCCCGCCGGCGCGCCTTCGCAAAATAGCTTGCTATTAGATAGCACACGATCTAATATGCCGCTCATGGATACACGCAAGCCTCCCTCCTCGCATCCGAACCTGGCGCTGGACCAGCAGTTGTGCTTTGCGCTGTACTCGACCATGATCGGCCTGAACAAGGTGTATCGCGGTCTGCTCAAGCCGCTGGGCCTCACGTATCCGCAATACCTGGTGATGCTGGTGCTGTGGGAAAGCGATGCGCTGACGGTGTCGGAGATCGGCGAGCGGCTGTTTCTCGATTCGCCCACGCTCACGCCGATGCTCAAGCGGCTGGAAGCGGCGGGCCTGCTCGAACGCCAGCGCTCGGACGCCGATGAGCGGCAGGTGATCGTCTCGCTGACCGCCGAGGGCAAGCGCCTGAAGCATCGCGCCAAGGACGTGCCCGGCTGCGTGGGCGCCGCCATGGAATGCGCACCGGCCGAGCTGGAGGCGTTGCGCACGCAGTTGACCGGCATGAGGGCGCGGCTCTTCAAGAACGCGGCCTGACGGAAGCAAGATGAACAGGCGGGTGCCTGAGAACACCCGCATTTTTTACCCCAAATACATCGCACGCTATTTAATAGTAAGCGATCATTATCCCTCGCAAGCGGCCCAGACATCCGTTGCGCGAGCTTCCCATCTCTCTCTATAGGAGAACACACCATGTCGATCGAAACCGTCCTCTATCGTGCCCACGCCAATGCCACCGGCGGCCGCGACGGCCGTGCCGCCACCGATGACGGCCGGCTGGATGTCCGCCTCGCCACGCCCCGCGAACTGGGCGGCGCCGGCGGCGAAGGCACCAACCCCGAGCAGTTGTTCGCGGCCGGCTACAGCGCCTGCTTCCTGGGCGCGATGAAGTTCGTCGCCGCGCGCGACAAGCTGCGCATCCCCGCCGACGTGAGCGTGCAGGGCTCGGTGGGCATCGGCGCCATCCCGAACGGCTTCGGCATCGAAGTGGACCTGGCGATCAGCCTGCCCGGCATGGACCGCGCCGAAGCCCAGACGCTGATCGAGCGCGCCCACATCGTGTGCCCGTACTCCAACGCCACGCGCGGCAACGTCGACGTGCGCCTGAGCCTGGTCTGATCGCGGCACCCCGACACGGCAGACCGCCGAGCAAGACATGCTGCGCGACGAAGGCGAAGCCTACGTGCGCAAACTCGATGCGGCGGGCGCGAACGTGGTGGCCACGCGCTGCAACGGCATGATCCACGACGTCGGCCTGCTCAATGTGCTGAGCGGCCTGCCGGCCACGCGCGCTGCCCGGCACCAAGCCAGCGAAGCGCTGAAGCCGCCGCTCAAGTAAGCAGTCGGGCAAATGGGGAAGCGGCAGACCCGCCGCGCCCCTTCCCGCAGCCGCCGCGCGCTCGCGCGGCGGTTTGCCATGCGCCGGGGCCGGGGCATGACATGCCCACACGGCTCACAGGCGGGCACCGCCCTGCCGGAGCCGCCCGTCCACGACGTCCACCCCGTCTTCCGGATACGGCGCGAGCATGCTGGCCAGCGCGGTACTCATGCGTGCCCAGTGCGAGCCGGGCCAGTACACGCGCCGGCAGACGTCGCAGGTGCTGAACAGGTGCTGGCGTTCGTGCACGCGCGGCGGCACGCTGGCGGCCGCCTCTTCGGCGGACAACAGCCGCAGCGGCGCATTGCATTCCAGGCAGCGCGAGAACGGCCGTGCCGCTTCGGCCAGCCTGAAGCGCGCCACGATCTCCCGCATCTGGGCCTGCGGCTCGCGGGCGCGGACGAAGGCACCGCGCCGGATGCCGCGCCGCTTGAGCAGCTCGCGGTCGCGGCTGAGGACGATCCAGTCTTCGGTGTGAGCCAGCGTCTCGATGGTGGCGTCGGCGTAGTTGTTGTCGTACGCGGTGTCGAAGCCGGCCATGCGCAGCAGGCGCGCCGTGGCGCCCAGGTGCGCGTCGCACAGGAAATGCAGCGGCGCCTGCGGCAAGGCGGCCTGAACGCCGGCCACCGCCACCGCGCCGCGCGCGGGCAGCAGCGACTCCAGCAGTGCGGCGCGGCCGTCCACCTGGACTGCGCCGACCTCGGTATGCGGCACGCCGAAGGTCTCGATGGCGTGCTTGAGCGTAGCCCCCTCCGGCCATGCGCGCGCGGCGGGCCGCTGGCGCTGGGGGAGCGGCAGAAGCGGCGTCAGGCTCGCATCGAATGTGAACAGGAGGGTCGGCATGCTGCCAACGATACGCCGACCCGGGCCGGGCGGAAACGGCCACGGTATCGGGGCCGGGAAAACCCTGCCGGTGGCGGGGATACCGTTGGAACGGCACGCCACCTCCGCCCGCAGCCTACCTTCAGAATCACTGCGTAGAACGCGCTGATATTGTTCAGCCGCATCTTCGCTCTGCTCAACCGTGATTCGCCCCTCCAATGCATACCCCGATCGCGAATACGCTTCAATAACTGGAATCCATTCAGCGTCAATGCCGCACCTTGAAACAAGATGAAAATTGACTTGCCGCGAAGTGCCTGAACGTGATTTCTTCCCCGAATCGCATTTCTTCGGCGATGCCATCCGCTTTATTCATCGGAGAACCGCGATTCAAATCGGACCAATGCCTTTCGCCCATTCCATTGAATCCGAATCCTCACCCCGGCCACGAAGCGCATGGAGGCTGCACGGGAGTCCGCTCAAGTGCTGAAGGACATCGCTTTGGCCCGACCATGACGACAACCCGAAACCTGCCAACTCCGATCCGGATACCGCAACAGGTTTCAAATCAAATGGTCGAAAAAATCGAATCATCGCTTGTTTATTGCCTATCATAAGGCCCTGATTCATCAAGCACCGGAGTTATTCGAATGTCAAAACGATTCCCGATCAAAACAATTGCAATTTTTACTTTGTTCAGCGTCGGCGCATTGAATGCCATGGCGGATGAACAACATGTAACGCCGTCCGCGGCCGGATCCATGGCTTCAGGCGCTTCGGCGGTGGAAGCAAGCGCCCCCGAGGCAACCGCGGCATTCAATGCATGGGTCAAGAGCTTCCGCCCCAAGGCCATGGATGCGGGTATCGCTTCCAGCACATTCGACGCGGCATTCAAGCAAGTGACGCCCGACCCCGAGGTGGTGGCGCTCGATCAGCGACAGCCGGAGTTCACCACCTACATCTGGGACTACCTGGATAAGCAGATCACCGCGGAGCGCGTTCAGCAGGGCCAGTCCTTGCTGAGGAGCAACGACGCCTTGTTCCAGCGGCTGGAGCGCGATTACGGTGTCGACCGGCACGTATTGACGGCTATCTGGGGAATCGAGAGCCAGTACGGGAGCGAGATCGGCAAGCGCTATGTCATCCGCTCGCTGGCAACGCTGGCGAACGACGGCCGCCGCAAGACGTATGCCGAGAACCAACTGCTGGCCGCCCTGCAGATGCTTCAGAACGATCGGGTGCCCCGCGAGCAACTGGTGGGATCCTGGGCCGGCGCCATGGGGCAGACGCAGTTCATTCCGACGACCTATCTGGCCTACGCGGCGGATGGCGACGGCGACCAGAAACGGGACATCTGGAATTCCTCCGCCGACGCCCTGGCCTCCGCCGCGAACTATCTCAAGGAGGCCAACTGGCAACGCGGCGGCAGATGGGGGCTGGAGATCCGGGTGCCGGCGCCATTCGATTACGCGCTGGCCGACCTGTCGATCAAGAAATCCGTGGCCGAATGGCAATGGCTGGGCGTGATCGGCGCCAGCGAGCCCATCCCGCCGCAGATCGCCAGCCTTCAGGCTTCCATTCTCTTGCCGGCCGGCTACCGCGGGCCCAAGTTTCTCGTGCTGGACGGCTATCGCGCCATCCGGCGCTACAACCCCTCGACGGCCTATGCCCTGGCCGTGGCGCTGCTGGCCGATCGCTACGCGGGCAAGGGGCGGATCGTCCAGCCCTGGCCGACCGATGATCCGGCCCTGAACAATGCCGCCGACATCCAGCGGCTCCAGCAGAAGCTGACCGATCGGGGATATAACCCGGGCACGATCGACGGCATCATCGGCGACCGGACCCAGCAAGCCATCCGCGCCTACCAGAAGGATCACCAGCTTCCCCAGGACGGCTATGCCAGCAAATCGCTGCTGGCGCGACTGGAGCAGTGAGCCGGCACACCCGCACGATATCGATGCGAGGCGGCCTGGGCCCTGGGCTTCAGGCCGTGCTGGCGACCCGCAGCGGCAGGGCTTCCTTCAGATGCAGGCACGGGTGATCGGCGAACAGCGTCGACACCCAGTCCACGAACACCCGCACCTTGGGCGACAGGTGCCGGTTGTGCGGGTAGATGACCGACACCGGCAGCGACTCCGAGATGTAGTCGGGCAACACCTCCACCAGTTGGCCCGACATCAGGTGCTCGTAGGCCAGGAAACGCGCCGTCTGCAGCAGGCCCAGCCCGTGCAGGGCGCAGGCCATCGCCGACTCCGCATCGTTGACCGAGACCAGGCTGCGCACCTTGTGGATCTGCTTCTGGCCGTCGATGACGAAGTCCCAGTCCATGCGGCGGCCGTTGCGCGGCGAGAAGTAGTTCACCGCGATGTGGTCCTGCAGATCCTCCAGCGTCTTCGGTGTGCCGTATCGGGCGAGGTAGTCCGGTGAGGCGCAGTTGACCATCGACAGTTGGCCGATGCGGCGCGCGACCAGGGTGGAGTCCTGCAGCTCGCCGACGCGCACGGCGCAGTCCACGCCTTCCTGCACCAGGTCGACGGTGCGGTCGCTCATGCCGACCTCCAACTGCAGATCGGGATAGGCATCGTGGAAGTCACGGATGCGCGGCACCAGCAGCCGCTTGCCGATCGAGCCGGGCACGTCGATGCGCAGCGTGCCCCGCGCGCCCGAAGCACTCTGCGAGAAGGCCGCCTCGGTCTCTTCCAGGTCGCCCAGGATGCGCACGCAGCGCTCGTAGTAGGCGGCGCCATCGGCGGTGACGTTGACGCGCCGGGTGGTCCGGTGCAGCAGGCGCACGCCGAGATGGGCCTCGAGGCTCTGCACGAGATTGGTGACGGTGGCGCGCGGTAGCTGAAGGTTGTCGGCAGCCTTGGTGAAACTGCTGGCTTCCACCACGCGCGTGAACACCTGCATGGCTTGCAAGCGATCCATCTGCGGCTCCTGAAAATGGCCCGATCGGCGCGCGGCGGCTTGCGCGGATCGAATCGTGGAATGGGGCGGTCCGGCGCGCTACCGTGCGCTGCGGATTGCGCAGCGCAGCAAACCGGCAGGGGGACGAGGCTTCTTTTTTAGCACAACCGGGAAACTTTGATTGTTCGGCCTGCGCTAATAGTGATGTCCAATTATAGGCATTTATCCGCGCGCGCCTAAACACCAGAATTCAGCCCATCGATCACCGGGTACGCCGTAAAGGTATGCCCCGCTTGCCATCATGGGCTCTTCGCCACCACGTCTGATTGTTTCGGAGCGTTCGCTGACCGCCGCCACGTCGGGCGCTGGCGTTCGTGCCGCGCAATCCGGCTCGATTGCCGATGTATCGGACGCCACGTCCACGGGTGGATTTTGCGTCGCAGCATCGACCCTGCCCGACCGGCAGACCACCATCCCGGGCATCGTGGAAGCCAAAGTGCCGCCCCGCATCGTCGGCTCGGCGGACTATTGGACCCAGGGCTACGCCAGCCGCATCCGCCTGCGCGTCTTCCGCCCCGAGCCGCGTGCCGATGACGGTGCCCTGCCGCTGCGCCAGCCGGCCGTGCTCTACCTGCATGGCGGCGGCTTCGTCGGCGGCTGCATCGACGATGCCGACGCGACGGCCCGGCACCTGGCCGCCACGCTGCCGGCGGTGGTGGTGACGGTCGGGTATTCACTCGCGCCAGCGGCACCCTTCCCCGCCGCGCCAGAAGACGTCTACGCCGCGCTGTGCTGCATGGCCGAACACGCCGCCACCTGGGGCATCGACCGCCGCCGGCTGGCGGTGGCCGGGCACGATGCGGGCGGCAACCTGTCCGCCGCGCTGGCCATGATCGCGCGCGACCGCGGCGGGCCGAACCTGCGCGCGCAGGTGCTGATCGCGCCGATGCTCGATCCGACCATGGCGCGCGTGCGCCCCGATCGCCTGGCCGATGCGGACAACTCGGCCGAGGCCTGCGCCGCCTGCTACCGGCAGTACTTGCCGCGCCCCACCGAGCGCGTGCACCCGTACGCCGCGCCGGTGGAATCGCGCCGCCTGCACGGCCTGCCGCCGGCCCTGCTGCTGACCGCGCCGCAAGACCTGCTGCGCACCGAGGCCGAACGCTACGCCAGCGCGCTGATCGAGGCGGGCGTGGCGACCCAGGTCGTGCGTGTGGCCGATGTCTGCCACGACTCCATCGCCACCGACCACGCAACGCTGGACGAGATCACCTGTTTCCTGCGCTGGCACCTGGGGCTGACCCGCCCGGCCGCGCCGCGCAAGCGCCGTGCGCGCGCGGGCCGGACACGCCACGCCGGCGCGGCCGATGAGGTGTCCGGCTGACATGGCGATGCCCGCACGGCCCGAAGCCCGGCTGGGTGAGTGCCGCTTTTTGATGAATTGCGCTCAACACGGCATGCGGTTGAGCGAGCTTTATCGACGACCGACGCTGTATTCCAATCTCGGGGCAACGTAGACCTGCGACCCAGGCCGCATCGCTCCGATCGGGCACCACCGAGGAGACGCCTGGCTGAGATCCCCCATCCCATGACAACAAACGGAGTGCGAAGCCACGCGCATGCCTGCCATGCCGCGGCCAGACGCTGTTTCACCTTTCCTCTTTGCTGATCCCCAACGAATCGAGAGTCATCATGAGCCTGTCCAAACGCACCCTCGCCCTGTCGGTTGCCGCCGTGATCGGCGCTGCGGCCGTGGGCACCTACGGCATTGTCTCCAATGCCGGCGCATCGCAGCAGCCGGCCGCTGTGCCGGCCGCCATGCCGGTGGATGTCGCGCCGGCCATCGCGCGCAACATCACGGAGTGGGACGAGTTCTCCGGCCGCCTGGAAGCCGTCGAGCGCGTCGAAGTCCGCCCGCTGGTGGGCGGCACCATCGTGGCCGTGCACTTCAAGGACGGCAGCATCGTCAAGAAAGGCGACCCGCTGTTCACCATCGATCCGCGTCCCTACGCCGCCGAAGTTGCCCGCACGCAGGCCGCGCTGACGGCCGCCAAGTCGCGCGTGGCCTACACCGCGTCGGAACTGGACCGCGCGCAGAAGCTGGTGGCCGACAACGCCATCGCCCGCCGCGAGTTCGAAGAAAAGGAAAACGCCGCGCGCGAAGCGCAGGCCAACCTGCAGGGCGCCGCCGCCGCGCTCGACGCCGCCAGGCTGAACCTGGAGTACACGCGCATCGTGGCGCCGGTCGCGGGCCGCGTGTCGCGCGCCGAGATCACGGTCGGCAACGTGGTCGCCACGGGCGGCGCCGCGCCGGTGCTGACCACGCTGGTGTCGGTCTCGCCGATGTACGCGGCGTTCGATGCGGACGAGCAGACCTACCTGCGCTTCTCCGCCAACGCCGCCCACGGCGGCAAGACGCCGGTCTACATCGGCCTGGCCAATGAAGACGGCTACACGCGCGAAGGCGTGATCCAGTCGGTCGACAACCGGCTCGACGTGCGCTCGGGCACCATCCGCGTGCGCGCCACGGTGGACAACGCCGACGGGCGCCTCACGCCGGGCCTGTACGCCCGCGTGAAGATGAGCAGCGGCACCCCGCACGATGCCGTCCTCATCAGCGACAAGGCGGTCGGCACCGACCAGGACAAGAAGTTCGTGCTGGTGGTCGATGCCGCCAACAAGACCAGCTACCGCGCCGTCACGCTGGGTGCATCGGTGGACGGTCTGCGCGTGGTGAAGGCCGGCCTGAAGGTGGGCGAGCGCATTGTCGTCAACGGCCTCCAGCGCGTGCGCCCGGGCGACCCCGTGACACCCAACGCGGTGACCATGGACAGCCTGGTGGCCAAGCGCGCGGTACGCCCCGGCACGCCGCCGCAGCCCGACGCCGACACCAGTGCCCGCAACACCGCCGAAGCCGCCGCGCCGGCGCCTGCCACCGCCCCGGCCGCCAAGGCCGAGCCGCAGGCCCGGCCCGCAAACGCCAAGACCGCAGCCGCGCAGCGCCTCCCGGCCGACCGGGCCTGATCGCGCACGCACGGCCGAACCTCATCGCCCAACGCCATGAACTTCTCCAAATTCTTCGTGGACCGCCCGATCTTCGCGGGTGTGCTGTCCACGCTGATCCTGCTGATCGGGATCATCTCGATCTGGCGATTGCCGATCTCGGAATACCCCGAGGTCGTGCCGCCTTCGGTGGTGGTGCGCGCGCAGTTTCCGGGCGCCAACCCCAAGGTGATCGCCGAGACTGTCGCCTCGCCGCTCGAAGAGCAGATCAACGGCGTCGAGAACATGCTTTACATGCAGTCGCAGGCCAACAGCGACGGCAACCTGACCTTGACGGTGACCTTCAAGCTGGGCACCGACCCGGACAAGGCCCAGCAACTGGTGCAGAACCGCGTCTCGCAAGCCATGCCGCGCCTGCCCGACGTGGTGCAGCGCCTGGGCGTGACCACCATCAAGAGCAGTCCCGACCTGACCATGGTGGTCCACCTGCTGTCGCCCAACGACCGCTACGACATGACGTACCTGCGCAACTACGCGGTGCTCAACGTCAAGGACCGCCTGGCGCGCATCAACGGCGTGGGCCAGGTGCAACTGTTCGGCTCGGGCGACTACTCGATGCGCGTGTGGCTGGACCCGAACAAGGTGGCCGAGCGCGGGCTGACCGCCAATGAAGTGGTGCGCGCCATCCGCGACCAGAACGTGCAGGTGGCCGCCGGCGTGATCGGCGGCTCGCCGTCGGTGCCGGGCACGGATCTGCAACTGTCCGTCAATGCGCAGGGGCGCCTGAAGACCGAACAGGAATTCGGCGACATCATCCTCAAGAGCTCGCCCAACGGCGCGGTGACTACCCTGCGCGACGTGGCCCGCATCGAACTGGCCGCCTCGGAGTACGGCCTGCGTTCGCTGCTGGACAACAAGCAGGCGGTGGCGATCCCGATCTTCCAGGCGCCGGGCTCCAACGCGCTGCAGATCTCGGACGACGTGCGCAAGACCATGGCCGAGCTCAAGGAAGACTTCCCCGAAGGCGTGGACTACCGCATCGTCTATGACCCGACGCAGTTCGTCCGCTCCAGTATCGAGGCGGTCACGCACACGCTGCTCGAAGCGGTGGCGCTGGTGGTGCTGGTGGTGATCCTGTTCCTGCAGACCTGGCGCGCGTCGATCATTCCGTTGCTGGCGGTGCCGGTGTCGATCATCGGGACGTTCGGGTTGATGCTGATGTTCGGCTTCTCGATCAACGCGCTGTCGCTGTTCGGGCTGGTGCTGGCGATCGGGATCGTGGTGGACGATGCCATCGTGGTGGTGGAGAACGTCGAGCGCAACATCGCCGAAGGCTTGTCGCCGCGCGAGGCCACGTACAAGGCCATGCGCGAGGTCAGCGGCCCCATCATCGCCATCGCGCTGACGCTGATCGCCGTGTTCGTGCCGCTGGCCTTCATGACGGGCCTGACCGGCCAGTTCTACAAGCAGTTCGCGCTGACGATCTCGATCTCGACGGTGATCTCCGCGTTCAACTCGCTCACGCTGTCGCCGGCGCTGGCCGCCCTGCTGCTCAAGAGCCATGACGCGCCCAAGGACTGGCTGGCGCGCGTGATGGAGAAGAGCCTGGGCTGGATCTTCCACCCGTTCAACCGCGTGTTCGGCGCGGCCTCCGAAGCCTATGGCCGCAGCACCTCGCGCGTGATCGGGCGCAAGGCGCTGATGCTGGGCATCTACGTCGCGCTGATCGGCCTGACCGCCGTGCTGTTCAACAAAGTGCCGGGCGGCTTCGTGCCGATGCAGGACAAGCAGTACCTGGTGAGCTTCGCGCAGTTGCCCGATGGCGCCTCGCTGGACCGCACCGAAGACGTGATCCGCCGCATGTCGGACATCGCCCTGAAGCACCCCGGCGTGGAAAGCGCCGTGGCCTTCCCCGGCCTGTCGATCAACGGCTTCACCAACAGCCCGAGCGCCGGCATCGTGTTCGTCACGCTCAAGCCGTTCAGCCAGCGCAAGACGCCCGACCTGTCGGGCGGGGCGATTGCCGGCCAGTTGAACCAGCAGTACGGTGCCATCAAGGATGCGTTCATCGCCGTGTTCCCGCCGCCGCCGGTGCAGGGCCTCGGCACGGTGGGCGGCTTCAAGATGCAGTTGGAGGACCGCGGCTCGGTCGGCTACGAGCAGTTGTTCGCCGCCTCGCAGGCCTTCATGCAGAAGGCGCGCCAGACGCCGGAGCTGGGCCCGTCGTTCTCGAGCTACCAGATCAACGTGCCGCAGCTCAACGCGGACCTGGATCGCGTCAAGGCCAAGCAGCTCGGCGTGCCGGTCACGGATGTGTTCGACACCATGCAGATCTACCTGGGCTCGCTGTACGTGAACGACTTCAACCGGTTCGGCCGCACCTACCAGGTGAAGGTCCAGGCCGACGCGCCGTTCCGCGCCCATGCCGAGGACATGCTGCAGCTCAAGACCCGCAATGCCGATGGCGAGATGGTGCCGCTGTCTTCCCTGCTGCGCGTGTCGCAAGGCTTCGGGCCCGACATGGTGGTGCGCTACAACGGTTACACCGCCGCCGACATCAACGGCGGACCGGCGCCGGGCTTCTCGTCGGGCCAGGCCCAGGCCGCGGCCGAGCGCATCGCGCACGAGGTGCTGCCCAAGGGCGTGCGCTTCGAGTGGACGGACCTGACGTACCAGCAGATCCTGGCCGGCAACTCCGCGGTGTGGATCTTCCCGCTGTGCGTGCTGCTGGTGTTCCTGGTGCTGGCCGCGCAGTACGAGAGCCTGACGCTGCCGCTGGCGGTGATCCTGATCGTGCCGATGAGCCTGTTCGCCGCCATGCTGGGCGTGTGGGTCTCGCGCGGAGACAACAACATCTTCACGCAGATCGGACTGGTGGTGCTGGTGGGGCTGGCGTGCAAGAACGCGATCCTGATCGTCGAGTTCGCGCGCGAACTGGAACTGCAAGGACGCTCCATCGTGCAAGCCGCCATCGAGGCCTGCCGCCTGCGTCTGCGCCCGATCCTGATGACGTCGATCGCCTTCATCATGGGCGTGGTGCCCCTGGTGATGTCGACCGGCGCCGGCGCGGAAATGCGCCATGCCATGGGCGTGGCCGTGTTCGCGGGGATGCTGGGCGTGACGCTGTTCGGCCTGTTCCTCACGCCGGTGTTCTACGTGGTGCTGCGCACGCTGGCCTCGCGCCGCCGCCGCTCGGAAGACGCCCCCGGCCTGGATCTGGACGCGGACGGCACGGCCCTGCCGCTGCCCTCCGGCCAACCCTAATCACGCATCACGGATCACGGATCGACATGAACGCGTTCACACAACACCCCGGCCGGCCCGCGCGGCCGGGCCGCTGGACCCCGCTGGCGCTGGCCGCCGCGCTGTTCCTCGCGGCCTGCTCGCTGGCGCCGACCTACGAGAAACCGGACGTGGGCACCCCGGGCGCCTTCAAGGAAGCCGCCCAGCCCGCCGACGCTCCGCTGGCCGCCGGCGAGCAAGGCAAGTGGAAGACCGCCGAACCCTCCATGCCGGCCGACGGCGCATGGTGGAAGCGCTTCAACGACGCCACGCTCGACAGCCTGGAAGCCCAGGCCGCCGAGGCCAGCCCCACGCTGGCCGCCGCCGCCGCGCGCGTCAGCCAGGCCCGGGCCATCGTGCAGTCCAACCGGGCGGCGCTCTTCCCCGAGCTGGATGCGGGCTTCGGCCCGACGCGCCAGCGCGCCTCCGCGGCATCGGCCGGACTGCCGGTCGGTGCGCCGGTGCAGCCGCAGACCTATTGGCGCGCCCAGGCCACCGTCGCGTATGAGGCCGACCTGTTCGGCCGCGTGCGCAACAGCGTGAGCGCCGCCGATGCCGACGCCGAGCGCGTGGAAGCGCTGTACCGCGCGGCCCGCCTGTCGCTGCAGGCCGATGTGGCGCAGACCTACTTCAGCCTGCGCACGCTCGACGCCGAAGAGGCCCTGCTCGCGCGCACCGTGGTCGGCCGCGAAGAGGCGCTCAAGCTGGTGCAGCGCCGCTTCAACACCGGCGACATCGGCGAGCTGGACGTCGCCCGCGCCGATGCCGAACTGGCCACCGCCCGCTCCGAGCGCATCGACGTGGCACGCCGCCGCGCCGTGCTGGAGCACGCCCTGGCGACGCTGCTGGGCAAGGCGCCCTCGGGCTTCACCCTGCCCGCCACCCCGCTGCAGGCCGCCGACCTGCGCGTGCCGCCCGGCCTGCCCTCCGCCCTGCTGGAGCGCCGCCCCGACGTGGCCGCCGCCGAGCGCGCCATGGCCGCGGCCAATGCGCGCATCGGTGTGGCACGCGCGGCGTTCTTCCCGCAATTGCAGCTCACGGGCGGTTTCGGCTTCGAATCGCATGACCTCGGCGATCTGCTCAAGTGGAGCAGCCGCACGTGGCTCCTCGGCCCGCTGGTGGGCACCGCGCTGTCGCTGCCGATCTTCGACGGCGGCGCGCGCAGCGCCGGCGTCAAGCAGGCCCGCGCCGCGTACGAAGAGAACGTCGCCAACTACCGCGAAGCCGTGCTGGTGGCCTTCCGCGAGGTGGAAGACAACCTCTCGGACCTGCGCCTGCTGGCCGACCAGTCCAAGGTGCAGGACGACGCCGTGCGCGCCTCCACGCGCGCCGCACAGCTCTCGCGCACGCGCTACAACGCGGGCTCGGTCAACTACCTCGACGTGATCGATGCCGAGCGCAACATGCTGTCGGCGCAGCGCGTGGCGGTGCAACTGTCGGGCGGGCGCGTGAATGCGACGGTGGGGCTGGTGAAGGCGCTGGGCGGCGGGTGGGGCGATCTGCCGCCGGCGCAGACCACAGTGACACAGCGATAGGCCGGATCAGCGGCAAGCAATGTTCAGCGCGGCTTCGGCCGCGCTTTTTTTGGGGGGCCACTCCCGTCTCCCCGTCTGCCGATTGATCTCAAGGTCAGCGATGATAGGCACACGGGGGCATTGTGCGGCACCCGCGAAATCTCACGGACCGTCCCGGGGATCCGCACTCCCAAGCAGCCAACTTAAGGCCGGCAACCGGACATTGCCGGCCCAAGCGCCGCCGGCTTACCGCGCGCGCCGGTATCGCAAGCCTCAGAATCCGTTGAAGGCGTGACGTACCAGCAGCGCCGACAGTGCGAACATGGTCGTGCCGATCAGGCCATCCAGCACCTGCCAGGCCCGCGGCCTGGCGAACCAGGGCGCCAGCCAGCGCGCGCCGAATCCCAGGAGCGCAAACCAGAACAGGCTGGCAGAGCTTGCGCCCGCCACGAACCAACCGCGCAAGGCGCCCGGTTGCTGGGCGCCGATGCTGCCCACCAGCAGCACCGTATCGAGGTAGACGTGGGGATTGAGCAGCGTGAAGGCAGCCGCCTGGGCCAGCGCGGCACGCCGGCTAAGGCCATCGCCGCCCGCGGACGCTTTCAGCTCGCTTGAATGCCTGGCACGCTGCAGTGCCTGCCATCCATACGCCGCCAGGAAGATGGCACCGGCCAGCGCCAGCGCACGCGCGAGGCCGGGCCGCTCCCCCAGCGCCTGGGCCATGCCCGAGACCCCGGCGGCGATCAGCAAGGCGTCCATCAGGGCGCAGAACAGCACCACGCTGCCCACGTGCTCACGGCGCAGCCCTTGCCTCAGCACGAAAGCGTTTTGCGCGCCGATGGCGACGATGAGCCCCAGGCTCAGGGCCAGACCCTGGAGGGAAACGGACAGGGGGAACGAGGAGGTGGCAAGCAAGGTATCCATGCGTCGATCTTGCCGTCGCCACCGGATGAAGACAAACTATCTTTTCTTCATCCAATTCAGTTTTTCTTATCCACGATGCTGGACTATTCCGCACTCTCCGCGTTGGCTGCAGTGGTTCGGGAAGGCAGCTTCGAGCGTGCAGCCCGCACGCTCCATGTCACGCCGTCGGCGATTTCGCAGCGCATCCGGCAGTTGGAAGAGCGCGTGGGCTGTGCGCTGGTCGTGCGCGATCAGCCCTGCCGGGCCACGGAGACGGGGCGACGACTGTGCCAGCACGTTGACCACGTGCGGCTGCTCGAGCAAGCGCTGCAAGGGGCGCTGCCGGCGCTTGCCCCGCAGGGCATTGCGCCGGTCGCGTTGCCGATCGCGGTGAACGCCGACAGCCTGGCCACCTGGCTGGCCCCGGCCATCGCGGCCTTCGGCGCGGATCATCCCGTGTTGATGGAGGTGGCGGTGGATGACCAGGACCACACCACCGAGTGGCTGCGCAGCGGCGCCGTGCTGGCCGCCGTCACGGCCACTGCCCGCCCTGCCGCGGGCTGCAACAGCCGCCCGCTGGGTGCCATGCGCTACCTGGCCGCCGCCAGCCCGGCGTTCGTGCAGCGCCATTTCCCCGACGGCGTGGGCGCCGGCAGCCTGGCCAAGGCGCCCAGCCTGATGTTCAACACCAAAGATGCGTTGCAGGCACGCTGGGCGCGGCGCTTGTGCCACCGGCACGTTGAGCTGCCGCGCCACACGCTGCCCTCGCCGCAGGCCTTTGTGACGGCAGCCGTAGCCGGCATGGGCTGGGGCCTGCATCCGCAGGCGCTGATCGCCCCGCATCTCGAAGACGGATCGCTGGTCGAGCTGGTGCCGGACACGCCGCTGGACGTACCGCTTCACTGGCAGTACGCACGCGCGGCGTCGGCGTTGCTCGATGGATTGAGCCGCGAAGTGCTGGCCGCCGCCCGGTCTGCGCTGTTGCCGCTCTGACGTGAGTCGGACCGGGCCCGGACATCGTCCAAGCGGGTCATCAACGGTCGAGCCTCTACTGAGGCGCTAGTGCTTGCTGCTAGAAGACTCGATGATATCTGGCCGACGACACCGCGTTGGGCGCGGCTCCAGCAAGCCATGCAACAGAAGTCCGAGCGCGGCCCCGACACACTGCGCGATGACGAAAGCCGGCACACTCCCCGGCGCAATGCCGGCAAAGCTATTGCTCAACATGCGCCCGAACGCCGCCGCCGGATTGGCAAAGGACGTGGAGGCCGTGAACCAGTACGCCGCGCCGATATAGGCCGCCACCATCGAAGACGCGCGTCCGCCCGGCGCCCGCAAGATCACCAGCAGAAGGCCGGCCGCCGCCACGGCCTCGGCAATCCATTGCCCCGTCCCGCTGCGCACCTTGGTGGAAAGCTGCAGGACAGGCAGGTCGAACATCGCATGCGCCAGCCATGCGCCCAGCGCCGCCCCCACCAATTGGGCTGCGATATACGGAGCCAGCGCCGTGCGAGGCAACTCGCCCCGCACCGCCATCACCGCACTGACCGCCGGATTGAAATGCGCGCCGCTGATCGGACCGAAGAGCTCGATCAGGATGTAGAGGCCGCCAACCGTGGCCGCCGTGTTGGCGAGCAGCGCCACCGCAGCGTTCCCGCCCGCAAGCCGCTCGCCCATGATGCCGGAGCCGATGACAACAGCCAGCAGCAAGGCAGTCCCCAACGCTTCGGCAAGGAGCCGATTCCGCAGATCGGTCATGGCCATCAGCTCACGGAAATGCGCTCGAGATGGGTCTGCAGCTCAGCGCTGCTCAGCGTGTCCAGCGGCAGCATGAGCAGTTGCAGCATGCGGTACCCGATCGCTTGGCGTGTCAACTCAAAGGCTTGGCGCTTGCCCTCGTCGCCGCCCGGTGCGTTGGACGGATCGGCATAGCCCCAGTGCACCTTGACGGGACTGCCCGGCCAGTATGGGCATGGCTCCGCCGCGGCGCTGTCGCACACCGTAATGACAATGTGCATCCGCGGCGCGCCCTCGGCAGAGAACGCATCCCAGCTCTTGCTGCGATAGCCCGTGGTGTCGACACCGGCATTGGCGAGGGCTTCCAGCGCAAACGGATTCAGGCGGCCGCTGGGTGCGCTGCCGGCGCTATAGGCACGCACATCCTTGCCCAGCATCCGCGCCCAATGGTTCAGCATGCCCTCGCTCAGCACGCTGCGTGCGGAGTTATGGGTGCAGAGGATCAAAACGTTGGTGGTCATGGCAGCGCACCTAGCAGCAAGTGCCGGAGGATGTCACCGCCACGCCGATCGGCGCGCCACGCGGTGCGCAGCAGGCCGAGCCATCGGCTGCCGCCGCTTCCGGCCGGCCTTCGCCGAACACCGGAATGCTGCCGAGCGAGCAGAAATGCTCCCAGGCGATGCCCTGCGGATCGGTCACCCAATGCTTGGCGCTGCGCGCGTAGCAGCAGGTGGTTTCGCCCTGATCGAGCAGCGCCATGCCGGCCGCTTCGGCACGCGACTTCAGCTCGACCAGCTCGGCGGCATCGTCCACCTGGAAGCCCAGGTGGTCCACGCCAACCTGGCTGCCGCGCGTGGAGATCGCGAAGTTGATGCGCGGATCGTCCAGCATCCACTTGGCATAGTCGCCCTCCACCCGCGTGGGTTCGGCGGCGAACAGCTTGGTGTAGAAGGCAATGCTCTTGCCGAGATCGTCAACGTGCACGTGTACGTGGAATCGCTTCATGAGCCCTCTCCATCAGCATTTGCAGGCGGTGGTGCCGGGGCCGAGACAGGCCTCGCCCTGGCAGCAGTTCTCGGTCAGAAAACCCAGCAGGCCGTCCATGTGGTCGAACGCGGCGCGGTAGATCAGGTTGCGGCCGTCGCGCTCCTGTGTCACGAGCTGCGCGTTCATGAGCTCCTTGAGGTGGAACGACAGCGTCGCACCGGGCACGCCGAGCTGCTCGGCAATGGCGCCGGGCGTCAGGCCGGCCGGACCGGTGACCACCAGCATGCGGAATACCCGCAGGCGCAGGCCGTGAGCCAGGGCAGCCAGGGAACGGATGACATCATTTTCTTCCATATTTCCAATATAGTCGAATTATTAGATCGAAACAAGGCCGGCGGAGGAAGCCAATGGGAGGGGGCAAATGTCCGCTTCCGGCAAAACCCGGCTGCCCACCCTTCTTGCGTTGAAGCCGTCGCGCAGGTCGGCAATGCGCCGCTTTTCCGGTCGCCACCGCCGTTGCAGATGGGCCGCCGGGCATGTCGCCACCGCCTTAGCAGCGGCTTGCTCCAATACCCGCGACGCGTACCCGGCTTCGCTTTCGGCCCCCTCCATTCGCAGCGCCAAAACGGGAAAACCCTCATCCACCGCCGAGAATCGCGGGCTTTCCTCACAACGCAGCGCTCTCACGACATGGATGCAGGTCGAATCACCACCCCGCTTGTCCCGCCAGCAACGCTTTCCCCCGATGCCACCGGCGATCACACCGCCACGGCGCAGACCGAAACAGTCCGCTCCCCGAGAAAGCGCGCTCCAGACGCAATCGGCAACCTGCCGCGCGCAGCACGCCAGCCGTCCACCGAAGGGCTCGAATCGCTCGAACCGGCGCAGCCCGGCCTGCCGTCGCCCGGCTTCCGGACCGCACAGCTACCGGTTTCGACCACCTCGGCGGTCGCCCAAGCCACCCAACCTGCCCCAGCCCACGCCGGCTCGCCGATCGCCCGGGAGAGCCGGGAGGCATGGCTTCCCGCCGATCTCTACGACAACGCGCACTTCACCTCCCGCTCGATCCGGGACTATGCGCACGAGCAATTGGGACTGCCCAAAGACGCGGATATCGTCGCGCACCTGTACAACGCCCTGCCCGAGGATCAACGGACCGAGCCGAACCGCGCCCTGCTGGAACAGGCGATGCGGCATTCCGTCAACGCCAGCGGCGCGGCCATGATGATGGTGAACACGGAGGATGCGGGCCTGCAACTGGTCGCCGCCAACAGCCAGCGCCGCAAGCTCGTCATCCAGAGCAACGGCGCCTGCGAGCAGGACGAGTCGATCCGGCAGACCGTCCGGCGCGAATTCAGCGAGGAACTGGGCAACCCCGATCCCCAGGGCATCCTGCTCGGCACGCTGAGCGAGGCCAGCCTGCGGGCCGTCAACGGCCTGAACTACATCGGCCACACGGCCGCCGAGATCGCCGCCCACATCGTCAAGATCGAGGCCGATCCGAGCGAGCTGTTCCTCAACGTGACCAGTCTGTTTGTCAATCACACGCCCGTCACGATGCAGGCGCTGGAGGCGGAAGTCACGCACCTGAACGAACGGCTCGCCCGCGCCAAGCCCTTCTACCAGGAGGCCGTGCATTTCATCTACGGCGAGGGCAAAGCGGCATTCCAGCAAGACAACGCCCAGGTATGCGGCGATGCCGCCGATGTCATCCAGCGGTTCAAGCAAACCTGCCCGGACAACATCACCGAGCACTTCGCCCAGTGCTTCGACGCCGTCAAGGCGGACGCCAAGGACGACATCGGCACGCTCAAGCAGGCGCTGGCGGCCATCATCGACCTGTCCGAAAACGATGAGATCAAGCTGATCGGCGAGCCGGCATTCGCGCAAGCCATGCGGCTGGCGACCGCCATGGATGCGGACGACGACGCGAAGACGACGTTGGAGAACGATTACTTCGATATGCCGTTCATCAGCGCTCTGCGGCATTTGGGCGGCGCCGAGCCCGAGGCGTTCATGGAGGCGTTGAAAACGGGAGCGGCGGCGCCGGCCATCGGGGCGCCGGTCAGTGTGCCGGCCGACACGCCGCAAACGCAGGCCGCTGAGCGGGCAGCCTGATTCGACGGTCTTTTCGATGGTGCGGCCGCGGGCGTCGTAGCGGTAGCGCGTGTGGCCGACGCGCTCGGGCAGGCCGCCGGGCAGGTAGTGGCGAGCGTCGATCTGGCCCTGCCGGCCGTGGGCGGCGATGTTCTGCGTCGCGTTGTAGGTGTAGTGCTCGGCCGGCTGGCGCATGCTGCCGACCGCGGTGACCTGGCCCCGTGCGTCGTGCTGGTACGTGAAGCGGTCGGCATCGGTTTCGACCTGGGCGAGCTGGCCGGCGGCGGCGTAACGGTAGTTCTGGCGGGTGAGCTGCTGCAGCGCCTGCACCGGGTCCGTCTGCAGGGCGTCGAACGCGGCGCGCGGGCCGGCGGCCTGGCGCAGCAGGCGGCCGACGGCGTCGTAGCGGCGCTGCGCGATGAAGTCGCCCGCCTGGCGGCCGGTTTCGCGGCCCAGGCCGTCGCGCTGGATGGTCAGTGCGCCGACCTGCGTGAGCGCGCCCAACGCGTCGTACCCATAGCGGGTCGCGCGGTGCGGTGTATTGCGCTGGGTGCGCTGGCCCAGCGCGTCGTAGAGATGCCTGAGCAGGTGGCCGTGCTGGTCTTCTTCGATCAGGCGGCCGTTGCCGTCGTAGCGGAAGCGCGTGACGTGGGTGGTGTCACCGTGCACCGTCGCGGCGATCAGGTGGCCGGCAGCGTCGCGTGCGTAATGCGTGGTGCGCCCGCCCCAGTCGGTTTCCGAGGCGAGTCGGCCGGCGGCGTCGTAGCGGTATTCCCAGGTCTCGTCCAGGGCGTTGACGATGCGGGTCGGCCGCGTGGCGTGGTCGTACTCGAAGCGCGTCGCGTGACCGGCGGCGTCGATGGTGGCGGTCACCAGGTCGAACGGGCCGTAGGTGGTGCGCGTGGTCCGGCCCAGCGGATCGGTCCGTTCGATGGGCAGCCCTTCGCTGTTGCAGGCAGTGCGGTGCACGGTGCCGTCCGCCAGCGTCGTCTGCGCGACGTTGCCGCGCGGGTTCTGCAGGCCGGGCGTATGGTCGTAGCGGGTCGCGTTGCCGTCCGGATCGGTTTCTTCCAGCAGCCGCCCGAGCGCGTCGAAGCGCGTGCCGAGCTTCGCGCCCGACGGCAGGCGCGTGGCCGCGAGGCGGAGCTGGTCGTCGTAGTCGAGGCGGGTTTCGCGCTCGCCGTCCACCACGCGCAGGACTTCGCCGTGCTCGCCGTAGCGGTAGCGCTTGATGGTGCCGTCGGGTTCGGTACGGGCGATCAGGCGGTGCTGCTTGTCGTACTCCAGCGCCACACGGTCTCCGGTCGGCAGGGTCACCCCGGCCAGCCTGCGCTGCGAGTCGTACTGGAATTGCGTGAGCGCGCCGGAAGGCTCGCGCACGCCGGTGAGCTTGCCCAGCGCGTCATGGCTGAAGTCGGTGCGCCGGCCCAGCGGATCGGTCTCCGAGACCAGTCGGCCGAGCCGCCATTCGCGTTGCGTGCTGTTGCCCAGCGGATCGATCTCGCGCGTGACGAGGCCTTCGGCGTTGTGCTCGTAGATCCATTCGCCGTCGGCGTCGAGCACCCGGGTGCGGCCGTCTTCGTAGACGAGGTGGCCAGTGTGATAGCCCTGGCGGGTGCCGGTCTCGACCACGCAGCCGGCGTCGTCGTAGCGATAGCGCACCTCGGTCTGGTCGGTGTCGCGCCAGCCGGTGATCCAGCCGCGGTGGTCGTAGGTGTAGTGGAACGCGCCGTGCTGGAAGCTCGATACGCGCGCCAGCATCGGGCCGTCATAGGCGTAGTCGACCAAGGGGCAGGTGCTGCCGGACGCTTCGTGCAGCGTGATGCCGGCAACGGTGCGCGCGCCGCCGAGGTAGGCCAGCGCCAGCCGATAGCCCGAGGTGTGCCGCAGCGCGATCAGGCGGCCATGCTCGTCGTAGTCGAAGGCGATGGCGTTGCCGCTGTGGTCCTCGATCCGTTCCAGCCGCGAGACGGCGCCGTCGGCCAGCGGTGCGAAGACCAGCACCTGGCGCGTCTCGTCGTCGAGGATGCGCGGTTCCGCCCGGGTGCCGTCCAGGCGGTAGCGCGGCTCGCGCAGGTTGATGCCGTTGAGCACCGCGTCCGGCGCCTCGAAGGTGATGGTCAGCCCGCCGCCATCGTTGAAGCGGACGAGGCGGCCATCGTCCAGGCGCAGGTGCCGCGACCAGTTGACCGACCACTTCGGCCCGAGCAGGCCGTCGTCGTCGGAGCGCGTCCGGTAGCGGCGCGTGAGCGTCAGGGGCAGGACGCCGGGAATGGAGAGATCGTCGCGGACATCGACCATCTCGCCGGTGGCCACGTCGATCGGGTCCTTGCAGGGCGTGGTGGTCTCGTCCTTGGCGCCCTGGCGCTCGGCCGATTCGGTCGGCTCGCGCCGGCCCTTGCCGACCATGCCGCCGATCCTGGCGCCGACCAGCCCGCCCAGCAGCCCGGCGAGGAATTCCTCGCCGGCGGTCAGCTCGGGGTTCTTGGGCCCGTACTGGCCGGTGGTCTTGTCGATCCAGATGCTCTTGCGGCCCGAGTTGACCTTGCCGCTGCAATGCGTCGAATGGCCGATGCGCACGATCGGCAGCCCGTTGACCGTGATGGTTTTGCTGCCTTCCACCAGCGGCTCGGGCCCCGGGCGCTTGGTGCAGGCGACCAGGTCCGTCACGCGCGCCGCGGCCTTGCCCTCGAAGGTGACATTGCCGGAGCCCGTGCTGATCTTGCCGCAGTTGCTGCCCATGCTCTGGCTGGCCGAGGCCAGCGCGCCGCCCAGGCTCAGCCCGCCCGCCATGCAAGCGCCGACCAGCACGGCACCGGCCAGGCCGCCGGTCGCGACCGTCGCCGCCACCATCGCCCCGATGGCGACGCCGACCGCCAGCCCGGCCACCATGCCCCAGAAGCCCGACGAGTGGGCGATGTCGTCACCGACGCAGGCGGGATGCGGATCGCCCCGGCCGATGGCCAGGCCAAGCTGATCGCCGACCCACTCGAACCCCTCTTCGAGCTTGCTGGTGACACCGATCTTGCCGAGCACCCACGCGCCGCCCAATGCCACCACGGCCGGAACGGCGGCGAGTGCCGCGGCGCCCGCGGCAGCGGCACCGGTGGCGCCGGCCCCCAGCGCGGCGGAGCTTGCGGCATAAGCGCCATATCCCAGGTCGGCGCCGAGCATGCCGTAGTTGGCGCCGTCCACCCATTTCATCCGGGACTGCTTGGTCGCCTCGCCGTTTTCCAGGGTCTGCAGCGCGGCCAGGCGTTCTTCGGCGCTGCCGGTCGGCTCGGCGGGAGATGGCGTGCCCGGGTCTTGATCGGCCATGGACGCCCCCGGCTCAGGCAGGTTCGGTCAACCGCAGGCTCTGGATGACGCCTTCGACCAGCGCTTTCTGGCTCGGGCTCGGCACGCCGGGCGCCGTGAATGTCAGCATCAGCACCTGCTTGCCATGCTCGACCATCGTCAGCAACTGCTGCAGCGGGCTGCCGTTGTTCGTCCACTTGTACTCGTGGGCATAGGCGGCGCGGCCGGATACCTGCGCCTCGCCGCCGCCGACGGCCTCGTAGCCGGGCACCTGCCTGGCCAGCTTGTGCAGCTCGCTGGCCACGTATTCGCCAAACTGCATGCCCCACGGCAAACGCTCCCGCGTGACGACAAAGCTCACGCCCTCCGTGCCCGTGGAGGCGGAGACAAAGACGTTCATGGTCTTGTCGATCCAGTCGGCGGGCAGCGACATGGAGCCTTCCTGCATCTGGTACATGGTGTTCATCCGGGGTTCTTGTTCTGCTCTGTTTTGCGGGGACGCGGCGGCCGGTCAGCCGTTGTCGGGGTTGATGTGCGTGTTGGGCGCCTGCACCTTGATCTCGCCGCCGTCCAGCCGGATCGTGGACGAGCCCTTGTGCAGTTCGATCGCATCGGCCGTCATGTGGATCGACGTGCCGCCGCTGCCGCCCACGCGGATCCAGAGTTCCTTGGCCTCGATGGTGTGCACGCCGGCGGGCGTCTTCTGCGTCGTGTCGCCCTGCGTGACGGTATCGGCGAGGTTGCCGACGGAGACCGTGGTCGCCTGGCTGCCCTTGGACACGACGATGGTGCGGTCGCCCAGGCTGACCGTCTCGTTCATGTCGCCGGTCGAGACGGTCGTCGCGTGGTTGCCCTTGGCGACGACCGTGGTGCGGTCGCCCTGGATCGCCTCGCTCAGGTTGCCGGTGGACACCTCCGTCGCATGGTTGCCCGTGGCCACGAGGATGGTCCGGTCCCCCTTGAGCACCTGCGTGCTCTGGGCATCCTGCACCACGGTGTTCATGTCCTTCTGCGCGTGCAGGTAGACCTGCTGCGCGCCGTTGACGTCGGAGAAGCGCAGTTCGTTGGAGCCGCCGCCCTTGTGTGTCTGGCTGCGGATGCCCATGGTCTGGCCGTTGTCGCCGTGGTAAGGGTTGGCGGCCTCGCCGTTGAAGACGCGCCCGACGATCACCGGGTTGTCGGGGTCGCCCTCGTTGAAAGCGACGATGACCTCCTGCCCGATGCGAGGGATCGCCGCCCCACCCCAGCCCGCGCCGGCCCAGGGCTGCGAGACGCGCACCCAGATCGAATCCGATCCGTCGAGCTTGCCGCGCCGGTCCCAGAAAAAGTGGACTTTGACGCGGCTGCCGTCGGTGTAGATCTCCTCGCCCTTGGGGCCGACCACGAGCGCAGCCTGCGTGCCGGACATGCAGGGCTTGGGCTTGGGCGTGCGGCGTTCCGGCCGGATCCTCGGTGCCAACCCATGCGTATGCCGGTCGGCGAGGATCGCAATGCTAGTGGAAGCGCGGGCGCCGCACATCCATGTTGGGCCGCCTTAAGGCTGAAACGCATTGAAGTCTGGTCTACGACTTCCTAACCGCAGCAGTCCGCGTGAAGACGAGAAGCGGCGGGCGCGGGGATGCCCACGGACGCCGCGCGAACGTGCACGCGGCATCGGCTGGGTGAATGGCGGGTCATCCGGGTTGCAGCGATCTCACGATGCGTGAGGCATCGATATCCCGGACGATGGAGATTTGTTAAGACGTCTTCATCCAACGCAGACGACCGCCGCGGCACCGACAGCCGGCCGCGGGGTCATTGCGAGCAGCGTCGGCTTCAGTTGCCGGCGTTGTCCGTCGGATAGCGGAACGAATCGCGCAGCAGCAGGCTCATCGGAATGCCGAGATTGACGTTGTTCGGCGGGATCGGCTGCTGGAACCACTTCTTGTAGAAACGCTCCGCATCGCCGTCCTCCATGAGCCGGGCCATCGCCGCATCGATCAGCTTCTTGAACTCGGGATCGTTCTTGCTGAGCATGATGGCGTAAGGCACCACCTGCTGCGTCTTGCCGACGATCGCGTAGTCGGCCGGGTTCTTGGCGGTGGCCTTCATGCCGGCGAGCAGCACGTCGTCCATGGCGAAGGCCTGCGCTTTGCCGTCGGCCAGCATTGCAAACGATTCAGCGTGATCACTGGCTTCGACCACGGTGATACCCAGCCCGCCCGCCTCGCTGAGCTGGCGCACGAGGTCGCCGTTCGCGCTGCCGCGCGTCGATACGACGGTCTTGCCCCGCAGGTCTTCCAACTGATGGATGCCGGATGCGGTCTTGACCAGCATGCGGCCGTTGGCGATGTAGTGCGGGATGGTGAAGGCGACCTTATCGCGGCGCTCGCGAGCGTTATTGGTCGAGGCGCACTCCAGGTCGGCCTTGCCGTTCATGATGGCGTCCATCCGGGTGGCCGGCGTCACCTGCAGGTACTGCACCTTCAGATCGGGCCGCTTGAGATTCTCGCGAATGGCATCGACCAGCCGCATGCACAGATCCATCGAATAGCCGATCGGCTTGCCGCCGGCGTCCAGGTACGAGAACGGCACCAAGCTTTCGCGATGGGCGAGCCGGATGGCACCCGTTGCCTTGATGCGGTCGAGCGTGGGGCTGGACGCCACCGCATTCATCAATGGAAACACAAGCAACGCAGGCAGCAGTTTTCGGACACGGGGCAGCATGGTGACGTTTGGCGAAAAGATTCCGGATGTGGATCGATGAGTAAGGCCCGGCAGTGCCGGGGCCGTCATTTTAATCGCGCGGATCACAAATGCGGGCAAAGGCGCGGAATCGGGCCGGATGAAAGACCGCCCGTCCACTTCGGGTCGCGATCCGGCCCTGGCTCGAACGCGAAACGGGAGTCCCCGGCCCGAGACCTTTGGCGATCCGTCGCAGGGGCGCCGGCCGCGCGGGCCGGTCACACGGCCATTGGGGAGGCGAGGCCCGGCCTCACTGCCCCCGCCCACGGATGTGGGCGGCCTGCTGGTACATGGCGACCAGCTCGGTCCGGTTGCGGGCCTCGAGCCGCATCAGGATCTGCTGCATGTGGGTCTTCACCGTCTCCACGCTGATCTGCAGGGCGCGCGCGATTTCCACGTTGGACTTGCCGCTGGCGGCTTCGCGGAGAATGTCCTGCTGGCGGGGCGTGAGCGCCGACCGCGGCTTGGAGGCGGCAGCGGGAACGGAAACGGCCGACGCCCGCGGTGCGGCCCCCGCGTCGGCCTGGGGCGCACCGTTCTTGAGCGCGCGGTCGAGCATGGCATACACCTGCTCCAGGCACAGCGACTGCAGCGCCGCGGGAGACGTATCGCCGGCAACGTCCTTGAGCGCGGAAAAATCCAGCACGATGACGCCGAGGGATGCCGTGAGCGCCCCCCATCGCGCCGTGGCCGGGGCCGTGGCGTCCGTCCCGCCGCCGGCAAAGCGCCTGACCAACGCGTTCGTGTCCTCGCCTGGCATGCGCTGCAAGGCTTCGTTCCGGGCTGGGCCGCTCATGTTCTGGGTACGTCTGGTTTCCTCGTCGCTAGGCTAAGGGGGGTGGCCGCCGGGTGCCTATCGCTAAGGCTAGCGATGGACAACCACGCCAACATCCCCACCCGGTGATCGCGCGGTCGGCGTGGGGGCCGCCTTACGTGGCGCCGCCCGGCCCCCGCTGACCGGCACTGAGCACCGTCTGGCCGATCGCCGCCCGGGATTCGACCCCGAGCTTGTCCAGCACGCGGCCGACGTGGGCCCGCACGGTCCAGTAGCTGATGTTCAGCGCGAGGGCAATGCGCTTGTCCGACCGCCCCTGCAGCATGAGCTGGCAAACCTCGCCCTCGCGCTGCGTCATGCCGAACCGCTGCTGAAACCACGCCGCCGACCCGGCCGTATGGGCCAGCAGATGCACCTGGCAGCGCGGCTGTCCGTCGATGCCAGGGGGCATGTGTTCCACGCACAGGTTGAAACCGTTCCACCGCAGCGGGGGCGGTGCGCCGTCGCCGATCCGCGCCAGGAGATCGAGCAGCGCATCCCGCTCATGCCTGGGCAAGCCCGCCATCAGCGCCAGCGCCGCGCGGTCGGGCTGGGCAGGCTTGCCGCGGGCCAGCAGGAAACACGGACAGCGCGAACCGCCCGCCCCGGCACGGCCCGCCTCGCGCTCGGCGCGTACGGTCTGCCGCAAGCGCTGCGCGTTGATCAAGTGCGGCTGGAGCAGGGTCAGCAGGGTCGTTTCGCGCTCGCCGAAGCGCTTGGCCGGATCGCTCGTGCCGAAACGATAGTCGAGCAGCGTGCCGTCCGCATCCTCCAAATACATGCTGACGCCGGGGTAGACCTGGTAGCGGGTCAGGAAATCGGCGAAGTACTCGGTGCGCTGCAACGCGCCGCGCTCCATCAACCGCTCGATCACCAGCGGCCCCGGGCAACTGCGCAGCAAGGGTGCGATCGGATCGACCGCTTGGAAGTGCGTCCGGTACTCCAGGTTCATGCGTCCGTCGCGGCCCCATGCGCCGGGCTCCAGCAGACGGCGCCCGCGGTCGGCCCAGATGAGGTGGCCGACGATATCGGCGTGCAGCAAGGCGCTCAGCTTGCCCACCACATCGGGGCGGTCCACGAAGCTGTCGGCGGACGGCTCGTGGAGTGCCCCGGTGATCTCCAGCAAGGTGCGCAACTCGGTCGTCGTCAGGTCCATGGATCGGCATTGTCCGGCAACGGACGGATGCGCGGGGACACCAACCACGTCATCGGAGGGGCCGCCGGTTGCGCAAGCGCGGCAACGCACGGTCCGGCGAGCGCTGCGCAGGCCCGGCGACAAGACCGGGCCAAGACAAGACACGAAGCACCGATCGCCGTGGCATGGGCCACTCCGAGGCGGCCCGCATGCCGGGCCGGACACGCCCGCTGTAGAATCGCAGCCCGCATTCCGTCAGCAATCTCCCGCACGCCCTCCCGATGGACTACCAAGCAATCCTGGAAACCATCCACCGCGACATCCGGCCCTGGCTCGGCAAAGGCCGCGTGGCCGACTACATTCCCGAGCTGGCCAAGGCCAGCGCCACGGATTTCGGCATGGCCATCGTCACCCCGCGCGGCGAGGTGTTCACTGTCGGGCAGGCCGATACGCTGTTCTCGATCCAGAGCATTTCCAAGCTGTTCGCGTGCACGCTCGCCTTCCAGCTCGAGGGCGAATCGCTGTGGCAGCGGGTCGGCCGCGAGCCGTCGGGCAACGCCTTCAACTCGCTGGTGCAGCTGGAGCACGAAAACGGCATCCCGCGCAATCCGTTCATCAACGCGGGCGCGCTGGTGGTGACGGACGTGCTGTGCCGGCGCTTCGTGCAGGCCGAGACGGCCATGGTGCAGTTCATGCGACGGCTGGTCGACAATCCGCGCATCGACTACAACCCGCGCGTGGCGCTGTCCGAGCTCGAGCACGCGGACCGCAACCGCGCCATGGCGCACTTCATGCGCAGCTTCGGCAACCTGAACATGCCGGTCGAAACGGTGATCGATGCCTACTGCCGGCAGTGCGCGATCGAGATGAACTGCGTGGATCTGGCGCGCGCCGTGCTGTTCCTGGCCAACGGCGGCGTGGTGCCCTGGAGCGGCGAGCGCGTGATCGAGGCCAGCCCGGCCAAGCGCCTGTCCGCGCTGATGCTGACCTGCGGCACCTACGACGCGGCCGGCGATTTCGTCTACCGGGTCGGTCTGCCAGCCAAGAGCGGCGTGGGCGGCGGCATCGTCGCGGTGCTGCCGGGCGAGTTCGGGGTGTGCGTGTGGTCGCCGGGGCTGGATGTGAGCGGCAATTCGCTGGCCGGCCTGCAGGCGCTGGAGTGGCTGACCACCCTCAGCGGGCGCTCGATCTTCTGACGGCGCGGGTGCGCCGCCGCGCCCGCACAAACGGGGGGCGACGCGTGATTTCGCGTGTTTCATGAGCGGCATCAAGCCCGGCGCATTGACCATCCGTTATAGCCGGCTCTATATTGCGCATGACACACTCGACTTGCCCACCGGGCGCCCGCCCGCGCGCCCGCACCTGCTTCACATGACTGCTTCGATCTGGACGCCCCTGCTGCTGTCGCTCAAGGTGGCCGGCTGGGCGACCGCCCTCAACCTGGTCCTCGGCGTGGCCGCCGCCTATGCGCTCGCCCGCACGCGCAGCCGCCTGCGCGACCTGCTGGACTCGCTGCTGACGCTGCCGCTGGTCCTGCCGCCCACGGTGCTCGGCTATTACCTGCTGGTGCTGCTGGGGCGGCGCGGCGCCGTCGGCGCGTGGCTCGACAGCCTGGGCATCCAACTGGTCTTTACGTGGCAGGGGGCGGTCATCGCCTCCACCGTGGTGGCGTTTCCGCTGGTGATGAAATCGGCCCGCGCCGCCTTCGAGAGCGTCGACCATCAGTTGGAGGCCGCGGCACGGGTGCTCGGCGTGTCCGAAACCGCAGTGTTCTTCCGCGTGACGCTGCCGCTGGCCGCGCGCGGCATTGCCGCCGGGGTGCTGCTCGCCTTTGCGCGGGCGTTGGGCGAATTCGGCGCCACCCTGATGATCGCCGGCAACCTGCCCGGCCGCACGCAGACGCTGTCGGTCGCCATCTACGAAGCGGTACAGGCCGGCGACGACGGCACCGCCAACACCCTGGTGCTGATCACGTCGATCACCTGCGTGATCGTGCTGGTCATTGCCAGCCGGCTGGTACAGGGCCGCTCGCCGAACCTGCTGGAACAGCCGGCATGAGCCTCGATATCGCCATCCAGAAAACGCTGACCAGCGCGGCGCGCGTGTTCTCGCTGGATATCATCCTGCGCTCGGACAACCGCCGCGTGGTGCTCTACGGCCCGTCCGGCGCCGGCAAGAGCCTGACGCTGCGCGCCATTGCCGGACTGATGACGCCCGAGCGCGGCCACATCGTGCTCAACGGCCGCCCCCTGTTCGACCACGCCGAGCGCATCGACCTGGCCACCCAGGCGCGCCGCGTCGGCTATCTGTTCCAGGACTACGCGCTGTTCAATCACCTCACGGTGGCGCAGAACATCGCCTTCGGCCTCAAGCGCGGCTGGCTCAACCCGCCGCGCCGGCCGCACGACCCGCGCGTGCTGCACTGGATCGACACCTTCGAGCTGGGACCGGTGGCCGCCAACTACCCCACGCAGATTTCGGGCGGCCAGCGCCAGCGCGTGGCATTGGCCCGCGCACTGATCGCCGAGCCCGCCATGCTGCTGCTGGACGAGCCCTTCGCCGCGCTGGATCCGGCGCTGCGCACGCGCATGCGCGCCGAGCTGCTGGCCCTGCAGCAGCGGCTGAACGTGCCCATGCTGATGATCACGCACGACCCTGCGGACGTGGATATCTTCGGCGACCACGTCTTCGAACTGCGCGATGGCCGCGTGGTGGCCGACGCGGTGCGCGCGCCGGGCGCCGCCACGGTGGTGCCGTATCCGCACCTCACCGTGGTGGCGAACCAGGGCTGACACCCAGGCCTGTTCCCGCATGAAACGCGCACGCTGGCCCGAGCGGGTCTGATGCGCGGAGGACACCCCGCCAAAGGGTCGCACCCTTTGCAAGGCGCGCCGACAAGGCGGATCGCCGCCCTGGAGAACACGGGAAATACGGGCGCAGGCCCTAGACCAGGCCCAGGATCACGCTCGACGCCTCGAACACCGCCACCACCTCCACGCCCTCGGCCAGCGCCATCGCCTCGATTGCGGTGCGCGAGGCCATGGCCGCCAGCACGGTCTGCGCGGCAGCGGCACCAGGATCCCGCAAGCGCAGCCGCACCTCGGTCTGCACCGCGCCTTCGCGGATCTCCGTCACCACGCACGGCAACTGATTCTCGGCGGACAGTCTCCATTCGCCGGCACCGCGCAGCAGCATCACAGCCGGAGCCTTGATGAGCGCGACCACGTCCGCGCCAGGTTGCAGGCCGAGCGCCTGCGTGCTTTCGCGGGTAATGGTGGCGACGACCGGCTGGCCGCCCGGCAGGCGCAGCGTCACGGCATCGTTGACGGCGCCCGGCACGATGGCCCCGACCGTGCCGAACAGCGCGTTGCGCGCGCTGGTGCGCAGCATCAGCCGGCGCAGCAGGCCCGCGTCTTCGTGCGCGGCCTGCGCGGCGGCGTCGAGCCGCTCGACAAAGCGCTGGTGCTCGCGTTCCAGCACCCGGAAACTTTCGATCAGGCGCTGCGCCCGCGGCGTCAGCACGCTGCCCCCGCCGCCCTTGCCGCCCGTGGTGCGCACCACCAGCGGTTCGCCGGCCAGGTTGTTCATGGTGTCGATGGCATCCCACGCTGCCTTGTACGACAGCCCGACGGCCTTGGCCGCCGCCGTGATGGAGCCCTTCTCGCCGATGCGCGCGAGCAGTTCGATCCGGCTGTGCCCGCCCCAGTTGTCGTCACCGGCGCGCAGCCAGATGGTGCCGTCGAGTTCCAGCATGTCGTCCTGTCTTGGTTCGAGGTTGCAACACGCGGATGTTAACCCCGATCGCCGGATCGCCCGATCGCTTCGGGGCCCGTGGCCGGGCGATGCGCTATGCCGCCGCCAGGCGCGGCGTGCGTGCGGCCAGCAGGATCGAACGCGCCAGCAACAGCCCGCCCAGCAAGCCGAACGTGAAGCTGAACAGCGTCATGAAGCCCGTTGCCTGCCGCACTTCGGGATGGGTCGCCAGCATCACGTGGTAGGCATAGCGCGACACGAACAGCCCGACGATCGCCGCTATCGGCAACCGGTCTGCCCGGCGCTCACAGCACCGCACGCACCCCGGCATCCACCACCGCCAGATGGGCCCGCAGCAACCGGTCGAACCCTTCGGCGGTGACCGGCTTGCCGATGTAGTAGCCCTGGATCTCCTGGCAGCCCGCCTTGGCGAGAAACTCCACCTGGTCGGCGTCCTCCACCCCTTCGGCGGTGACCGTCATGCCCAGCGCGCGCGCCATGGCAACGATGGCCTCGGTCAGCGCCACCGAGTCGGGGTCGCTCGGAATGCCGAGGATGAATGAGCGGTCGATCTTGACGTTGCTGATCGGGAAGCGCTGCAGGTACGACAGCGACGAATAGCCGGTCCCGAAGTCGTCGATGGAAATGCGGATGCCCTGCGCGGTGAGCGCGTCGAACATCGGCCGCACTTCGTCGGCGCCGCCCATCAGCAAGCTTTCGGTGATCTCCACCTCCAGCGCGGTGGGCGGCAGGCCGGTTTCGGCCAGGGTCTGCTCGATCATCGGCACCACGTCGCCGGTCTGGAACTGGCGGGCCGACAAGTTGACCGCCATGCGGAAGTCGTAGCCCAGCGCCTGATACCACGCCACGGCCTGCTCGCAGGCGCGGCGCAGCACCCACTCGCCGATCGGCACGATCAGCCCGGTCTCTTCGGCCACCGGGATGAACTCCACCGGCGAGACGGCTCCCAGCTTGACGCTGTTCCAGCGCAGCAGCGCCTCGGCCCCGACGATGCGGTGGCTGGCCAGATCGTACTTGGGCTGATAGACGAGCTGCAGTTCGCTGTTGTCGCGCGCGTCGCGCAGCGCGGTCTCCAGCAGGTAACGGCGCTGCAGGCGCGCATTGAGCTCGGCCGTGTAAAACTGCGCGCGGTTGCGGCCGTTCTGCTTGGCGCGGTACATCGCCGCATCGGCCGAGCGCAGCAGGTCGGTGCCGGAGATGCCATCGTGCGGATACAGCGCCACGCCGATCGACACGCCCAGGTAATAGCGCCCGTTGACGGTATCGAAGGGCTCGCGCATCGCCGCCAGCAGGTGCTCCGCCAGTTGTGCGATGCGTTTGCCCTCGACGCGCTGCTCGATCAGGATGACGAACTCGTCGCCGCCCAGCCTGGCGATCACGTCGCCGGGGCCGATGCAGTCGGTCAGGCGCGCGGCGGCGCTCTGCAGCAGGGTATCGCCGCAGGCATGGCCGGCGGTGTCGTTGACGCTCTTGAAGCGGTCCAGGTCCAGGAAGAACAGCGCCAACTCGCGGCTCTCGTCGCGGGCACGCTCGATGGCGCTGTCCAGGTGGGCGATGAAGAAGCTGCGGTTGGTCAGCCCGGTCAGCGCATCGTGCGAGGCCAGGTGGCGCAGGCGCTGCTCGGCCCGCTTGAAGTCGGTGATGTCGGCGAACGACAGCATGACACTGGTCGGTGCCGCATCGCCGTGGCGGCGGATCGGGATGATGTTCATCCGCGCCCAGATCAGCTCGCCGGTTTTCAGCAGCAGGCCGTAGATCCGTCCGAGGATGGGCTCACCGCTCTGCCGCACGAGTTTCGAGGGCAGCGCATCGAGCGCGACATCTTTGCCGTGCTCGTCCACCACGCGCTGCATCATGTCGAAGCGGTTGCGCCCGACCAGTTGCCCGGGACGCACGCGCAGGATGCGCTTCGCACTGGCGTTGGCCGCCAGCACCACGCCGTCCAGCGTCTGGATCAGCACGCCTTCGTTGAGGTGCGAGACCGCCAGCCGATAGCGCTCCTCGCTCTCGGCCAGGCCGCGCTCGGTGGTGTCCTTCTGGATGGCGACACCGGCCAGGTGCGTGATGTCGTCGAGGAACCGCTGTTCCTCCTCGGTCGGCAGGCCCGGCTGGCGATAGAACAGCGCCAGCACGCCCAGCTTGTCGCCGCGCGAAGAACGGATCGGCAGCGCCCATGCCGCGGCGAACCCCGCAGCGAGCGCTGCCGTGCGCTCATGCTGCCAGCGCGGGTCGGTGGCGATCTCGCCGATCAGCGCAGCCTCGCCCAGGTACACCGCGCAACCGCAGGCACCGGCATCGGGGCCGATGGGCGAGCCCTCCAGCGTGGCAGCATAGGCGGCCGGCAGCGTCGGGGCGGCGGCCACGCGCAGCGTGCGGCTCCCGGCATCGAGCAGCAGCACGGCCGACATCGCGTTCGGGTAAATCTGCTCGACATACAGGCACAGATGGCGCAGCACGGTTGGCAGCGAGGCATTGGAAGCGAGTTGCGCAAGCACGGCATTCTCCGAGGCCAGCAGACGGCGTGCGTGCAGCGCCTCGGCGCGCGCCTGCACGGTGTTGCGTTCGAGCGCATGGCGCGAACCCGCCTCGCGCAGGACAAGCATCACCGCGGGCTGCCCGGCATGCGTGCAGCGGGCGGCTTCGCTGGTGACCAGCACGTGGGTGAAATCGGCACGCACCAGACGGTGTTCGATGGGTTGCGCGGGCAGGCTGCCGGCGGCGATCCCGGACAGGCGCGGCATGACCTGCCCCGCATCGTCCGGATGAATCAGGCTGGCCAGTTCCACGCCGACCAGCCGCTCGGGCGCCGGCGCAGCCAGCAGATGCATGGCGGCCGGGTTGCCCTGGACGATGCGCCCGTCGACCGCCACCAGCACGGCGTCGGCCGACAGGCGCGCAAGCGTGGCGAATTCCGCCGCATCCGTCGGCGTGGCGGCCAGGGGCTGATCCGCCGGGCGCGCGGCGGGTTCCGGTGCGAGGACTGCGACAGCAGGATGGGCACCGGCGAGGGCCGGGGTAAAACGGGTCATCGGGGTGGTGATTGCGTGAACTGCATGACTGCCCCAGGCGCGAAAGCGCGCCCGATCCGATCATGAACGGCAGCCTGGCCCGAAACTGTAGCGCAGCGGCGGAAAACGCTGCTGCCGATGCGGCGGACACACTGGCATCGGTCCGCGCGGGTAACGAAACGAAAAGAAAACCCGCGCTCAGTTGACGAGGCGCGGGCTGAAGTCTCTGGACCGTGTCGATCTGTTCCAGAGAGGAGAACCGTCGCACGAGCCGGCGGCCGATGCACAGGCCGATCGCGACTCCACTCCCTGAATGATAGTTGTCTGCTGCGAAAAACAAAGGGCGGAAATGGCAGGGAAACCCTCCCCTTTTTATTTTCGCGGACGACTATGTTCAGCCATCTCCGCGTCTTGCCGCTGCGCGTCCCATCCGTCTCTCGGGCCGACGCTGCAACGAGGTGCGCGTGAAATATCCCCGGCCTATATTGGCTGAATCGAGCGGAATCGGCGGAGGTGCCCGAAAGCGCCGATGCCATCCGGACCGCGCCGCATTTTGCGCAGACAACATCACGCCATGCGTTTGCATTCCATCAAGTTTCGCGAACACGCGCCGTTAATGCCGGGAACGGGTGCTGCCCGCACGATGGCACCCCGAAGTCATTGCAACCGGTTTCGCATGCCGTCACTCTCACCGACTTCTCCGACATTCCGCCGGCGTGCCGTACGCACGCTGATCGCGATGACCCTGCTCTCCGCACTGGTGGCACTGCCGCGCGTGCGCGCCTCCACCTCGCAGCCGGCACCCGACGTTGCGCCGGCCCCCACCGGCGCCGCCGCCGAATCGAAAGCCAACAAGAACCCGACCTGCCAGGCCATCATGCAACGCCTGTCCGGCAGCCTGGCCGGCACGCCCAGCCAGACCGGCGGCAAAAAAACGGCGGCCGTGCTCGTCGATGTCGACAAGGCCGGCGTGACGATGGCGTGCAGCCATTCCGACGCCGTGGCCATCCCCGTGCCCGCCGGCACCAAGACACGATGACACCGGCCCGCTGGCGGGTTGCCCTGACGGCGGCGCTCCTGATTGCAACGCATGGCACTGTCGCGGCCGCGCCCGGCCCGGACCGGTGGATCGACCTGCCGATGCAGCCCGACGGCCGCGCCGCGCTCGATACCGCCAGCGTGCAGCGCATGCCGAGCGGCCCGGTGAGCGCATGGGTGCGCGTCGAAACCCGCACCCCGAACAGCACGCGCGCGCTGCGGCGCATGTTCGGTGCCGTGCGCGGCGACACGGCGGATTTTCTCTACACCATCGACTGCCGCACGCGGCAGTTCTCCGTCTCGCGCGCCAAGCTGTACCGGGGCGCGCTGACGCTCAGCGAAAAGCGTTTCGGCAACGACGGAGGCTGGCAGCCCGTCGACGGCGCCAGCCTGGCCGCAGCGGTGGCGCATCATCTCTGCGCGGGCTGACGCCACGACAGCCAGCCAGATCGCCAGGCCTCCACGCGCGCGCCATCGTTGGTAACATCGGGACGTGCGCCCCACCTCCGCCTCCCTCCCGGCCGACCCTCGCGTCGCCGCAGACGCCAGCGTCTTCGGCACGCTCGCGCGCGGCTCGCACGCCGTGCTGGAACGGGTGGCCGACCTGGGCGACGGCATCACCGCCGCCATCTGGCGCAACGAGCACGCCGAAGCCCGCTATATCAAGCCCGGGCACCACACGCTGTCGGTCTACCTGCAGGGCGGCTACACCACGCACCGGCAAAACCTGCCGCACGTGTTCGGCGCACCGGGACGCGTCTGCATGCTGCCGGCCGAACACGAATCGGCATGGGTGATCAAGCAGCCGATGCGCCTGGTGCATCTGTACTTCGCGCCCGAGGCGCTGGCCGGCCATGCCGTCCGGCTGCTCGACGCCGAGCCGCGCCTGTTCACCCTGCGCGACCGCACCTTCATCGAAGATCCGCACCTCGCCCACTGGTGCACCCGCATCGCCCGGCTCGACTGGACCGACCTCGACGACCGCATGCGCGCCAACGCGCTGGCCAGCGACACGCTGTCCTACCTGGTGCGCACCCAGGGACGCACGCGCGCGCTGCCGGTGCGCGGCGGCCTGGCGCCGCATGTCTGCCGGCGCATCGCCGCCATGATCGATGCCGGGCTGCACCTGCCGTTGTCGATCGGCATGCTGGCACGCGAGGCGAACCTGTCCGAATTCCATTTCGCGCGCATGTTCCGCGTGTCGTTCGGGATCGCGCCGCACGAGTGGGTCATGCAGCGCCGGCTGGCACGCGCCTGCGAACTGCTGCGGCATACCGCGCTGCCGCTGGCCGCCGTCGCCGACCGATGCGGCTTTGCCGGCCCCACCCATTTCAGCCGGCGCTTTGCCGCCCATGCGGGCGCATCGCCCTCGCGCTACCGGCAGGCCTGGCAGGGCGATGCGCACGCCGCGACCGATTCCCTCACCTGCCCAGGAGATCCCCATGCTTGCACTGCGCCCCGGCTGTGAATGCTGCGACCGCGACCTGCCGCCCGACTCCACCGAAGCCCGCATCTGCACCTACGAATGCACCTTCTGCGCAGACTGCGCGGAGAACAAGCTGCATGGCATCTGCCCCAACTGCGGCGGCGAACTGGTCAGGCGCCCGCGCCGGCCGGCGGCCATGCTGGCCAGGCACCCGGCCTCCACCGAGCGCATCCATCACCCGGAAGGCTGCCGGAACGCTGCCTGATCCACCGGGCATGAAGCCGGCGCCCGTCATGGTGCGGACGCACAAAAACGAACGATCGTGTTTTCTGCAGCAACTGAAAACACGAGGCGCGGCCTAGCGTTTTCCACGATGGAGCCGGCATGTGCGGCGCAGTAATTTGGAAGCGGGTTCCCCATGGAGAGCGCCGTGTTTACCCATATCCTGCTGCCCACTGACGGCTCAACCCAGTGCACCAAGGCAATCGACGGCGCGCTAAAGCTCGCGCGTGCCGCCGGCTGCCGCCTGACGGCCTACACCTGCATCGAAGAATTCCCGAGCATGGCCTACTCGGGCGGCGCCGGCGAATGTCCCTACGCGCACTACATGGAGCAAGTGCAGGGCTACGCCAAGGACTGCATCGACCGCATCGCCGAGCGCGCCAAGGACGAAGGCGTTGCATTCGACAGCGATGTCACGCAGTTCGCCGAGCCCTACCTCGGCATCCTGGACGCGGCGCGCCGGCACGCGTGCGATGTCATCTTCATGGCCTCCCACGGGCACCGCAGCCTGACGGGCCGCCTGCTGATCGGCAATGAAACGCGCAAGGTGCTCACATACTCGCAGATTCCGGTGGTGGTGTATCGCTAGCGGGCGCAGGTTGGCCCGAGCAGGGGCCGGATACGCAAAGGACGCCTTGCAAAGGGGCGCGCCCTTTGCAAGGCGCGTCGGCAAGGCTGTTGGCAGGTAGCAGAGCAGAGGGCCCGACTCGGGCCACCCCGGGGACAAGGGGGATGGGGGATGAGAGAAACGGGGGAACAGGCCCAGGGCCGGGCCCCGTCTCGGACCCGACCCCGGAGCGCGGGCTGCCGGTCAGCGGCAGCGCGCGATTACATCATCGGCTGCGGCGGCGGGCCTGCTTCGTCTTCCAGAGCCGCCACGCGCTGGGCTTCGCGGTCGCTGATCTGCTTGCGCTGCTCGGGCGTCAGCACCTGCAGGATCTTCGCGTCGGCCTGCGCGCGCAGTTGCGTCTCGCGCGCCACGGCGCGGCCCAGCGTATCGGTCAGGGCACGGCTGCGTGCCTCATCGAACTGGCCGGACACCACCATCTCACGCAGATCGCGGCGGGCGTGCTCGATGGCCTTGCGCTGTTCGCGCAGCTCCGGCATCTGAGCGTATTCGATCGCGAAGATCTTGTCGCGCTGGGCTTCGTTCAGCTTCAGGCCATGCAGGAACAGGCCACCGTGATGCGGCCCCATGAAGCCGGGGCCGCCCGGCGCATGCGGCATGCCGTGCGGCGCCATCGGCGGACGCGGCGCAGCTTCGGGCGCGGAACTCTGCGCATAGGCAACGGCACAGGACAACAGCAGGCCGGCGGCAAGGGCGGCCAGGTGACGACGGGGGGTGACAGCAGACATGGTTTGGACTCCTAACGGGGATCGTTAGCCGGGTGCTCCGGCCATGTCTTTACTCTAGCCGCCGCCCTTGCACCAAAGGTGGGCGAAACGTGAAGTCTTCTTGAAAAGCGGTGACCGCCCGGAACCCACGCCCTCAGGCGTCGAGCCGATAGCCGACGCCGTACACCGAGTGAATCATCTCCGTACCGGGGCTCACCAGCTCCATCTTGCGGCGCAGGTTCTTGACGTGCGTATCGACGGTGCGGTCGGTGACGATGCGGTGATCGTCGTAGATCTGCTCCAGCAGGTTCGCACGCGACAGGATGCGGCCCGGCGCGTTGGCCAGCGCGCTCAGCAGACGGAACTCCACCGGGGTGAGATCCAGCCGCTGGCCGCGCAGCGTGGCCGAATAGGCGGCGTTGTCGATCTGCAGAAGACTCTCGGGCTGCGCGCCGCCGCGCTGCACGCGGCGCAGGATGGTCTTGATGCGCGCGACCAGCTCGCGCGGGCTGAACGGCTTGCAGATGTAGTCGTCCGCACCCAGCTCGAGACCGAGCAGCCGGTCGATCTCTTCCACCCGCGCGGTCACCATGACGATGGGCAGATCGCTGAAGGCGCGCACCTCGCGGCAGATCTCCAGCCCGTCCTTGCCGGGCAGCATCAGGTCGAGCAGCACCAGCTCCGGTGAGGTCTCGCGCACGCGCTGCACGGCGCGGGTGCCGTCGTCCACCCATTCGGTCTCATAGTGGGCGGCACGCAGGTAGTCGCCCATCAGCGCGGCAAGCTTCGGTTCGTCTTCAACGATCAGGATCATGGTCAGCAACAGAGGAATGGGCCGCCGGCAGGCGGATCGCGAGCCACAGCCCGCCCAGCGGTGAAGGTCTGGCTTCGATGGTGCCACCGTGCGCCTGCACGATGGTCTGGCACAGGCTCAGCCCCAGCCCGGCCCCGCCCTGCGCTCGGCTGCGGGAGGGGTCGGCGCGGAACAGCCGGTCGAACACGCGCGGCAGCATCGCTTCGGGCACGCCCGGCGCGCTGTCCTGAACGTCGAGGCACCACCACGCGCCGTCCCGATGCACGTGGATGCGCAGCGTGCCGCCGGCATCGGTGTAGCGCAGCGTATTCTCCAGCAGATTCTGCATCAGCTGGCGCAAGCGCTGCGGATCGCCCTGGATGGCCGCATCGCGCGACGGCCCCGTCGGCAGGTCGAGCTGCAGGGCAATGCGCTTTTCCATCAGGCGCGAGGTGAACCCCTGCGCAGCGCTGCACACGGTGTCGGTCAGGTCGATCGCCTCCATGTGGAAAGCCAGCGCGCCCACGTCGGCCAGCGACAGTTCGTACAGATCGTCGATCAGCTTGGACAGCGTCCCCACCTCCGCCTGCAGCGAGGTGAGCGACGCGGGCGTGAGCGCGCGCACGCCGTCCTCAAGTGCTTCCAGCTCGCCGCGCAGGACGGCCAGCGGCGTGCGCAGCTCGTGCGAGATGTCGGCGGTCAGTTGGCGGCGCATCTTCTGGTTGGCTTCGAGCGTCTCGGCCAGCCGGTTGAAATCGCCGGCCAGGTGGCCGATCTCGTCGCGCGAGCGCACCTCGACCCGCGCTGCGTAATCGCCCTCGGCCACGCGGCGCGTGGCATGGGCCAGGCGGCGCATCGGCGCCAGCACGCCGCGCGCGAGCAGCACCGCCACCCCCGCCGCAAGCAGCACCGACAGCGCGGCGATGATCCAGGTGGCGCGCAGTTGCTGGGCCAGGAACGCCTGATCGGCCCCCTCGGGCACGTGCAGGCGCTGCGGCGTCGCCAGCCAGCCGACGGTCTGGCCGTTGTGATGAAGCGCATGCCACTGCGAGCCCGGGCCGGGCGGTGGGCCGTCGCCGGCAATCGGGGTACGGCCGGCGTCGAGCAACCAGATCGGCGGGTGCATGCCGCCGGGCCCTTCACCGGGCGGATGCATACCGGGCCCATCGCCAGGCGGACGCATGTCGAGCCCCCCCTCGGGCGGCTGAGGCGGCGGACGACCGCCGGCATCGGGCGGGGGCGGACCGGGTGGCACGCCTCCCGGTAGCCGATCGCCCGGCGGCGGGCCAAAGGGAGGCACCGGCTCGGCGGCCTCGCCATGCGTGCCGCCGAATGCCGCGGCGCGGGTACGGCCCATCTCGCGCCGGATCAAGCGGTGCCAAGCCTGCCGGTCATCGTGCAGGAAATCCCAGTTGCCGTGTTCGGCATAGGCCGATTCGATGCTCTGGGCAAGCACCGCCATGCGCTCGGCCTCGCGAGCGTTGACGTAGTCGAGAAAGTTGGCGTCGAAACGCCAACGCACCGCCGCGCCCATTGCGAGCGCGACGACCATGCTCAGCGCGAACAGCGCGACGAACAGCTTGGAGGTGATGCCAAAAGACAGGCGCATGAATCAATGAGGACAACGCGGGGGCGCAACAGCGGGAAGCGCCTCCGCGCGGGGGTCAGCTGCCATCCTCGCATCCATTGCCGGTGCCGATGAGCGGGAGGCCCAGCGTGATATTACCGGTATCGCCGGTGCTCGACGCCGTCAACGGGGCTGCGAGCGACGATGCACAGGTCCCGTCGGCCGCGTTGGTGGTGTCCGGCCGGACCTGCGTGCGCGTGTTGTACGGCGCGTTGGCCACATGGATGGCGGCGATGGTCTTCCTCTCGGCCATGGCGTGCTCCGCGGGGATTGGGCATAGGTCGAGCATAGCAACGCCCTCCCCGCGAAAATTGAGCGAAATAAGAAGAAGCGCCCACCGGATTGGGGGGATATGCCGCTCGATTCACGTGGACGACCACCCGGAGGAAGACATCTTTGCCATGAAGCTGAAGATCAGCCGGCCTTCGACGCTGGAAAGCTTCATCCAGGAACGGCTGCCCGACAGCGAGCGCGTCGAGTTCTGCTACGACAGCAAGGAGGTGGTCGTGCACCGGGGGTGGACGCCGGTCGCGCAGGGATGCGTGCCCGGGGATGGGGATCGGGTGGTGCCGCTGGGTTGAGGACGACCGCCGGCGCCGCGCGCTTGAACGTTGCACGATGACGCGGCGAGCGGCTGCCCGGACCGCCCGCTCAAGCCTCCGCCTCCGGCGCCGTCACCTCTTCCATCCGCTCGATGCGCACGCGCATGATGCGGCGGCTGCCGACCTCCAGGATCACGAAGCGCAGATCGTGGCGCACCAGCGTGTCGGCGACCTCGGGCAGGCGGTCCCACTGGCGGAACAGGTAGCCGCCCAGGCTGGTCGCATCGCCGCCCTCGTCGAGCAGCCAGTCGACGTGCAGGACATCTTCCAACTGGCGCAAGTCGGCCTCGCCGGCCACTTCCCAGCAGCCTTCGCTGATCTCCACCACGCCGGGGCGCTCGTCCTCGTCCGGGAATTCGCCGGCGATGGCTTCGAGCACGTCGATGGGCGTGACCACGCCCTGCACCACGTCGAGCGGGTCCGTCACCACCATCATGCGCCCGCGCGAGCGCTTGAGCTGGTCCATCAGGCGCAGGATGCCGATGTTGTCCGACACCTTCAGCGCCGGCTTGACCGAGCGTTCCACGTCGATGGCGCCGCGCGTGTCCAGGTCGCCCATCAGGTCTTTCGCGCGGGCGACGCCCACCAGGTCATCCAGCCCGCCGCGGCAGACCGGGAACTGGTTGTGCGGCACCGCCAGCAGCAGCTGCCGGGTGTGCGCGATGTCGGCGTCCAGATCGACCCAGGAGATATCGTGGCGCGGCGTCATGACCGAACGCACCGAACGTTCGGCCAGGCCCAGCACGCCGCTGACCATGCTGCGCTCTTCGGGCCGAAACACCGTCTCGGGCGTGGGCTGGCCGGGCGCGTGCGGTACGACGGCTTCCGCTTCGCCGGCGGCGTGGTCGGCGCGGCGCTCGCCCAGCAGGCTCAGCACCGCATCGGCAGTGCGCTCGCGCAGCGGGCGGCGGCGCTCGTAGCGGTCGGAATTGCGCTGGGCGACCTGGTTGAAGAACTCGATCAGGATCGAGAAACCGATCGCCGCGTACAGATAGCCCTTCGGAATATGGAAGCCCAGCCCTTCGGCCACCAGGCTGAAACCGATCATCAGCAGGAAGCTCAGGCACAGCACCACCACGGTCCGGTGCGCATTGACGAAGGCCGTCAGCGGACGCGACGCGAACAGCATCGCCCCCATGGCGATGACCACCGCCGTCATCATCACCGGCAGGTCGTTGACCATGCCCACCGCGGTGATGACCGAATCGAGCGAAAACACCGCGTCCAGGATCACCACCTGCGCGATCACGTTCCAGAACTTGCCCTGCCCCGCGCCGTGGCTTTCGTCCTGGGGCTGGCCGTCCAGCCGCTCGTGCAGCTCGGAGGTCGCCTTGAACAGCAGGAAGAAGCCGCCCAGCAGCAGGATGATCGACCGGCCCGACAGCTCGACCGGCCCCAGCGTCAGCAGCGGCCGGGTGAGCGTGATGAGCCACGACATCATCGACAGCAGCACCATGCGCATCAGCAGGGCCAGCCCCAGGCCGATCATGCGTGCGCGGTCCCGCAGCGCGGGCGGCAGTTTGTTGACGAGGATGGCGATGAAGACGAGGTTGTCGATGCCGAGAATGATCTCGAGCACGACCAGCGTCACGAGTCCGATCCAGATGGACGGGTCAGCAAGCCAGGACATAGAGAGGAGTGAGTCTCACAACAGAACGAATCCGCCGATGATAACCGCAGCGCACGCCTGCACAGCGCGGCACGGTATCGCGGCCGGGCCGGACGGGCCGGCTGGCAGATCAGCGCTTGGCCATCGGGCTGCTCGGGCGATTTGGACGATCCGGGCGGTAGCCGTCGGTCAAGGTCTTGAGGAAGACAACGATGTCGCGCACATCGGCCTCGGACAGCACGGGCCGGTCGCCCGGCTTGCCGCCGAACGGCGGCTCCATGTTGACGTTGGCGCGATACTGCGGCGGCAGGTCATCGAACTTGGCAACGGTGCCGTCGGGCTTGCGCGGATACCACTTCCCGGGCTGCGTATCGCGCTGGGCGTAGAAGCGCACCGCGTCTTCCAGCGAGTGGATGGCGCCATTGTGGAAAAAGGACTTGCGCAGCGCCACGTTGCGCAGAGAGGGCGTGCGGAACAGCCCGCAGTACGCGCCGCGATCCTTCAGGTCGGTCCGGTCGGGGCCGCACAGGCCGAGGTCGAAAAAGGCCGGGTCTGCATTGGCCGCCAGTTGCCGGTTGCGCGGCACGCCAACGGCAATGTGGCCGAAATCGGAGAAGGCCGGGAAGGCGCCGTCTTCCTTGATGGTGCTGGTATGGCACGACGCGCAGTTGCCCTTGGCCGGGTCATTGAACAGGCGCAGGCCGCGCATCTCCTGCGGGCTCAGGCTGACTTGCTTGCGCAGGAAGGCGTCGTACTTGCTGTCATAGGGATAAAACTCCGACGGCGTCTCCTGGAACACTTCGAGCACCATCAGCGCGGCGCGGAAGGCGGTGTCGTCGTCGTCAAGGATGTCGTTGCCGAAGACCTGGCGGAACGTCTGCGCATGCCGGCCGCCGCGCAGCTTGGCAACCACGCCGGCCGGCATACCGTTGGCCATCTCGTGCGCGGACAGCAGCGGGATGCGGGCCTGGTCGTGCGTGGACGAGGCGCGGCCGTCCCAGTTGTAGCCGCCGGTCGGGCCCTGGTCTTCGGCATCGTTGCCGTCGTTCTCGTGGAAGTGCTCGGAGAACGGCGGCACGTTCTGGAGATAGCGCAGCGATGGAGCGGCGCGCACGCCGGTCTTGTTCATCTCCGGGCCGCCGGGCTGGACGGACAGGTCATTGGGCGGGCCGTAGGCATGGGTCGGGCTGTGGCAACTGGCGCAGGCCAGCCTGCCGGAAGCCGACAGCCCGGGATCGAAGAACAGCGCCTTGCCCAGCGCCGCCATTGCGGGCACGGACGGCCGGCGCGTGGCCATCAGCGTGTAGAAGGCTTTCTCATAGGCCGGCGGCGACGCAAGCTGCGAGCCGGTCGCCGGAGCTGCCGCGGCGGCTCCGTCACGCCCGCCCCCGAGCAGCCCGACCGCCATGGGCACGCAGAGCGCGAGCACGAAAACAACCGCTGAGGACAGGAAACGGCGGGGCATCGAAGGGACAGGGAATCTTGGCGACCCGGCACGCTAGCACGCGGCGGTGACACTTTCATGTCGCCGGCAATCGATGCCCCCTCGTGCCGCCTACAGCACCACGTAGACGCTCAGCTCGCCGTTGGTCCGGGTCTTGACCGAGGCGATCAACGGCGCGACAGTCGGGTCGAGTGTCACGACCGGTATCGTCTTCTGCTGCAGCTTTTGCAACTCCGAGCTCACCGCATCCTGCACCTGCCACTCGGTTGGAGCACCCGGACCGAACGCATTCGCCAGGAATACGGTGATGCCCGGGATATCCGGATCGGAATTCCAGACAACCGGGGACGCCGTGATGGTGCCCGACTGGCGATTCAGCGTGAGCGCCGCGGACAGGTGCACATCGACCTTGATATCCGGCCCCGGGTTATCGACCTGCAGCCTGACGAACACGCGATATCCGCGGTTGAACAGGACACCGCCGACGCGGGTGTAGTCGCTCACGGGGCCCGACGGATCGAACGGCGCCGTGTTCGGGCGCTGGATCCAGGTGGTGAAATTCTGCGTCGTGTCCGCTCGGGGTGCGCCGCCGCTGTCGATCGATAGCGCATAGGTCGATGCGCCGAACTTCACCTTGGGCGGGATGTTCTTGCCGATCAAGTCGGTCGCCCGGCTGAACATCTGCGTTCCGGGCAGGCTGCCCTGCGCTTTCGGATCGCTCACCAGCGGCAGCGCCGTAACATCGAACGCCACCGAGCCCGGCCCGGCACGCATCGCAATGACGCCGTTCTCGAAATCGCTGAACGTGGCGCCGCTGGCCAGCGTCTGGGTATTGGCGATGGGAAAGCCCCGGCTACCGCCTGGCCCGCCCTCCTGGAGATACGTATCGAGAATCTTCCCGTGCACCTCATGGGCGCCGAGCGAAGGCTTGAGGAACATCCGGGCAGCATTGCTGCAAGGCACGAACGCCCCGCCGGCGACGGGTGCGGCATCGGCGAGCGGATACCCAGGCCCCTTCAGGCCGCCCGCGGCAAACCAGCCGCTGGCCATGTCGCCAAGCAATGCATGGGCGATAGCCTGGCCCGGCTGCAACGTAATGACGCCGTGCTCGAAGCGGCTCTGGCTGCCGCCGTCCTTGAGGGCATCCACCGGGTCGGCCACCGGGAAGCCCAATGCCCCCATGTTCTGTGGGCCGTGCAGGCTCGCGTATTTCTTGTCCAGCGCCCCGAGCACGGCAAAGGGGGGGCCGTCACCCTGGTCATCGCCTTTGACGTAGATGCTGCCCCGCTCGTAGTGCTGCACCCAGCCGAGCACCGTGTCTTGCGGCTCAGGCTTGTCGTCCGGCGCCCCTTGCATGGCAGGCGCCTTGTGTCCAATCAGGCTGAGTTGCCCCACGGGCTTGCCGAACACGGCCGTACCGCCCAGCGCATTGAATTTCTTTTGAATCGACGTTTCCATTTGCGTCTCCTCCTTGGGTAAGGGAGCCATGCCGACAATCCGGTGGCCGCAAATGCCGCCGCGTCCAAGGTATTCGCGGCGCCGCGCCGGTCGAACCAGCTTAGCCAGGGCCGGACCGTCCCGCGAATCGACCGGTCGGCGCGCTCCCGCTATCCACGGCGGGGCTACCCCGCACCCGTCCGGATGCGCCGCTGCTCTGCTATAGACGGAACGCGGACGGCTGCCGCCCCCGGTAGGCAAGGACTGAAACAGGAGGAACCCGCATGGCGGTCCATGTTTTCAAACGTTTGGGGGTCCCGCTGCTCGTCCTGACGGCGATCATCAGTGTGAATTGGGCCGAAATGCGCACCCCGCCTGGGTCTCCATCATCAGCTTGTCATACGGCAAGCCCAGACTCGCGCTCGCTTTCTCCCCCACACAACAATTCAGGGAAACCATGAGCCGAGCGTTCCGCCTTCTGCCCATGACCGCGCTGGTCGCGGTCAGCATGTCCGCCTGCGGCGGCAGCGATTCGAACAACAGCGCCGCCGCCTCCACCTCGGCCACCTCGGGTGTCGTGACCGGCAGCTACTTCGAACACGCCAAGGTCTGCATCGATGCCAATAACAACGGCAAGTGCGATGCCGGCGAGACCAGCACCTACACCGACGCCAACGGCGCCTACACGCTGGCGGGCCAAGGTGCCGTCACGGTCGAGGTGGGCACGGACGCCTTGCGCAACGACCCCGCCGCGGGCACCCACACCGCGGTCACGCGTGCGCTGGTGTTCCGTGCGCCGGCCGGCGCCAATGGCGTGATCAGCGCGATCTCCACCGAACTGGTGGCGCTGATGGAAAGCAACGGCGGCGACCTCAACGCCGCGAAGGCGACCCTGGCCGCGCGCCTGGGCGTGAGCGCCGACAAGCTGCTCGCCGACCACAACAAGGAAACCGATGCCGCCGCCAAGGCCGCGCTGCAGGCCGAGATCGACCAGGCCATCGAGCTGATCGCCGATGCGGTGGGCAATGGCGGCGACTTCCTCAAGGGCATCCGCGACGGGGTCGGCAAGCGCCTGGCGCTGGTCAACAACGTCAAGACCATCGTCGTGATCTACGCGGAAAACCGCGGCTTCGACAACCTGTACGGCCTGTTCCCCGGCGCCAACGGCATCCCGGGCGTGAACCCGACCTCGACCGGCACCGCCGCCGCGCAGAAAGATTTCGACGGCTCCACCCTGCCTTCGCTGCCGCCGACCTGGGGCGGCCTGACCGCCGCCGGCCAGAGCGTGACCGTCACGCAGGCGCAGACCACCGGCTGGGCCAACAAGCCCTTCCAGATCGACGATCCGAACGGCATCAACGGCACCGGCGTGGTGGCGGCGCAGAGCGTCATCACGCGCGACCTGGTGCACCGTTTCTATAACAACCAGATGCAAATCAACGGCGGCGCGAACGACAAGTTCACCGCCTTCTCGGACGCCGGTGGCCTGTCGATGGGCTACTACGACGGCAGCAAGATGTCGATGTGGAGCATCGCCAAGCAGTACGTGCTGGCCGACAACTTCTACATGGGCGCCTTCGGCGGTTCGTTCCTGAACCACCAGTACCTGATCTGCGCGTGCGCGCCGACCTATCCGAACGCCGACACCTCGGTGGCCTCCGGCAGCATCTCGAAGATCGACACCGACGCAAACGGCAACTTCGTACGCCTGACGCCGGGCACCAACAACCCGACCTCCGTACTGTCGGGCAAGGCCACCTACGCCAACGACAGCACGCTCACGCCGAAGGACGCGTCGGGCGTGTTCTACGCCGTCAACACCATGCAGCCGGCGTACCAGCCGAGCGGCAACGGTGTCCCGTCCGGCGGCAACGCGAACTACGCCGACCCGGCCAAGGCCTCCACCCTGCCGACGCAGTCGCAGACCACCATCGGCGACCTGCTGAGCGCCAAGGGCGTCAACTGGGCCTGGTATGCGGGGGCCTGGAACGCGGCCACCGCCGATGCGGCCAACACGACGCGCAGCGTGATCTACGCCGGCACCACGCAGTTCCAGCCGCACCACCAGCCGTTCAACTACTACAGCCGCTTCGACCCGGCCACCACGAGCGGCGCCGCTGAGCGCACGGCCCACCTGAAGGATTACGACGCCGCCTTCCTGCAGGATGCCGCCGCCGGCACGCTGCCGCCCGTCACGTTCTACAAGCCGCAGGGCAACCTGAACCAGCACCCCGGCTATGCCAACGTGAGCGACGGCGATGCCCATATCGCCAACGTGATCGCCAAGCTGCAGCAGAGCCCGCAGTGGAAGAACATGGTGATCGTCGTGACGTACGACGAGAACGGCGGCTTCTACGACCACGCCGCGGTGCCGAAGGCCGACCGCTGGGGCCCGGGCACGCGCATCCCGGCGATCATCGTCTCGCCGTTCGCCAAGAAAGGATTCGTGGACCACACCCAGTACGACACGGCCTCGGTGCTGCGCCTGATCACGCACCGCTTCGACCTGCCGACCCTGCCGGGCCTGATGCAGCGCGACGCGGCCCTCGTCGCCAACGGCGGCAAGCCGATGGGCGACCTGAGCAACGCGCTGGACTTCTCGCAGTCGCAATAACGCCGCCGGGATCGCGCCCGGACTGGCAAGCAAGGGGCGGCTTCAAGGCCGCCCCTTGTCATTGGGCGCCGGAGGCAGGCGCAGGCGCCGCCGGAAAATCGCTGCCGCGCTATTTGCCCTTCTTCTTGCCCGACGGCTTGCCGCCGCCCTCGGCCTGATCCAGGCGCATCCCCACCTTGAGCGTCACCTGCCAGTGGGCGATCTTGCCGTCCACCAGATGTCCGCGCGTTTCAATCACTTCAAACCAATCCAGGTAGTGCAGTGTTTCCGAGGCGCGGGCAATGGCGTTGCGGATGGCCGCATCGCTCGACTCCGGCGAAGAGCCCACCAGTTCGATCATCTTGTAGGTATGCGACCCCATATTGCCTCCTTGTTGTTGGCTTCGGTCAGACGTGGCCGGATATGGGCCGGACGCCGGGCGAGGGCCACGTCACGCTTCAGAATGGCACCTGCGGCCCCGCTCCGGTAGCTCAATTTTGGTGGACGGTGTGATTGCCTGGCGGTTAATTGCATTCAAGGAATTGACAAACATTGTCATCCCGGCCGACGCGACACGTCAGACCCGCTGGCCGGCCCGATCCAACCTGCCATTTTCCGCAGGCGGTCTGCTGCCTGCCGCATCACAATGCAGTGTCCGGCACCTGGCACGGAACCTGCCTCAGTGGGAGCAATCATCGTTTCACCCACAGGAGACGCCGTGCGTCATCCCGACCAGCACCCCGCCTCACGCCATCGCCATCGCCAGTCCGATACCGCCCGCCTGATCGTCGATACGGTCCCATTCCATATCGACCGGGGCGGCCGCCGCATCGAAGCCACGTATTCGACCCGCAACGGCATCGTGACCGTCTGCCACCAGGGCAAGAGCCTGTCGACCTATTCGCCTGAAGCCGACCAGCAAGCGGTCGCCCGCAAGTTGCTCAGCGTCATGCTGACCATCTGAGCCCTGCGGGCGCGTCCGCGGCGCTGCCTCAGTGGCGGCGCCCCTTGCCGACCACGCCATGCCCTGGCCGGCCGAACCGGATGCGCAGGCGATCCTTGGCCCGCTCCAGCACGGCGCGCCGGGCGTCGCTGAGGTTGTGCCCGGCACGGTTGATATAGAACGTCAGCATCGACATGGCCGACTGGAACGGCGTGCCCTTGCGGCGGCGGCTGCGCTCGGCGGACGCCTTCAGCGACGCGGCAATGCGATCGGGGCTACGCGACTTGAAGATGGCGGGTTCCAGGTCGAGCGCGTCGCTGGTTGCCGTCACGTGGCGGGACCAGCGATGCGGGCTGTTCTTGCGCCGGATCTTCGCCGTCGGCTGCGAGCGTGACGCCGACGCCGCTGCCGGCTTGCGCGCGCGGGATAGGGTGGCCTTGGTTCGGGATGTCGACATAATCGGGCCTCCTTCGCACCATACCGTTGCTTGCTGCAAGGGCCATTCCCGCCGCGCGGGCTGGGGCCACGGGATGCCCGCCAGTTGCGCTACGATAGCGGGCATCCCGCACACCACCTCCATCAGTCGCCGGCTGCCGGCGCTCCCGCAACGTGTCTGGCGACGCCGGTCTGTCCCCTTCTTCCGCATCCGCGCAAACGCTGTCGCATGCGCCCTTTTACTACCCCGCCTTCCGGCTGTTCTGGTGTGCCAGGCTGTCGACCACCTTCGCCTACCAGATGTTCGGCGTGGCGGTCGGTTGGCAAATCTACGAGCTGACGCGCAGCGCCTATGTGCTGGGGCTGGTGGGACTCGCGCAATTCCTGCCGTCGGTAGTGCTGGTGCTGGCCTCGGGCCACATCGCGGACCGCTACGACCGGCGCCGCGTGGTGCGCATCTGCCAGGCGATCGAGGCGCTGGTGGCCGCCACGCTGGCCGCGACCACGCTGACGGGCCATGCCGGCATCCAGTTGATCTTCGTGTTCGTGGTGGTGATCGGCGCGATGCGCGCGTTCGAGACGCCGACCCTGCAGGCGCTGCTGCCCTCGCTGGTGCCGCCGGCGGTGTTGCCGCGCGCGGTGGCGCTGTCCAGTTCGGCCGGGCAGACCGGCATCATCCTCGGACCGGCGGTCGGCGGCTTCCTGTATGTGGCGGGCGCCCCGGTGGTGTATGCCACGGCGGCCAGCCTGTTCCTGCTGGCGCACGTGCTGCTGGCCTTCATGCGCATCGAGCGCGCGGCGCCCGTCAACCGGCCGGTGAGCCTCGAATCGCTGTTTGCCGGCATCGCCTTCATCAAGGGGCGGCCGGTGGTGCTGGGCGCGATTTCGCTGGACCTGTTCGCGGTGCTGCTGGGCGGTGCGACGGCGCTGCTGCCGATCTACGCCCGCGACATCCTGGGCACCGGCGCGTGGGGGCTGGGCCTGCTGCGCTCGGCGCCGGCCGTCGGCGCCCTTGCCATGGCGATCTTTCTGGCGCATCGGCCGCTGGAGCGGCACGTCGGGCGTGTGATGTTTGCCGCCGTGGCGGTCTTCGGATTGGCGACGCTGGTGTTCGGCGTTTCGCGCTGGCTGCCGCTGTCGATGGCCGCGCTGGTGGTGCTCGGCGCCGGCGACATGATCAGCGTAGTGATCCGGACCTCGCTGGTGCAGCTCGACACGCCGGATACGATGCGCGGCCGGGTGAGCGCGGTCAACTCGGTCTTCGTGGGCGCGTCAAACCAGTTGGGCGAGTTCGAATCGGGCATGGTGGCCGGGCTGCTGGGACCGGTGCCATCGGTGGTGCTGGGTGGGCTCGGCACGCTGCTGGTGGTGGCGCTATGGATGCGCCTGTTCCCCGATCTCACGCACCGCGACCGCCTGCGCGAAGCACACCCCACCGGCGAAGGGTAACCGCGCGCCGCGGATGGATCGCTGACGTGGCAGCGTCCGGCAGCCGTGTCAGCGAAACCCTGATGGCATGCGGATTGACGGGCTCGTATGCTGAGAGCTTCATGCCCTTGGTCGCCATGGTGCCTTGCGTCCGATCGTGAAGTCCTTGCTGCGTCCCTCCTCTCGTGCCTGCGCCGCGCATCGCGCGCAAGACACGGAACGCTTCGGCAACCGCCCCCCGGGAGAAGCCCCGCCGATCCGGCCATCCGCCTGGCTGGTGGCGGTCGGCGCGTCCGTCGTGGGCACGTTCGCGCGGCTGATGCTGGAATCGGCCGCCGGTATCCGCTTGCCGTTCTACCTGGCGTTTCCGGTCGTGACGGTGGCCGCGTGGTATGGAGGCTTCTGGCCGGGCGTGCTCGCCATCGTCTGCTATGCCGCGCTCTTCGCGGGGCTCGTCGCCTTGCAGATCTCGTCGCTGGCGCAGCCGCTCCTGCCGACGCAGCTGACCGTGTTCGCGCTGGGCACCCTGCTGATCTGCGTGCTGTGCGAACAACTGCGGCGTGCCCGCGCGGGCGCGGAGCGCCGCGCGCGCGCCGAGACCCAGCAGCGCGTCTCGCAGCAGCGCCTGCTGGCTGCGCTGCAGGCCTCGCCCATCTCGCTGTACGACGTCGACAACACGATGCACTTCACGTGGGTGCACAACCCGGTGTTCGGCCTGCAGCCGCACGAACTGCTCGGACGCACCGTGCGCGAAGTGTTCGGCCGCCGCGCCGCCTCGCGCCTGACCGAGGCCGGCCAGCGGGTGATCGCCACCGGCTCGCCGACGCGCGTCGAGTTTGCCTTCCGCCGCCGGCATACCCAGCGCGTGGTCTACGACGTGGTGGTCATGCCGCTGCGCGACGACACCGGCGAGATCATCGGCCTGACCAACGCCGTCATCGACATCACCGAACACCGCCAGGCCGAGGCGCGCCGCACGCAGTTGCTGGAAGCCGAATCGCGCGCCCGCGAGGAGGCCGAGCGCGCCAGCCGCCTGAAGGACGACTTCCTGGCCACCGTCAGCCACGAACTGCGCACGCCGCTCAATGCGGTGCTGGGCTGGGCGCAGTTGCTGGCGATGCGCCCCTACGACGAGGCCATGTTCCGGCGCGGCCTGGAGGCCATCGAGCGCAGTGCCCGCACGCAGGTCCACTTGATCGACGACCTGCTCGACATGTCGGCCATCCTGTCGGGCAAGGTACCGCTGGAAATCGGGCAGGTCGACCTGGCCGACGTGCTGGAGCGCGCGCGCGAGACCATCGAACCGATGGCGCGGCAGAAACAGATCGCGATCGACACGGAATACCCGCCGGTGCCGCTGCTGCAGGGCGATGCCGGGCGGCTCAAGCAGGTGTTCTGGAACCTGCTGGCCAATGCGGTCAAGTTTACGCCCGAGGGCGGGCATATCCGGGTCAGCGTGCACGCCTCGCCGGAGGGCCTGGTGGCGACGGTGCGCGACACCGGCATCGGCATCGAGCCCACCTTCCTGCCGCACGTCTTCGATCGCTTCCAGCAGGCGGACTTGTCCAGCACGCGCCGCCATGGCGGGCTCGGCCTGGGCCTGGCGATCGCCAAGCAACTGGTGGAGCTGCACCACGGACGGATCACGGCGGCCAGCAACGGCGCCAACCTCGGCACGACCATGGCCGTGACGCTGCCGCTGAACGCGCCACCGTCGAACGAGCAGGCCGGCCGCGCGCCGGGCCTGGTCAGTGGCACGGCGGCGCCGGCGCTCGACGGCCTGCGTGTGCTGGCGGTGGACGACAATGCCGAATCGCTGGGCGTGATCGCGCTGATGCTGGAGCGCTATGGCGCCGAGGTCATCACCGTCTCCAGCGGGGCGGCCGCGCTCGACGCGCTCGCGCATGCGGCGGGCAGTGCGCCGTTCGACGCGCTGGTCAGCGACCTGGCCATGCCCGGCATGGACGGCATGCAGTTGCTGCGGGCCATCCGCGCGCGCGGGCTGACGGAACTGCCGGCCATCGCCGTGACCGCCTTCGCCGATCCGATCCGCCTGAAGGCCGCCAAGGAAGCGGGCTACCAGTCCGTCATCACCAAGCCGATCTTCCCCGGCGAACTCGGCCATGTGCTGGCCGCCAGCGTGCGGCGCGCCACCGGACCGCAGGACGCCTGAAGGCCGGACAAGGGCAGGACGGCGGACAAGATACCCCCCGAGCCGGCCAAGCAAAAAGCCGTGACCAACCGCGAGACGAGTTGTCCGTCACCAACCTGCGAGACCCGTTGCGGCGGACCGGCCTAACCTCGCGTGGAGTACTTGATCAAGCCGCTGAACCGCGCCGCGGAAGCGCTGCGGGAGCGGTAAGCCGCGCTACAGCTACAGCACAGCGGCCGCCCCCGCCATCGCCACGCGCACCGCCTCGGCACGCGGGATCGGCGCGACGGCGCTGTAGCCGGTGGTCGACAGCGCCGCCGCCACGTTGGCGTAGCGGGCTGCGTCCTGCGGCGTGTCGCCCGCCACGATGCGCGCGACGAAAGCGCCGCCGAAGCAATCGCCCGCGCCGGTCGCATCGACCGCCTCCACAGGGTGGCGCGGCACCAGCGTGCGCGCCTCGGGCGTGGCCACATAGCAGCCCTCCGCGCCCATCTTGAGCGCCACCAGCCGGATGCCCCAGCCGAGCAGCGTATCGACGATGGCATCGCGGTCGTGGCAGTCGAGCAACACGGTCACGTCATCCCAGCTCGGCAGGCACAGATCGCAGGTGCGCATGGCCTCGCGCATTACCGCGCGGGCGCGGGCCAGCGGCCACAGCCGCAGGCGCAGGTTGGTGTCGAACGACACCGTCACGCCCGCGGCGCGCGCATGCGCCATTGCCGCCAGGCCGGCATCGCAGGCCGTGTCGCTGATCGCCAGGCTGATGCCCGACAGGTGCAGCACCTTGGCGGCCGCGATGGCCTGCAGCGGCAGTTGCTCGGTCTGGAAACGGCTCGCGGCCGACCCGGCGCGCAGGTAGTCGAAATGATGGCCGCGCGCATCGTGCGAGACGAAGTACAGGCCGGTGGGTGCCTGCGCATCGGTCTGCACGCAGGTGTGATCGACGCCCTCGGCCTGCCACAGCGCGCGCAGCGCCTGACCGAAGCGGTCGGCGCCCACCGCGCTGATGTAGCCGGTGCGCGCCCCCTGCCGCGCGGCCGCGACACAAAAGTTGGACGTGTCGCCGCCATAGCCGAGCGTCCACGCGGCGCTGCCCGGGTCGGTCTGGTTGAACTCGATCAGTGCTTCGCCATAGGCGAGGATGTCCGCCATGCCTGCTCCCTTAGAAATACGTCTGCACCACGTCGACGACGTTGTAAGCGTCATCGATGACGGGAATCTGGCGCCACTTGTCGAACGTCAGGCAGGGGTGCGAGATGTCGAAGGCGATCATGTCGCCGACCTTGATGTCGTCGCCGGCGGCGATCCTGAGATAGGCGTGCTGGTCCATCATGCCGGTGACTTCCCAGTGCGGCGGCGTGGCCGTGGGCGACGCATCGCCCGGACGGTAGCGCTGCACCGGCAGCGGGAACCCGGCATCGAAGGCGGCATCGCGCTTGCCCAGCGCCACGATGGCGCGTTCGGGCTCCGGCACCGATTGCACATAGGCCCACACCTGCAGCGCCGGCAGCAGGCTGGAGCGCATCCGGTGCGCGACCGGGTTGCGCACGTTGATCTGCGCCTGCGCCGCCTTGTAGATGCCCACGTCGTGCGTGAGGTAGCAGCCGGGACGCAGCACCAGGTCGAACGGCCGGCCGATGTCGGCGCGCGCGAATTCCTCGGCCACTACGTCGTACCATGCCGAGCCGGCGCCGGTCAGCACCGGCGGTGTGCGCTGCAGGCGGCCGGCCCGGGCCAGATCGCCGAACACCCTGACGGCGCGCTGCAGGAACGCGCGGATCTCGCCCTCCTCCTTCAGCACGCCTTCGTAGACCTCCACGCCCGCCAGCCTGACCACGCCGTCGGCCCGGGCAAGCGCCTCCAGCACCGACTGCAGCTGCGCATCGTCGCGCACGCCGGTGCGCCCGCCCCGCTCGCCAAGTTCGATCAGCACCTGGATCGGCCGGCCGGCCTTGCCGAAAAACGCCGCCAACTGATCGACCTGGTCGGCCGCATCCACCAGGCAGAAAAACTCGAAGGACGGATCGGCCAGCAGCTCGGCCAGGATCGCCATGTTGCGCTTGCCGATGAGCTGGTTGGCCATCAGCACGCGGCGCACGCCGTGCACGTAGGCGATGCGCGTCTGGTGCGCGGTCGCCAGCGTGATGCCCCACGCGCCGCCGGCCAACTGGCGCTGGAACAGGCGCGGCGCCATCGTCGTCTTGCCGTGCGGCGCGAGCTTGGCGCCATATTCGCCCACGAAGCGCTGCATCCAGGCCAGGTTGTGCGCCAGCCGCGATTGCGACAGCACCGCCGCCGGCAGGTTGAGGTCTTCGTTCAGCACGTTCCAGCGCTGCGCGGCGACCTGCTCCGGGGTGCAGGCGGCGTCGAGCGCACCCAGCCCCTTGTCGAGCGGGTTGACCAGCGTGGCGGGGTCTCCTTGATACTTTGTATCATTCATGGGAATGGCCTCGTATTCCTGTGCGGGTAAATATCGGGTTGACATCATGATAGTGTCGAACCTATTCTGCGAGCCAGCCTGTTACAAAGTACCAAGCCACCGCGGCCCCACTATCCGGCGTTCTGCCCATGCGCGAACCGATGGACATTGTCACCCGTATCTCCCAGCGTGCCACCGACCTGCGGCCCGCCGAGCAGAAGGTTGCGCAGACCGTGCTGGGCGACATCGCCGAGGCGGCCGCGGGCAGCATCCAGACCCTGGCCGAGCGCGCCGGCGTGAGCGAAGCCAGCGTCACCCGTTTCGCCAAAGCGATGGGCTGCCGCGACGTGCGCGAGCTCAAGCTCAAGCTGGCGCAGGCGGCGGCCGTGGGCCAGCGCTTTCTCGATGGCGGCGCCGACCGCCCGCCCTCCAGCGCCGACGGCATCCTGGCCGATATCACGCACGTGCTGGAAGCCAACCGCGCGCTGGTGCGGCCCGAGGCGTTCCGCGCGGCCGCGGCGGCACTGGTGGGCGCGCGCATGATCACCGTGTTCGGCATGGGCGGCGGCTCGACCACCATGGCCGACGAGATGCGCTACCGCCTCGCCCGGCTGGGACGGCCGGTCAGCACCTATCATGATTCGATGCTGCAGCGGATGGTGGCCGCCACGCTCGGCCCGGAAGACGTGGTGGTGGTGTTCTCCGTCACCGGGCAGGTGCCGGAGATCATCGACGGCATCAACATCGCGCGCGAATACGGCGCCAGGGTGGTGGCCGTCACGGCCATCGGCTCGCCGGCGGCGGCACTGGCCGACGTCCTGCTGCCGATCCAGTCGATGGAGACCGACTTCATCTTCAAGCCATCGTCATCGCGCTACGCGATGATGATGATGATCGACCTGCTGTCCACCGAAGTCGCGCTGCAGCAGGCCGATCGCAGCAAGGAGCTGCTGCGGCGCATCAAGTACGTACTCGATGCGCATCGCGGCGGCGGCAACCGTCAGCCGCTGGGAGATTGAGATGCAGCAGTACGACAGCGTCATCCGCAGGGTCCGCATCGTCGACGGCAGCGGCCACGAGCCCGAGTCCACGCTGTTCGACGTCGCCATCGCCGATGGCCGCATCGCTGCCATCGCCACCTCCGACTCCACCGCTTGGCTGGGCGATGCGGAAACCGACGGCGAGGGCCGCGTGCTGGCGCCCGGCTTCATCGACGTCCATACCCACGACGACACCAACGTGATCCGCACGCCGGACATGTTGCCCAAGGTGTCGCAGGGCATCACCACCGTCATCGTCGGCAACTGCGGCATCAGCGCCTCGCCGGCCACGCTCCGGGGCGAGCCGCCGGACCCGATGAACCTGCTCGGCCCGGCCGACGCGTTCCGCTACCCGACCTTCGCCGCATACGTTGAGGCAGTGGAGCGCGCGCAGCCGGCCGTCAACGTGGCGGCATTGGTCGGCCACACGGCCCTGCGCAACAACCACCTGGACCGGCTCGACCGCCCCGCCACGGCACCGGAAGTCGAAGCGATGCGCGCGCAGCTGCGCGAGGCGCTCGACCATGGCGCGCTGGGCCTGTCCACCGGCCTCGCCTATGCCAACGCCCATGCCGCCACCACCGAGGAGGTGATGGGCCTGGCCGAACCGCTGGCCGAAGCCGGCGCGCTTTACACCACGCACCTGCGCACCGAGTTCGCCGCCATCCTCGATGCGATGGACGAGGCCTACCGCATCGGCCGGCACGCGCGCGTGCCCGTCGTGATCTCGCACCTGAAATGCGCGGGCGCGGCCAACTGGGGGCGCGCCGGCGAGGTGCTGGACTCGATCGAGACAGCGCAGCGCTACCAGCCGGTCGGCTGCGACTGCTATCCGTACACCGCAAGCTCGTCCACGCTGGACCTGAAGCAGGTGACGGACGCATTCGACATCTTCATCACCTGGTCGGACCCGCACCCGGACCTGGCCGGGCAGATGCTGAAGACCATCGCCGCCGCCTGGGGCACCGACCTGCTGGATGCCGCGCGCCGCCTGCAGCCGGCCGGGGCGGTCTACCACAACATGTCGGCGCAGGACCTCGACCGCATCATCGCGCACCCCGCCACCGTGATCGGCTCCGACGGCCTGCCCAACGACCCGAAGCCGCATCCGCGCCTGTGGGGCGCCTTCCCGCGCGTGCTCGGCCACTACAGCCGGGAACGCAAGCTGCTGAGCTTGGCGACGGCCGTGCGCAAGATGACCGGGCAATCCGCCGAGCGCTTCGGCCTGACCGAGCGCGGGCTCGTGCGCGAAGGCTGGTGGGCCGATCTCGTACTGTTCGACCCCGACACGGTGCGCGACATCGCCACCTTCACCGACCCGAAGCAGCCAGCCGCCGGCATCGCGGCGGTGTGGGTCAACGGCGCGCTGGCGTACCGCGGCGGCGCCGTGCAGCCGCATCGCGCCGGACGCTTCCTGCGGCGCGGGCCACGCGCGCAGGCCCAGCCCGCGCCCGAATGCGAATACCACTGAGCCGACCGATCCGTTTGAACCCTTGAAAGGAATGAAGGCATGACGATTACCCGAATTGGCGTCGAAGGCGGCACCGGCACCGGCGGCCAGCACCTGCCCTTTGCCCGCGCGGCCGGCGCGGACGGCTGGCTGTTCGTGTCGGGCCAGACGCCGATGGTGGGCGGCGAGGTGGTCGGCCACGGCATCGTCGAGCAGACGCGCCAGACGCTCACGAACCTGCTCGCCATCCTGGCCGAGGCAGGCTATGGGCCCGAGCACGTGGTGCGCTGCGGCGTCTGGCTGGACGATCCGCGCGACTTCCCGTCGTTCAACAAGGTGTTCAAGGAAGTGTTCGGCGCCCATCCGCCGGCACGGTCATGCGTGGTGTCGAGCATGGTGATCGACTGCAAGGTCGAGGTCGATTGCGTGGCGTACAAGAAGCCGTAAAGAAGCGCATTCCATTCCAGAAGAGGTGCCCTCCAAGTCAGGGCGCCCGTGCACACGATCCATCATCGTTCACAGAGGAGGAAACCCATGGCCCCGTTGCAAGGCAATGCGCTGCTGCTGGCCGCGGCGCTGGCGGTGGTCGCGCTGATCTACCTGATCGCCGTGCGCAAGCTCAACCCGTTCGTCACGCTGATCGTCGTGTCGCTGGCGCTGGGCGTGGCCGTCGGCATGCCGATGGGCAACATCGTCAAGGCGTTCGAGACCGGCGTGGGCAACACGCTCGGCCACATCGCGTTGGTGGTGGGCCTGGGGACCATGCTGGGCAAGATGATGGCGGAGTCCGGCGGCGCCGAGCGCATCGCCACGACGCTGATCCAGGCCTTCGGCGAGAAGAACGCGCACTGGGCCATGATGGTGGTGGCCTTCATCATCGGCCTGCCGGTGTTCTTCGAGGTGGGCTTCGTGCTGCTGATCCCGATCGCCTTCAACGTGGCCAAGCGCACCGGCACGCCGATCCTGATGGTCGGCCTGCCGATGGTGGCGGGCCTGTCGGTGGTGCACGGCCTGATCCCGCCGCACCCGGCCGCGCTGCTGGCGGTGACGGCCTACCAGGCGGACATCGGCAAGACCATCCTGTACGCGCTGATCGTCGGCCTGCCGACCGCCATCATCGCCGGGCCGCTGTTTGCGATGCTGATCTCGCGCCACGTCAAACCGGACCCGGACAACCCGCTGGAGAAGCAGTTCGTCGAGAACGACCGCAACCGCGAGCTGCCGCCGTTCGGCATCACGCTGTTCACGATCCTGTTGCCGGTGGTGCTGATGCTGATCGGCAGTTGGGCCGACCTGCTCACTACGCCCAAATCGCTGGCCAACGATCTGCTCAAGCTGGCCGGCAATTCGGTGATGGCGCTGCTGATCGCGGCGCTGGTGAGCTTCTACACCTTCGGCCGCGCGCGCGGCTTCAGCCGCGAGGCCATTCTCAAGTTCACCAACGAGTGCCTCGCGCCGATCGCCACCATCACGCTGGTGGTGGGCGCGGGCGGCGGCTTCGGCCAGATCCTGCGCGACTCGGGCGTGTCCAAGGCCATCGTGGCCGTAGCCATGGGCGCAAGCCTGTCGCCGCTGCTGCTGGGCTGGGTGGTGGCGGTGATGATCCGCATCGCCACCGGCTCGGCCACGGTGGCCATGACCACCGCCTGCGGCATCGTCGCGCCGATCGCCGCAGCCTCGGGCGCGGCCGTGCGGCCGGAGCTGATGGTGCTGGCCACCGGCGCCGGCTCGCTGATCCTCTCGCACGTCAACGACGGCGGCTTCTGGCTGGTCAAGGAGTACTTCAACCTGACCGTGCCGCAGACCTTCCAGACGTGGACGGTGCTGGAGACCATTATCTCGACCGTGGCGCTGCTGCTGACGCTGGCGCTCGCCACGGTGATCTGACCACCTTTTCTTTACAGGAGCACGTAGTGGGTATCGATTCCGTCGTCCAGGCCGGCCCGGTGATTCCGGTGCTGCAGTTCCAATCCGTCGATGAGGGCGTGGCGGTATGCCGCGCGCTGCATGCCGGCGGCATCCGCACGTTCGAGATCACCCTGCGCACCCCGGTGGCGCTGGAGGTGATCCGCGCCGTGGCCCGGGACCTGGGCAGCGACGCCCTCGTCGGCGCCGGCACGCTCACGCGGCCTGAACACTTCCAGCAAGCCAAGGACGCCGGCGCGGTGTTCGCAGTGTCGCCCGGCATCACGCCAGCGCTGGCGCAAGCACAGGCCAAGTCCGGCTTGGAGTGGCTGCCGGGCATCGCCACGCCCTCCGAGCTGATCCTCGCGCAGGAGTTCGGCCTGAACACGCTCAAGTTCTTCCCGGCCGAGGCGGCGGGCGGCATCCCGATGCTCAAGTCGATCCACGGTCCGTTCGGCGACGTGCGCTTCTGCCCGACCGGCGGCATCACGCCCAAGACCGCGCCGGACTACCTCGCGCTGCCCAACGTGGTCTGCGTGGGCGGCTCGTGGATGGTGCCGAAGGACAAGATCGCCGCCGGCGACTGGGCCGGCATCACGGCGCTCGCCAGCGAAGCCGCAGCGCTCGCACGGTAACGCCGCCGGCGCGCGCGGCCGGCCCCGGCGTTACGCCAGGCTGACCGCGCGCGTCATCTGCTCCCGGTAGCGGACGATGTCTTCGATGGTCAGCAGCGGCAGGCTGTGCTGATCGGCGAAGCGCACCGCGTCGTCGCGGCGTGCCATGGTGCCATCGGGCAGCATCAGTTCGCACAGCACCGCCGCGGGCGACAGGCCCGCCAGGCTGGCCAGGTCGACCGAGCCCTCGGTATGGCCGCGCCGTGCCAGGACCCCGCCCGCCTTCGCCACCAGCGGGAACACGTGCCCCGGACTGACCACGGATTGCATATCGGCATCCGGCGCGATCGCCGCACGGATGGTGGTGATGCGGTCGGCCGCCGACACGCCGGTGCTCACGCCCGTGCGCGCCTCGATCGACACCGTGAAGGCCGTGCCGTACTGGCTGCGGTTGTGCTCGACCATCGGGCGCAGGCCCAGCGAAGCGGCCTTCCCGGCGGTCAGGCACAGGCAGACGATGCCGCTGCACTCGCGGATCAGCATCGCCATGCCGGCGTGCGTCAGCCGGTCGGCGGCGATGATGAGGTCGGCTTCGTTCTCGCGGTCCGCGTCGTCGAGCACGACGACCGGCACGCCAAGCCGCACGGCATCGAGCGCGGCGACCATGCGCGCCGGCATGCCGGCCGGATCGAAACGGGCCTCGACGGAATCGACGGAATCGACGGGCACATCGCCGGACGGCGACGCGGGCGGATGCACTGCGGGGGATTGCTGCGTGGACAACATGGAAACGCTCCTCGCTTGAATGGGCGACAAGACGTTCCAGGGCAAGCGGAGACGCACGCCCATACCGCGCACGGCACGGCCGGCGCAGGGCAGGCCGCACCCGCGGCGCGGGAGCGTGTCGTTCCGCACATCTTCTTCCATCCGGACTCTGACCGTCGGCCCCGGCCTCTCACCGGATCTGCTGACCCCGGCATCCAAGTGCATGCCGGGCGCTCGCGGGCTCGCAGGCCGATGGCCCACATACCGCCGGTGGGGAATTCCACCCCGCCCTGAAGACGTACTCAACCGGCAACGGCGCCGGCAGCCGGGATGCTACACCAGCCGCCCGCGCCGCATCGCCCCTACTGCCGGGTCGGACAATCCGGCCGACCGGCCGGGCAGCGTCGATTCGCGCAGCGGGCGTTCGGCGTGGAACCGGCGCTCTCGGGCGACATCCGGCAACCCCGGTCCAGCCGGACCTTGCCCCGACCCACGCCGTTCGGCCGTTCATCCTCCGTTCATCTTTGCGTCAGGCCGGCTTCATTCAATGCCCGGGCTGCCATTCATGTTGGGCTCCAACAATAGACCTGTACCGCTTGCACCGTACACCGCCGACAAGACCAGCAGACCAGCAGCCGACCAACCCAGTACTACGAGGGGAAACTCCGATGAAACACCTTGGTGTGGTATCCCAGACAGACCGGCCGATCCCGATGTGGCCGCATCACCCGATGCTGACGACGCGCCAGCAGGACATCCTGCGGGAAGCCGCGTACGGCAAATCCAATGCGGAGATCGCGCAGGCCCTGAACATCAGCGTGGAAACGGTCAAGACGCACGTGCGCCAGATCCTGATGCGGCTGGAGGCGCGCAACCGGACCCAGCTCGCGGCGATGTACCAGCAGGCGCTGCATCATCACCAGGGGCGCTGGCAGTAAGGCCCCTCGCCGCACCATCCGCGCAATCGAATCGCGGACGCGGGACGCGGCGGTGCGCGCCGGCTAACCGTGCGCTAACCCGGGATCGACTAGAATCCTAGCCTTTCCGACCGTGCCCCGCTCCGCATGGATGCCCGCTTTGCTTCTTCCGGCCGCCCGGCGCGCCGTTCACCGTGGATGGCGCTGCTCGTCGTCGCGCTCATCGCCGTGTTTGCCGTGCTGTGGACGGACGACCTGTTCCAGCGCTCCACCCTGTTCCGCCCCGACGAGGGCCGCTACGCCGAGATCCCGCGCGAGATGGTCGTCACCGGCGACTGGATCACGCCGCGCCTGAACGACCTGAAGTACTTCGAAAAACCGCCGCTGCAGTACTGGACCACCGCCGCCACCTTCCAGGCGTTCGGCGTGCAGGCATGGGGCGCGCGCCTGTGGCCGCTGCTGTTCGGGCTGGGCGGCATCGCCATCACGGCCTGGACGCTGGCGGCCTATCGCGGCAGACGCACGGCGGCCGCGGGCGCGGCCATCCTGGCGTCGTCGCTGCTGTACCTGCTGTTCGGGCAGGTCATCACGCTCGACATGGGCGTGGGCTTCTTCCTGACCGTGGGCGCGTGCGGCTTTGCGCTGGCGCAGCGGCCGGGCGCCTCGCGCGGCGCGCAGCTCGGCTGGATGCTGACGGTGTGGCTGGCGCTGGCGGGCGCGACCCTGACCAAGGGCCTGATCGGCGTGGTGCTGCCGGGCCTGATCGGCGTGGCCTACCTGCTGATGACCCGCGACTGGGCCCTGCTGCGCCGCATGCGCTGGCTGCCCGGGCTCGCGCTGTACCTGCTCGCCACGGTGCCGTGGTTCGTGCTGGTGCAGCGGCGCAACCCCGAGTTCTTCGACTTCTTCTTCATCCACGAGCACTTCCAGCGCTTCCTGACCACCGAGCACCATCGGGCCGGCAAGTGGTGGTACTTCATCGCCGTGGGCGCGGCGGGGCTGCTGCCGTGGACACCGCTGCTGCTGACCGCCATCGGCCGGCGCATCGGCCGCGTGGCCGACCTCTTCGCCGGCGCGCGCGAGTTCGACCTGATGCGCTGGAGCATCGCCTGGGCGGCGATGATCTTCCTGTTTTTCTCCGCCTCCAGCTCCAAGCTGCCGGGCTATATTGTGCCCGCCTTCCCGGCCTTGGCGATCTGCCTGGCGCTGGCCCTGGAGCGCCTGCCGACCCGCGCGATGGCCTGGGCGCTGGGCGTCAATCTGCTGATCGCGGTGGGGCTGTGGTTCGCGGTGCCCGTCATCGGGGCCAAGGCCGGCGCGAAGATGCCGGCCGAGCAGATCGCGCAGGCCATGCCGGTGCTGCGCGAAGTGCTGGCCATGCTGGCCATCGGCACGCTGGCCGCGCTGCTCGCCCTGCGCTGGCAGCGCCGCGCGCTGGCCGTGATCGTGCTGGCGCTGTCCGCCCTGTTCTGCTGGGACCGCGCGCTCAACGCCAGCGAGATCTTCCGCGACACGCTGTCGGCCCGCGACGTGATCGACCAGACCCTGCGCACGGCCGGCCCGATCCCGGACGAAACGCCGTTCTACTCGGTCGAGAACCTGGACCAGACCGCGATCTACTATCTCGGCCGGCCGATGACGCTGGTCTCGGGCTTCGACGAACTGGAAATGGGCGCGGGCCTCGAGCCCGACAAGGTCATCACAACCACCGACGACTGGATCCGCCGCTGGACCGACGGGCCGCCCGCCTACGCCTTCATGCGCCGCGCCACGTGGCAAAAGCTGACACAGGCCGGGGTGCCGATGCGGGTGGTGGCCGAATCGGCCGACAAGGTGGTGGTGGCGCGCCGCTGAGCGCCGAGGCGCGGCTACGCCGGGTGACGGCGCAGCCAGGGCCGCCGAAGACGCGCGGCCCTGGCCCTCACCACGTGCAACTGCCGCGCAGGAACGCCCACTCCTCGCATTCGTCCCCGCCCGGGCTCACGCAGACGCCGACCTCGCCCCCGCCCGCGCGGGTCGAGAATTCGAGCTGACCGCCGCGCTGCAGGCAATAGGCTGACGCCGGATTCGCGGTGCCGGTCCGCGCGGATTCCTGCGGCGATGGGGGCGGCGATGTGGCCGGCAATGCGGACGGATTGGGCACGATGGGCCGCATCGGCGGCGCCACCGAGGACGACGGCGACACAACGCGCGGCTGCGGCGCGGGCTGGATCGTAGTGCGGGGCGGCTCCCAGGGCGGCATCGGCGACGAACAGGCCGCCAGGCCCATCGACATTGCCACGGCAAGCACCAGCACCAGCGCCGGCCCCTTGGCGACGACACCCCGCCGGCCTTGTCCGGCAACCCCCACGAAACAGACTGCGCGATTCATGCATCGCCTCCCAAAGCGGTCTCTCCGATCAGAAGCACACAACCGGCGTGCATGACGGAGCACGTCATGCGCCCGGCCACGCACCACGCCTAAGGATAGCGTACGCGAATGACACGCCGCTCAGACCGCTCAGACCGCTCAGACCCGTTCAGGCCGTCGCGGCCGGCATCGGAAAGCGCATCGTCACGCGGAAACCGGGGTTGGCCGCATCGGCATCGGCCTGGCCGACGCTCAGGTCGCCGCCCAGGTGCCGCACCAGCCGATCGACGATGGCCAGCCCCAGCCCGCAATGCGCGTTGCCGCCGCGCGCCGGGTCCAGCCGCACGAACGGCCGCATGACGCGGTCGACGGCGTCCTGCGGGATGCCGGCGCCGTGGTCTTCCACCGTCAGCGTGAAGCCGCGCTCGTCGGCCGCGGTCGCCAGGCGCACGGGTTCGGCGCCGTAGGCGAAGGCGTTGTCGAGCAGGTTGACGACGATGCGCTCGAGGTGCGTCGGCTTGAGGCGGAAGCGCTCGCCGGCGCGCAAGTCCAGCGCCACGTGCTTGCCCTGCTCGGCGAATGGCTGCACCAGCCCGCGCAGATGACGATCGACCGTCACATCGCGGGCCTCGCTGTCGCCGCTTTGGGCGTAAGCCAGGAACTGCTCGACGATGGCCGACATGGATGCGACATCGCGCTCGATGCCGGCGCCGGCCTTCGGGTCGGTCAGCATCTCGGCGCGCAGGCGCAGCCGCGACAACGGCGTCTTCAGGTCGTGGGCAATGCCGGCCAGCATGGTGTTGCGCTCCTCGTCGGCGGCCGCAAGGTCCGCCGCCATGCGGTTGAACTGGTCGGTGAGCTGGCGCAGCTCGTAGGGGCCGCGCTCCTTGAGCGGCGCAACGTAGCGCCGCCGCGCCAGCGCGCCAGCCGCCTCGACCAGCGCGCGCACCGGCCGCTGGAGCTGCCATGCCGCGAACAGCGAGAACGCAATGGCGATCGCCAGCACCACCATCACGCCCGGCACCATGGCACTGACGGTCGGCGGCGCATGGACCCACAGCAGCGGCATGGCGATCCACTTGTCGCGGTGCGGCAAATGCACGAACACGCGCGGCGTGGCACCCGGTTCGAGCCGGACCTCCGAGCCCGCGGGCAGGCGGCGCTGCAGTTGGCGGGCCAGCGTCGCCGATTTGTCCGACGCCGACAGCGCATCGCCGGCCGGCGGCCCGGCGGCTTCGGTCACCCGATCGGGCAGCGTCGCCTGCAGGCGGCCGTCCGCCACCGCCTGGAACGCCTGCAGCTGGAAGGCCATCTGGTCGACCGAGGCCTGGAACTGGCGCTCGCGCCGCTCCGAGCGCAGGATGCCCAGCCATGAAAAATGGCTCAGCACGAGCACCGCGACGATCAGGACGGCCAGGCGGCCGAACAGCGTGTCAAACCTGGCTTTGAACTTCATCGTGCGCATCCCGTTCGTCGGGAACAAAGGTGTAACCGCGCCCGCGCACGGTCTGGATGTAGCGCGGGCGCTGGGCGTCCTCTTCCAGCACGCGGCGCAGGCGCCAGATCTGCACGTCGATGCCACGATCGGACACACCGCTGCCCGGCCCGTACATCAACTCGACGATGTGCTCGCGCGTGAGCACCTGCATGGCGTGCGTGACCAGCAGCTTGAGCAGGGCGAATTCGGTATCGCTGATGGCCAGGGCACGATCGCCCCGGAACAGCGTGCGCATGCGGAAATTGAGCTTGAACGGGCCGAAGCCGAAGCTGTCGCGGTCTTCCGGCGCGGCGGGCGCGACCGCCTGGCGGCGGCGCAGCACGGCGTTGATGCGGGCCAGCAGCTCGCGCGGCGAGAACGGCTTGCCGAGATAGTCGTCGGCGCCGATCTCCAGGCCGATGATGCGATCGATCTCGTCGCTGCGCGCGGTGAGGAGGATGACCGGCATATCGTCGTTGCGCGCGCGCAGGTCGCGCAGGGCTGACAGGCCGTCCACCTTCGGCATCATCAGGTCCAGCACCACCAGTGCCGGACGCTCCCGCTCCAGGCGCGCGGCCAGGCCGTCGCCGTCGTGCATGACGGAAACCGCAAAGCCCTGCTGGCTCAGGTATTCGCGCAACAGGTCGCGCAATTCGACGTCGTCATCGACGACCAGGATCTTGGTGCCGCTCATGTGCCCGCTGAAACGCAAGAAGTTTGCTCATGATAGCGACTCTGATCGACGCCAAAGGCGCGGACTGTCTCCATATTGTTTCCCGCCGTAACAACCGGGCGCGTTTGTAATCTGCCGTAATACAAGCCAGAGTGAGGCTAATCCTGCGCAAAGGCGATGCCCTTAAGCTCCGCGTAGACACAGACAAAGTGACATCCGCCGGCTCCATATCGCCCGCTATGATGAACTCTGTCCCCAATTGATCGCTACAGGAAACGCTCGACATGTCCGACGCCATGGACCCGAAGCCCGGCACACCCTACGCTGGACACGATACCGTCTCGCCGACGCTGCTGCCGCCGCGCGCGGGCAAGCCACGCCGCTGGATCCTCTGGGTGGCGCTGGTCGTCCTGGCACTGATCGGCTACGCGGTCTTCCATGCGGTGCAGCGCAGCACCGGCGCCGGCAAGGGCGGCCCCGGCGGCCGCGGCGCAGCGATGGCCGGCAAGCCGACGCCGGTGATGGTCGCCACCGCGGCCAAGGGCGATATCAATGTCGTGCTGACGGCACTGGGCAATGTCACCCCGGTCAACAACGTGACCGTCAAGACACGCGTCGACGGCCAACTCGTGCGCCTGGCCTTCGCCGAGGGGCAGACCGTCAAGGCCGGCGACCTGCTGGCCGAGATCGACCCCCGCGCCTACCAGGCCCAGCTCGCCCAGGCTGAAGGCCAGTTGGCGCGCGACACCGCGCTGCTGCAGAACGCGCGGCTGGACCTGCAGCGCTACCAGACCCTGATGGCGCAGGATTCGATCGCCAAGCAGCAGGTGGACACCCAGGCCTCGCTGGTGCGCCAGTACGAAGGCACGGTCAAGCTCGACCAGGGCAACGCCGACAATGCGCGCGTGCAGTTGTCGTATACGCGCATCACGGCGCCGGTGTCGGGCCGCGTCGGCCTGCGCCAGGTGGACCCGGGCAACATCGTCCATGCGTCGGATACCACCGGCATCGTCGTCATCACGCAGATCGACCCGATCACCGTCATCTACACCCTGCCCGAAGACACCCTGCCCAATGTCATGCCCCGCCTGCAGGCCGGCGACAAGCTGCCGGTGGAAGCCTGGGACCGCGGCCAGACCAATCTGCTCGCCCACGGCACGCTGATGACGGTGGACAACACCATCGACAACACCACCGGCACGGTCAAGCTGCGCGCGCAGTTCCCCAACCAGAACGCGGCGCTGTTCCCCAACCAGTTCGTCAACGTGCGCATGCGCGTCGACACGCTGCACGACCAGGTGATCCTGCCGGGCGCGGCCATCCAGCGCGGCACGCAGGGCACCTTCGTCTACGCGGTCGGTGCCGACGGCAACGTCGCGCTGCGCACCGTCAAGCTGGGCGTGACCGAAGGCGACCGCGTCTCGATCACGCAGGGCCTGAACCCGGGCGAGCGCGTGGTGATCGACGGCGCCGACAAGCTGCGCGACGGCTCGCCGGTGGAAGTGATCCAGCCGGGCGCGGGCCCGGCCAGCGCACCGGCGGCCGCCCAGGGCAGCCACGGCGCACAAGGGGGCCACCGCCGCCACGGCGGCGCATCGGCGCCTGCCGCCGCGCAGCCTTAAAGCCCTAATCAGTCCTAATCGCGCGCCCACGCCCTCCGCCTGACGACGTCTCGAATTCCCAGCCGGCATGAATCCCTCCCGAATCTTCATCCTGCGGCCGGTGGCGACGACCCTGCTGATGGTCGCCATCCTGCTGTCGGGCCTGGTGGCGTACCGGATGCTGCCGCTGTCCGCGCTGCCGGAGGTGGACTACCCCACCATCCAGGTGACGACGCTCTACCCGGGCGCCAGCCCCGACGTGATGACTTCGTCGATCACCGCGCCGCTGGAGCGCCAGTTCGGCCAGATGCCGGGCCTCAAGCAGATGACTTCGTCCAGCTCGGGCGGCGCGTCCGTGATCACGCTGCAGTTCGACTTGTCGCTGTCGCTCGACATCGCCGAGCAGGAGGTGCAGGCGGCCATCAACGCGGCCGGCAACCTGCTGCCGACCGACCTGCCGATGCCGCCGATCTACAGCAAGGTCAACCCGGCCGATGCGCCGATCCTGACCCTGGCCATCACCTCCAAGACACTGCCGCTGCCCAAGCTGGAAGACATCGTCGATACGCGTGTCGCGCAAAAGCTGTCGCAGCTGCCGGGCATCGGCCTGGTGAGCATCAGCGGCGGACAGCGGCCGGCGGTGCGCATCCAGGCCAACACGCAGGCGCTGGCCGCGCTCGGGCTGTCGATCGACGACATCCGCACCGCCATCGGCAACGCCAACGTCAACGGCGCCAAGGGCAGCTTCGACGGGCCACTGCGCGCCTCCACCATCGACGCCAACGACCAGCTGCGTTCGGCCGCCGAATACGGCACGATGATCGTCGCCTACAAGAACGGCGCGCCGATCCGCCTGACCAACGTGGCGCAGATCGTCGACGGCGCAGAAAACAGCAAGCTGGCCGCCTGGGCCAACGCCACGCCGGCGATCATCCTGAACGTGCAGCGCCAGCCGGGCGCCAACGTGATCGACGTGGTCAACCGCGCCAAGGCGCTGCTGCCGCAGCTCAAGGACACCCTGCCCGCCACCATCGACGTGGCGGTACTGACCGACCGCACCACCACCATCCGCGCCTCCGTCGCCGACGTGCAGTTCGAGCTGATGCTGTCGGTGGCGCTGGTGGTGATGGTGATCTTCCTGTTCCTGCGCAACGTGCCGGCCACCGTGATCCCGGCGGTGGCGGTACCGCTGTCGCTGGTCGGCACCTTCGGCGTGATGTACCTGGCCGGGTTCTCGATCAACAACCTCACGCTGATGGCGCTGACCATCGCCACCGGCTTCGTGGTGGACGACGCCATCGTCATGATCGAGAACATCGCCCGCTACATCGAAGACGGCGATCCGCCCATGGAGGCCGCGCTCAAGGGCGCCAAGCAGATCGGCTTCACCATCATCTCGCTGACGTTCTCGCTGATCGCCGTGCTGATCCCGCTGCTGTTCATGGGCGACGTGGTGGGCCGGCTGTTCCGCGAGTTCGCCATCACGCTGGCGGTGTCGATCCTGATCTCCGCGGTGGTATCGCTCACGCTCACGCCGATGATGTGCGCGCGCCTGCTGCGCCATATCCCGGAGCCCGAGCAGACCCGCTTCTATCACGCGGCCGGCCAGTTCTTCGACAACGTGATCGCGCAATACGGCCGCATGCTGCAGTGGGTGCTCGACCGCCAGAAGAGCACGCTGCTGGTCGCCATCGGCACGCTGGTGCTGACCGGGCTGCTGTACGTCTATGTGCCCAAGGGCTTCTTCCCGGTGCAGGACACGGGCGTGATCCAGGGCATCTCGGATGCGTCGCAGTCGATCTCGTTCCCGGCCATGGCCGAGCGGCAGCAGAAGCTGGCCGAGGTGATCCTGAAAGACCCGGCGGTGGAGAGCCTGTCGTCGTTCATCGGCGTGGACGGCACCAACACCACGCTCAACAGCGGCCGCATGCTGATCAACCTCAAGCCCAAGGACCGCCGCGATGCCGATGCCACCGAGATCATCCAGCGCCTGCAGCCTGAGCTGGCCAAGGTGGCGGGCGTCTCGCTGTTCATGCAGCCAGTGCAGGACCTGACCATCGAAGACCGCGTCAGCCGCACGCAGTACCAGTTCACGGTGGAAGACCCCGACCCGAACAACCTGTCGAAGTGGGTGCCCAAGCTGGTGGAGCGCCTGCAGCAGGTCGCGCAGTTGCGCGACGTCGCCAGCGACCTGCAGGACAACGGCCTGCGGGCCTACGTGCAGATCGACCGGGACAAGGCCGCCGTCTACGGCATCACCACGGCGGCGGTGGACAGCGCGCTGTACAGCGCGTACGGCCAGCGCCTGATCTCGACCATCTTCACGCAGTCCAACCAGTACCGCGTGGTGCTGGAGGCCGATCCGCAATTGCAGTTGGGGCCGCAATCGCTGTACGACCTGCGGGTGGCCTCCACCGGCGGCCAGCAGGTGCCGCTGGGCGCCTTCGCCACGGTGGTGGAGCAACCGGGCTCGCTGGTGGTCAACCACCAGGGCCAGTTCCCGTCGGCCACCATCTCGTTCAACCTGGCGCGCGGGGCATCGCTGGGCGCGGCGGTCGATGCCATCAACGCCGCCGAGCAGGAGATCGGCCTGCCGGCCAGCATGCAGACCAGCTTTCAGGGCGCTGCGCTGGCCTTCCAGTCGTCGCTGTCCAACGAGCTGTGGCTGATCCTGGCCGCCATCATCACCATGTACATCGTGCTGGGCGTGCTGTACGAGAGCACGATCCACCCGGTGACGATCCTGTCGACGCTGCCTTCGGCCGGCGTGGGCGCGCTGCTGTCGCTGCTGGTCTCCGGCAAGGACATGGGCATCATCGCCATCATCGGCATCATCCTGCTGATCGGCATCGTCAAGAAGAACGCGATCATGATGATCGACTTCGCGCTGGAGGCCGAGCGCGAGCAGGGCATGGCCCCGCGCGACGCCATCTACCAGGCGTGCCTGCTGCGCTTCCGGCCGATCCTGATGACAACCATGGCGGCCCTGCTCAGCGCCCTGCCGCTGATGCTCGGCAGCGGCGTCGGCTCCGAGCTGCGCCAGCCGCTGGGCATCACCATGGTGGGCGGGCTGCTGGTCAGCCAGGTGCTGACGCTGTTCACCACGCCGGTCATCTACCTGGCCTTCGACAGCCTGGGCGACCGCCTGCGCGCCTGGCGCGAACGCCGCGCCGCAAGTCGTGGCGCTGGTGGCACGGGCAGCGCGGGCGCGGATGAATCGGGCAGCCAGCCATGAACCTGTCCGCCACCTTCATCGCCCGGCCCGTCGCCACCGCGCTGCTGACCATCGGCGTGGCGCTGGCCGGCATCGCGGCCTTCAACCTGCTGCCGGTGTCGCCGCTGCCGCAGGTGGATTTCCCCACCATCTCGGTCAATGCGTCGCTGCCCGGCGCCAGCCCCGAGACCATGGCCGCCACCGTGGCGACGCCGCTGGAGCGCTCGCTCGGGCGCATCGCCGGCATCACGGAGATGACCTCGCAGAGCTCGCTGGGCTCGACGCGCGTGACGCTGCAGTTCGACCTGTCGCGCGACATCGACGGCGCGGCGCGCGACGTGCAGGCCGCCATCAACGCCTCGCGCAGCCTGCTGCCCTCGGGCCTGCCGAGCAACCCGACCTATCGCAAGGTCAACCCGGCCGACGCCCCGATCATGATCCTGGGGCTGACCTCCGACACCAAGTCGCGCGGCGAGCTGTACGACGCGGCCTCGACCATCCTGGCGCAGAAGCTGTCGCAAATCTCGGGCGTGGGCCAGGTCAACATCGGCGGCGCGTCGCTGCCGGCGGTGCGGGTGGAACTGAATCCGACGGCCTTGAACAAGTACGGCATCTCGACCGAGACCGTGCGCACCGTCATCACCGCCACCAACGCCAACAAGCCCAAGGGCATGCTGGAGGCCGGCGACCGCGTCTGGACGATCTACGCCAACGACCAGGCCCGCAAGGCCGAGGAATACAAGCCGCTCATCATCGCCTACCGCAACGGCGCGCCGGTACGCCTGTCGGACGTGGCCGAGGTGACCGACAGCGTGCAGGACATCCGCAACTACGGCTCGGCCAACGGCAAGCCCTCGGTGCTGCTGATCATCAACCGGCAGCCGGGCGCCAACATCATCGACACGGTCGACCGCATCAACGCCATCCTGCCCTACCTGCGCAACACCATCCCCGCCCAGATCAACCTGGACGTGATGATGGACCGCACGCCCACCATCCGCGCCTCGCTCCGGGACGTGGAGCGCACGCTGATGCTCTCGATCGGGCTGGTCATCATGGTGGTCTACCTGTTCCTGCGCAACCTGCGCGCCACCCTCATTCCCAGCGTGGCGGTGCCGGTGTCGCTCATCGGCACCTTCGGCGTGATGTACCTGTGCGGCTACAGCCTCGACAACCTCTCGCTGATGGCGCTGACGGTCGCCACCGGCTTCGTGGTCGACGACGCCATCGTGGTGCTGGAGAACGTCTCGCGCCACATCGAGAACGGCATGCGGCCGATGCAGGCCGCGCTCAAGGGCGCGCGCGAGGTCGGCTTCACGGTGGTGTCGATGAGCTTCTCGCTGATCGCCGTGTTCATTCCGCTGCTGATGATGGGCGGCATCGTGGGGCGGCTGTTCCGGGAGTTCGCGGTGACGCTGTCGGTGGCGATCCTGGTGTCACTGGTGATCTCGCTGACCACCACGCCGATGATGTGCGCACGCCTGCTCAAGCCCGCCAGCGAGGAAGAGCCCGGCTGGTTCCACCGCAAGACGGAGCGCTTCTTCACCCTGCTGCTCGACGGCTACCGCCACTCGCTGGCCTGGGCGCTGCGCCACAGCTGGCTGACGCTGACGATCCTGCTGGCGACGGTGTGCCTGAACGTCTATCTGTACATCGTGGTGCCCAAGGGCTTCTTCCCGCAGCAGGACGTGGGCCGCCTGATGGGCTTCATCCAGGCCGACCAGTCGATCTCGTTCCAGGCCATGCGGACCAAGCTGGCGGACTTCATCCACATCGTCCAGCAGGACCCGGCGGTAGAGAACGTGGTCGGCTTCACGGGCGGCAGCCAGATCAACAGCGGGCAGATGTTCATCCAGCTCAAGCCGCTGGCCGAGCGCGAGCTGTCGGCCGATCAGGTCATCAACCGCCTGCGCGGCAAGCTCGCGCGCGAACCCGGCGCCAACCTGTTCCTGCAGGCCGTGCAGGACATCCGCATCGGCGGCCGCCCCAGCAATGCGCAGTACCAGTACACGCTGCAGGCCGACAACCTCGAAGAGCTGCGCGCCTGGGAGCCGAAGATCCGCCAGGCGCTCATGCAGATCAAATCGCTGCTGGACGTCAACACCGACGCACAGGACAAGGGCCTGCAGACCGCGCTGGTGTTCGACCGCGACAAGGCAATGGCGCTGGGCATCTCGCCCAAGGACATCGACAACGCGCTCAACAACGCCTTCGGCCAGCGCCAGGTGTCGACCATCTACAACCCGCTCAACCAGTACCGGGTGGTGATGGAAGCCGCGCCGCAGTACTGGCAGAACCCGGAAGGGCTGCAGGACATCTACCTGATCACCTCGTCGGGCGCGCAAGTGCCGCTGTCCACCTTCTCGCACTACGGGCCGAGCAACACGCCGCTGGCGGTCAACCACCAGGGCCAGTTCGCGGCCAGCACGCTCTCGTTCAACCTGGCGCCCGGCGCCTCGCTGTCGACCGCCACGCAGCAGATCCAGAACGCCATGAACCGCATTGGCGTGCCGACCACGGTGCACGGCAGTTTCCAGGGCACCGCGCGGGCGTTCCAGGATTCGCTCTCCAGCCAGCCGGTGCTGATCCTGTTCGCGCTGATCACCATCTACATCGTGCTGGGCGTGCTGTACGAGAGCTACATGCACCCGATCACGATCCTGTCGACGCTGCCGTCGGCGGGCGTGGGGGCGCTGCTGGCGCTGATCCTGACCGACACCGACTTCTCGATCATCGCGCTGATCGGCGTGATCCTGCTGATCGGCATCGTCAAGAAGAACGCGATCATGATGATCGACTTCGCGCTGGAGGCCGAGCGCAGCCAGGGCATGAGCCCGGCGGATGCGATCTTCCACGCCTGCGTGCTGCGCTTCCGCCCGATCCTGATGACGACCATGGCCGCGCTGCTGGGCGCGCTGCCCCTGGCGCTCGGCCACGGCGACGGCGCGGAGCTGCGCCAGCCGCTGGGGATCTCCATCGTCGGTGGGCTGCTGGTCAGCCAGATCCTGACGCTCTACACCACGCCGGTGGTCTACTTGGCGCTCGACCGGCTGCGCCTGCGCCGCGGCCGCCGCGTGAAAGACACACCGCTGCCCGCATTGGATTCGCAAGGAAGCTGAACATGACAAGAGGCACACACGCCCTCCGGATTTCCCGCCTGCTGCCGCGCATGGTGGCGCTGGCCGCCTGCGCGCTGGTGACGGCCTGCGCCGTCGGCCCCGACTACAAGCGGCCCTCGGCCGAGGTGCCGCAGCAATACAAGGAAACCGCCGGCGAATGGAAGGTCGGCACGCCGAGCGACGCCATCGCCCGCGGCACCTGGTGGGAGATCTTCGGCGACCCGCAGCTCAACGCGCTGGAGGAACAGGTCGCCGCCGCCAACCAGAACATCTTCGTGGCCGAGGCGCAATACCGCGAGGCGCAAGCGCTGGTGCAATCGGCGCGCGCGCAATTCTTCCCGACCCTGACCGGCAGCGCCTCGGCCAGCCGCAGCCGCTCGGTGCGCACCACCGTCAACGCCGACGGCAGCCTGTCCACCGGCTCGCCAACCATCGCCAATGCGCAGAGCCTGACGCTCGATGCCAGTTGGGAGCTGGACCTGTGGGGCCGCATCCGCCGCACGGTCGAGTCCAACCAGGCCAGCGCCCAGGCCAGCGCCGGCGACCTGGCCTCGGCGCTGCTGTCGGCCCAGGCGACACTGGCGCAGGATTATTTCCAATTGCGGGTCACGGATACGCAGAAGGCCGTCCTGCAGCGCACCGTGGCCGACTATGAGCGCTTCCTGCAACTGACGCAGAACCAGTACGCGGTCGGCGTGGCGCAGCGCTCCGACGTGCTCACCGCGCAGACGCAGCTCAAGCAGGCCCAGGCGCTGCTGCTCGACGCCGAAGTCACGCGGGCGCAGCTGGAGCACGCGATCGCCGTGCTGATCGGCAAATCGCCGTCGGAATTCTCGCTCGCGCCGACCGGCGCCGCGACCGCGCGGGCGCTGCCGCCGCTGCCCGACATTCCGCTCGAGATCCCATCGACGGTGCTGGAGCGCCGGCCCGACATCGCCGCGGCCGAACGGCGCATGGCCGCCGCCAACGCCGATATCGGCGTGGCCAAGGCCGCCTACTTCCCGACCCTCACGCTGGGCGCCTCGGCGGGGCTGTCGGCCAACACGCTGTCGCGCCTGGCGACGCTGCCGAGCCGGATCTGGTCGATCGGCCCGACGCTGGCCGCCACGCTGTTCGACGGCGGCGCCCGGGCGGCGGCGCTCGACAAGGCCGGCGCCGCCTATGACGCGGCCGTCGGCACCTATCGCCAGACCGTGCTGGGCGCCTTCCAGGACGTGGAAGACAACCTGGCCGCGCTGCGCTGGCAGGCCCAGGAATTCGACGTGCAGAACGACGCTGTCCAATCCGCCCAGGAGGCGGCCCGGCTGGACCTCAACCGCTACCGCGCCGGCACCGTCAGCTTCCTCGAGGTGATCACCGCCCAGGCCACCGCCTATACCGCGGAACGGACGCTGCTGACGCTGCAGGGCAAGCGCTATTCGGCCGCCGTGCTGCTGGTCAAGGCGCTCGGCGGCGGCTGGCACGGCGAAGTTCCGGCCGTGGGCCCGGCCGCGGCCCGCACGGCATCTACGTCCACACCAGCGCCGGCGCAATAACCGCCGCCCGGCCCCGGGCGGCGCCGCGCGTTGCAGCACTGGCAATCACCCCTTGTGGGGCCGGCTGCACGCTGCCCGGTGGATCGCCCTATAATCGACGGAATTTTTGCTGTCTTGCCCCTGGCGACCGACGGGGCAGAGGATGTTCGCGGCACCGGGCGCGCGGTTTGCGTGCGGGCCGTGCAACGCCGGCCGTCCGCACCTGGCTGGCCCGCTGCCCTGTTTGCCGCCGTGTCCGCCGCGCGCGTGGCCGGCTGTTGATGTATCCGTGCAATTCCCGCGCGCGGCACAACCACCGTCAAGCTCTCTCTGATGATCCGATCCGCGCTTCCCCGTTCCACCAAACCGCTGGCAGCCGCCCTCGCCGCCGCCACGCTCCTCGCCGCCGCCCCGGCCCAGGCCGATCCGTCCGTGCGCGCCATCTACGGCCGCGACAACCGGCACGGCATCGAGAAATACGGTGTCGACATCGACTTCGATTCCGGCTTCCACTGGGGCAACCCGCAGGGCTGGTTCCTGAACCTGGACTGGGAAATCGCGCTCGGCCAATGGCGCTCGACCAAGGGCACCAACCGCCAGAACCTGACCGAATTCGGCGTGACGCCGCTGTTCCGCCTGGAAAAGCGCGGCGGCTCGTGGGTACCGTTCATCGAGGCCGGCATCGGCCCGCGCCTGCTGTCGCATACCCGCACCTCGGACGAGCACAACTTCAGCACAGCCTTCCAGTTCTCCGACATGATCGGCGTGGGCGTGGCCTTCGGCAGCCGGCAGCAGTTCCAGGTCGGCTATCGCTTCGAGCACCTGTCGAACGCCAGCATCAAACGCCCGAACCCGGGGACGGACCTGAACGAGCTGTATCTGCGCTACACCTTCTGAGCCGATCCGCACATCGCTCCGGCAAAAACAAACGGCCTGCCGCCATGGCAGGCCGTTTGTTATCTAACCTCCGGCGCGCTCAGCGCCCGTCCGCCTCGCCGTCGCCGTCCGCGTCGGGGCCGCGCTGGCGCATGTTCATCAGGCGCTCGTAGTTGAGCGAGGCATGGAAGCCGAAGCCGCTGCCGCCGGCGCGCTTGACTTCGTACATCGCGGCATCGGCGCAGCGGATCAGCCCCTGGGCATCGCGCCCGTCCGACGGGTAGAGCGCCACGCCGGCGCTCACGCCCATCGACAGCACATGGCCCTCCACCCGGAACGGCGCCTGCAGTTGCTCGATCAGCCGCTCGACGGTCTGCTCGACATCGTCCCGCGTCTGGCAGTGCGTGAGCACGGCAACGAACTCGTCGCCGCCCAAGCGCGCGACAGTATCGGAGGCACGCAGGCCGCTGCGCAGGCGCATCGCCGTGGCCTTGAGAACCAGGTCGCCGACCCCGTGGCCGTATTCGTCGTTGATCGGCTTGAAGCGGTCGAGGTCGACGAACACCACGGCGACCAGGCTGCGGGCGCGCCGGGCGGCCTGGATGGCGACGAACAGCCGGTCGCGCAGCAGGCGGGCGTTGGGCAGGTCGGTCAGCGGGTCGTGCAGGGCGAGATGGTGCGCCTGGTCCAGCATGGCACGGCGCTTGGTGACGTCCTGCAGCGTGCCGCTCACGCGCACGGCGATCCCGAAGCCATCGCGCTGCGTCACGCGCCCGCGCGCCGACACCCACACCCACTGGCCCTCCGCGCCGCGCAGGCGCTGCTCGACCTCAAAGCTGTCGGCATCGCCGCGCAGGTGCCGATAGATGCGGCGCATGCTCAGGACGGCGTCCTGCGGATGCACCATGGCGAACCAGTCCTGCGGGTCGCTGGACAGTTCGTCGGGTTCATAGCCGAGCATCTCGGCGGTACGGCGGTTGAACGAGACATGGCGCACCCGCATCGACCAGTCGAAGGTGCCGAGCCCGGCGCCGTCGAGCACGTAGGCCAGCCGCTCCTCGGAGGCCTGCAGGGATTCCAGCGCCAGGCGCCGCGCCGTCACATCCTGCACCTGGACGATCAGGTGTCCGTCGCCCGCGTCCGCCCGCGCCACGGCAAGATCGGCCTGCACCCACACGGTGCTGCCGTCCGGGCGGACGAAACGGGTCTCGAGCGACAGGGCTTCCTGCTCGCCGGCCAGCAGGGCTTCGACCCGCTCGCGGGTGCGGTCGGCATGGTCGGGGTGGCAGAGGTCGAACAGATCGCGCGCGCGCAGGGCCTGGGCTTCGTGCCCGGTCAGCGTGCAAAGCGCACGGTTCACGTCGAGGAAGCGACCTTCCGGCGCGCACAGACCGATTCCGATCGGCGAATGTTCGATCGCTGCCTTGTACAAATGGTGATCCTCAAGCATGGCGATGCAGTTTCGCGAATGCGGCAGTCCCGGGGGGTTCCTGGTCTGGAGCCGGCCGTCTCGCCGGTGCGCGCCGTCTGGCTGCACAGTGCGGGCGGGTGGCGCTTGGCGTCGTACCCCATGCCGGTCTCGTGGGCCGCACAGTAGCACGGCGGGCCCCTGCCCGCGCGTGAACGCGGCAAAACGAGGCGGACTATAGAAGCCGCTGATTAACGGGGCAATCCCTTCCCGCGAGGGGACGTAACCCACCCCGCGCGCTTGGATCGACGCGAAGGAAACGCGCCCCGCGTCATTCCCGTCAGCGTTGTGCCGCGCCCGACGTATCGGACGCGATCCGGCGACGCCGGACGCGACAATGTACCACCCCCGAGCGGCCGGCAGCAGCCAACCATTCGGTTAAGGTGACATGATGCACGGTGCACCGCACACGCCCCCAGGCTCAGGCGCAGGCTCCACCACATGGAGGTATTGTCTGCACCTGCAGACAAGCCTTTCGCTGTCATCCGGAAGAACAATAAAGGCGCCATCCTGCCCGGTGCTCCGCTATTCTTCAAGCATTGTGTCGTGGGGTACGGATCATTCGAGACAGCCAAGCGGCGGTACAGCCAGCGGCCAGCAGCCAGGGAGGTGGTATGGAACTGAGTTTTGTCGCGCCGGGAATACGGACGCCCCGCTATGCACTCAAGCTGGCCGGCCTTCCCGAAACCGCCGAGCCGATCGATCCAGCCTGGATCGACGACGCCCTGACCGCCGCGCTACGGGTCTTCGAGGCGCATCGGGTGCATTTCGCCGACGCTTATTTCGCCTACCGCACGCGCGAGACGGCGCACGAGACGCACGAGACCGCCAACCGGGCACCCGCCTCCAGCGTCGGTGCCATGCGGCCGGCGGGCGACCTGCATGACGACACGCCGCTGCTCGCGGATACGTTCGCAATCGCGCAGCTTGCCGCCCTCGTGACGCTGGAGGCAGCGGGCCTGACGGACATCATCGACGTGCACCTGGTCGTCGAGCGGCTGCGCGACGATGCGCCTGCGGCGCCCGATCCCGGCCGGGACGACATTGCGCTGCCCGCCGACAAGCGCGCCGTGGTGCGCTCCCCGGGCTGACCGGCCCCTCGCGGCCGGCATCGTGGCCCATCCCCGGGCGCGTCTTTGCGCACGGGGCAACGGCTTCGCGCGCCGCTGCCGATCACCATGCCGCGGGCGAACCGCACCGTCCGCGCGCCGCCCCCCCTACCAACACGGTCATGGACTTGCGTTCCGGTTGAACACCGGGAGGGACGGGCCCGCTCATGACAATGTGATCTTTAATTCTCATTCATGGAATCACTCGCCCGCTCGGCCAACAAGCGGCGCCGGGTGCGCTTAAAGTTATGTCCGGCTGCGCCGTATATGACTGCTGGAGCGCTGGTGCGGCTCCCCGACGCATCATGATCGAACTCCAACCTCTCGATATCCCCCTTGCCGTTCCCCTGCCCTGGCCGATGCTGGAGCGCGACGGGCAATTGCTCGTCCCCAAGGGCGACGTGATCCACTCGCCGGAAGAAGTCGACCTGCTGTTCACCCTGCACCGGCCGCACCGGCGGACGGACGGGGCGGCGCAGTCCGCCGATTTCGCCCACTCGCAGTTCCCGCAGACCGCGTTTCCGGACATGGACGACGCGCCGGAAGACGAACGGTCGATCGCGCTGGAGCGGCTGGGCCTGCGCCCGGGCGGCGTGCTGACGGTCCGCCTGACGGCCGGCGCCGGCCAGAGCAAGGGCACGGCCCGCGTGATCGGCTACAGCCCGCAGCGCCATCTGCTCGTCACCATGCCCACCGAAGGCGGCCGTCCCCTGATGCCGGTAAAGGACGAGCTGCTGGAGATCCACTCCTTCTCGGGCGAAGGCATCGCCAGCTTCGAATGCTCGGTGATGGCGGTCTGCCGCCTGCCGTTCGAGTATGTGGTGCTGTCGTCGCCGCGGCGCATCAAGAGCCGTTCGTTGCGCAAATCGCTGCGCATCCGCGCCAACGTGGTCGGCAAGATGCTGATCAGCGGGGAGCCTCCGCGCATGATCCATATCTCGGACCTCAGCACCACCGGGGCATCGTTCCGCTCGGCGCACCGGCTGGAGGTGAGCGGCGCGCCGGCGCGGCTGCGCTTTCGCGTCAAGACGCGCGACTACCACTCCGAACTGGTGGCCGCCGCGCTGATCCGCAGCGAAAAGCCCGCCGGCGACCTGCCCAACGTCTACCAGTACGGCGTGGAATTCCTGGAACTGGCGGCCGCGCAGAAGATGCTGCTGCAATGCTTCATCTACGAACAGTTGCTGTGGAGCGGCCAGCGCATGGTCTGACGGCCGGATGGCGCGGCGTCGCGGCCCGCACCACCGCTACAGGTGGTGGTAACCGCCGTCGCCGCGCACCTTGCCGCGGAACACGTAGTAGGACCACACCACATACAGCAGCGTGATCGGCAACAGGAACAGCGTGCCGAGCAGCAGGAAGCCCTGCGACTTGGGCCCCGCCGCGGCATCCCACAGCGTGATGGACGGCGGCGCCACGAAGGGCCACAGGCTGATGATGAGCCCCGTGTAGGCCAGGAAGAACAGGCCGATCGAGGCCAGGAACGGCGCCAGATCGCGCCGCTTGTTCAGCGAATCCCACAGCCACCATGTCAGCAGCACGGTCAGCACCGGCACCGGCGAGAAGATCAGCAGGTTCGGCCAGCGGAACCACCGCGCGGCGATGCGGGCATCGGCCAGCGGCGTCCAGATACTGATCATCACGATGAAGGCCAGCACGCCGAACAGGCAGCGGCGGGACTGCACGCGCGCCCATTCCTGCAGCGCCCCTTCGGTCTTCATCACCAGCCACGTTGCGCCCTGCAGCGCATAGCCGAAGACCAGGCCGACCCCGGTCAGCAACGGAAACGGCGCGACCCAGTCCCAGCTCGAACCGGAGAACTGGCGCCCCTCCACGGGGAAGCCGGTGATGAAGTTGCCCAGCACCACGCCCTGTGCGAACGTGGCGATGAACGAGCCGAGATAGAAGCCGGTGTCCCACAGGCGGCGGTGCGCGCCCTCCACCTCGCGGAACTCGAAGGCCACGCCGCGGAACAGCAGCCCCAGCAGCATGATCAGGATGGGGAAATACAACGCCGGCAGGATGACCGCGAACGCCAGCGGAAACGCCGCCAGCATGCCGCCGCCGCCGAGGATCAGCCAAGTCTCGTTGAAATCCCAGATCGGGGCGACCGAGGCGATCATGGTGTTGCGGTGCGCCTCGTCGGGGTGGATGCCGAACAGCATGCCGACGCCCAGGTCGAAGCCGTCCAGCAGCACGTACATCAGCACGGCCAGGGCCAGGATGCCCGCCCACAGGGGCACGAGATCAAGCAGCATCGGCGCCTCCGCGCGGGTGGGGTGGGTGGCCCGGCTCGTCGGATTCGCCGGCGGCGGACAGCGGGCGGGCCGGGCGCTCGTGCGCCATGAATGCCGGTTCCTCGACGTTGTGTCCGCCCGGGCCGCCGCGCGCCAGGCGCAGCAGGATCGTCAGCCCGCCGCCGAAGATCACGAGGTAGCAGAGCATGTAGCCCGCCAGCGACAGCCCCACGTCGGCCGCCGTCAGCGAGGGCGTGACGCCCTGGGCGGTGCGCAGATGCCCGTAGATCACCCAGGGCTGGCGGCCGACCTCGGTCGTGGTCCACCCCGCCAGCACGGCGATGAAGCCCAGCGGCGCGCCCCAGGTCGCCGCATGCAGGTAGGTATCGGCCTGGAGCAGCCTGCCGCGCCGGTGCAGCACCAGCCCCCACACCACCAGGGCCAGCATCAGCATGGCCACGCCCACCATGATGCGGAACGCGAAGTAGACGATGATCACCGGCGGCCGGTCTTCGCGCGGGAAGTCCTTCAGGCCCTTGACCTCGCCGCCCCAGGTGTGGGTCAGGTACAGGCTGCCGAGCGCGGGGATGGCGATCTCGTAGCGGTTGGCCTCGGCCTGCGCATCGGGAATCGCGAACAGCGAGGCCGGCACGTGCGTGCGCGTCTCCCACAGCCCTTCCATCGCGGCCAGCTTGGCAGGCTGGTGCTCCAGCGTGTTCAGCCCGTGCAGGTCGCCGACGACGATCTGCAGCGGCACCATCACCGCCAGGAAGAACAGTGCCATGCGCACCATGATGCGGCTCTCGTCCACAAAGCGCTGGCGCCGCAGGTAATACGCGCCCACAGCCAGGACGACGAAGCCGGTGGTCACCACGAAGGCCGTGACGGTATGGACGAGGCGATAAGGAAACGACGGGCTGAAGATGACCGCCAGCAGATCGGTGGGGAAGTAGCGGCCGTCGACGACCTCGAAGCCGACCGGCGTCTGCATCCAGCTGTTGACCGCCAGGATCCAGAACGACGACAGCACCGTGCCCAGCGCCACCATCACCGCCGCCAGCACGTGGGCCCACTGCGGCACCCGCTTGCGCCCGAACAGCAGCACCCCCAGGAAACCCGCCTCCAGGAAGAAGGCCGTGATCACCTCGTAGCCCATCAGGGAGCCGATCACGTTGGAGGCGGCATCGGAAAACCGGCTCCAGTTGGTGCCGAACTGGAACGGCATGACGATGCCCGACACCACGCCCATGCCGAAGGACACCGCGAAGATCTTGGTCCAGAACGTGGACAGGCGGCGGAAGACGTCGTCGTTGGTGATCCACCAGCGCACCTCGAGCGTCGCCACGAAGCACGACAGGCCCACCGTGAATGCCGGCAGCAGGATATGCAGCGCCACCACCCAGGCGAATTGCACGCGTGACAACAGCAAAGCGTCGAAGGTCACCGCCACCTCCAGAGAAGCCAAACGCTTGCAATCCCGGGGGCCGGCCGCAGCCGGCATGTGCGGATAAGCATAGTGCCTGCGGTGAAGCCCGCAAGGGTGCGATGCCACCGCGCGCCATTGCCCGCCGCGCGGCGGGAATCGGGACGGCCCCCCCAGCCGCGTGCGATTCCCGCGACAATGCACCTGGATTCAGCCATCCGGTCCGGGTTTCGGCTTATGATGGCTGCAGGTCCGCCCCATGCGACGAACGCGTCGCCGGCACGCAGCGGTCCCCACCGCGTTATCCGTATCAAGGCATTAGCAGGACGATTCCCATCTATGAGTCGCGCAAGGTCTGTCGCGCCACCGGGTCTGGATCCCGTTTCCGGATTGCCTGACCGTGAACGATTCGTCCGACTGTTGGCCGGGATGCCGCAATCCGGCCCCTCGGGCGGCGTCGGCGCGCTGCTGCTGATCGGCTTCGATCATTTCGCCGAGGCCGCGGCCTCGCTCGGGCCCCTCGCCGCGCGCAACGTCATGGTCGAATGCGCATCGCGCCTGCAAGCGCTGTGCCCGCAGTCCGCGGGCGACGCCGTGCCCCTGGTCGGGCGGATCGGGCCGGAAACCTTCGCGGTCGCCTCCGCCGCGTTTGCTTCGGCGCAGGCCGTCCACGACCTGGCCCGCCGCATCTCGGCTTCGCTCACGCGGCCGTTCATCACCGCGGGCTACGAGCTGGTGTGCTCGTGCAGCATCGGCATGACCATGTTCGATGGCCCGCCGGCCGACGCCGCCCGCCTGATCGAGCAGGCCGACCGCGCCCTCTTCCACGTGCAGCATGGCGGCGAGCAGAGCCCGGCCATGTACGCACCCGCCGCCCCCGCGCCGGGCGCCGAAGGGGGTACCGCAAGCGCGGGCGCAAACGATCCTGTCAGCGAGTATCCGCGGCTGGCGGCGCAGTTGCGGCATGCGCTGACGCGCCGGCAGTTCAGCCTGAATCTGCAGCCGCAACTCAGCCTGGTCAACGGCCAGATCGTCGGCTACGAATTCTTGCTGCGCTGGATCTCGCCCGAGCTGGGCGGCGTCGCGCCGGCGGATTTCCTGCCGATCCTGGAGCAGACCGGCGGCATCCGCGAGGTCGGGCGCTGGGTGCTCGACAACGCTGCGCAAATGCTCGCCGGCCTGCAGCAGGAAGAAGCCGAGCGCGCCGGCACGGCCCGCCAGCCGGACCTGCTTGCCGCCGTGAACCTGTCGGACGCCCAGTTGCTCGACCCGCAGTTGAGCGACACGGTGCGCGACATTGCCGCGCGCCACGCAGTGCCCACCACGCGCCTGGTGTTCGAGGTGTCGGAGCACACGCTGCTGCGGGCCGGCGAGGCCGCCCGGCAGGCAGTGGACGCGCTGCACGGCTGCGGCGCGCGTGTCGCCGTGGAGGATTTCGGGGCGACCGCGCACAGCCTGGACTGCCTGGCGCAGTTCCGCCCGGACCTGGTCAAGCTCGACCGCTGCGTGGTCAGCGCAGTGACCGATGCCGGCGACGACTCCGCACTGCGGCACCTGGTGGCCGCGGCCCACGATGCCGGCGTGCCCGTCACGGCCACGCGGGTGGAAACGGCGGCCCAGTTGCAGGCCCTGCGCGCCTGCCGCTGCGATGTCATCCAGGGTTACCTGCTGTCCCAGCCCTTCCCCGCGCGCTGGATCGACGATACGCAGGGCGTCATTGCCGAGCGCGCGCGCGACCTGATGCCGTAAAAACGGCGCGGCGCCCTTCTCACCGGCAAGCGCAAAGGCGGCGCGCGGCAAACAGCAGGCCGTCGCCGGCCCGCGCCCGCGCCCGCGCCCGCAAATTCAAGCGTGCTCGACACGGAACGCCGAGACGGCCCGCCGCAATGCCTCGGCCTGCGCCTCCAGCGATTCGGCGGCAGCGGCGGCCTGCTCCACCAGTGCGGCGTTCTGCTGGGTCACCTGGTCCATCTGCGTGACGGCCTGGTTGACCTGCTCAATGCCCGCGCTTTGCTCATCCGACGCCGCGCTGATCTCGCCCATGATGTCGGTCACGCGCTTGACCGCCACCACCACGTCGTTGATCACCGTGCCAGCCTCGGCTACCAGCTTCGAGCCGTTCCGCACCCGGCCGACCGAATCGCCGATCAGCGCCTTGATCTCCTTGGCCGCGCCCGCCGAGCGCTGCGCCAGGCTGCGGACTTCGCCCGCGACGACCGCAAAGCCGCGGCCCTGCTCGCCGGCACGCGCGGCTTCCACCGCCGCGTTCAGCGCCAGGATGTTGGTCTGGAAGGCGATGCCCTCGATCACGCCGATGATGTCGGCGATCTTCTTGCTGCTGTCGTTGATGCCGGCCATCGTCTCGACCACCCGGCCGACCACCTCGCCGCCCTTGACCGCGATGTCCGACGCATTGAGCGCCAGCGTGCTCGCCTGGCGGGCGTTGTCGGCGTTCTGCTTCACGATCGAGGTCAGCTCTTCCATGCTGGAGGCGGTTTCCTCCAGCGAGCTGGCCTGTTCTTCCGTACGCTGCGACAGATCGGCGTTGCCGGCGGCGATCTGCCGGGTGGCGCCGGCGATCGCGTCGGAGCCGGTGCGGACCTGCCCAACCATCTTCTGCAGGCCCGACTGCATCGACGCCACGGCATGCATCAGGCGCGCGGTCTCGTCGCGGTGGCCGGCGCGGGTGGACACGTCCAGGCGGGTGGCGAGATCGCCCGCGGCCATACGCTCGAACACATGGATGGCCCGCTCCAGCGGCCGCACCAGCGTACGGCCCAGCACGCCGCGCGCCACCACCGACAGCACCAGCGCAGCCAGCAACAGGCCGCCCGAGAGCCAGACGCTCATGGCGTGGCGCGACTGCGAACGCTCGAAACGGGCCTGACCGTACGCGAAGCGCGCCTTGACCAGCGGCTGCAGCGCAGCGTCGTAGACGGCGAACAGCTGCGGCACCTGGGTGGTGTTGAGATCGCGGTAGGTGGTCAGGTCGCTGCGCTCCAGCGCGGTGATGGCCGGTTCGAGCGCGCTCTTGACGAAGCGGGTGCGCGCGGCATCGGCGGCCTGCAGCCGGGCCCGGTCGGCCTCGGGGACGGGCAGCTTCGCGAATGCCGCCCACGCCTCGTTGGCCGCATCGACCATCGCGTGCGCATCCTTGAGCAGCTTGGTCAGCTCTTCCGGCGAGGACACCGAATCGAAATTGGTCAGGTGAATGCGCGCCCACAGCAGGTTGACCGTGTCCCGGGCCAGCAGGTCCACGCCCTTGGCATCTTCCAGGTAGACGGCGCGCAGGTCGGCATTGGTGGCACGGCCGGTGGCGATGCCGGTGCCGCCCACCACCGCGATCATCGCGGCAAAGGCGGCGACCAGCACCGTCAGGCGAGTCCGGAGACTGGAGTCCATCCACTTCCACATGAGCATTTCCCCCTTTCGTTATCTGTGGGGACGGACCGCGCAAGCGCTGCGTCGGCGCGCGCGTATCCGCCACCCATGCTGCTCCACCAGGACATATCGGCACGAGAGCGTCGGAGTTGGAGGGCCTCCCCACCGATGTCCGGTCGGCGCCGTCAGCGATACGCAAGACTGTGAAAAAGATGCGGTCAGCGCACCCTCCGCCGGTGGGGGCGCATTAAAATGGCCGATACGCCACCACCGGTGGGGACACCATGATCCTGGGCGGCAGCACCCGCGCATGCCGCGCCATCCCATCCACTAGCCATTCGGGAAACGAGATGAAGAAACTGATCGCATTGCTGGCCCTGGGCTGTGCCGTGCTGGCCGGCTGCAACACCATGTCGGGCATCGGCAAGGACATCCAGGCCGGCGGCCAGAAGCTGGAAAACGCCGCCGACAACACCAAGGAGAAGATGTAATCCGGACGGTGGACCGGACGCCCGGTCCCTGCCTCGAAACGCCGCGCCGTGCGGCGTTTTTTTATTGGCCGTTGCGACCCGCACGCCGGCTAGAGCAACTCTTCGGACGTAAAGGGCGCCAGCAGGTGGATCCACAGGCGCCGGCCGGTGCCAACATCGGGCTCGCGGTCGTACACGGCTTCCCGGCCGTTTTCCTGCGTGGTCCAGCGCAGCCGGCCATCGGCCTCGGTCACGTGGTGGGCGCTGTCGCGGACGGTGTCGTCGAACAGCCCGGCCACGGCCTGCGCCAGCACGGGGCTGCGGATGATCAGGCCGGATTCGGTATTGAGGCCGACCGAGCGCGGATCGATGTTCATCGAGCCGACGAACAGCGTGCTGCGATCGACGATCACCGATTTGACGTGCAGGCTCGCCTGCGACGAAGCGAACGTGCCGAGGGCGCGGGACCGCTGGCCCAGGACGGGGCGCAGTTCGTAAAGCTCCACGCCGCTGCGCAGCAGGGCATCGCGATACTTGGCATAGCCGACGTGGACGATGGGCGCGTCCGTGGCCGCCAGCGAGTTGGTCAGCACGCGCACCCGCACGCCGCGCGCGGCGGCGGCCAACACGTGCCGCATCAGTTCGCGCACGACGCTGTCGCTGTCGATGATGTAGTACCGCAGGTCCAGCGTGCGCTCGGCCCGGTCGGCCAGGGTCAGCAGGGTAGCGTAGGCCGCCTCGCCGGAGGGGATCAGCCGGAAGCCGGAGACCTCGGCGGACGGGGCCGCGGCCTGGGCGAGGCGCCCCAGCGCGGAAGCCGATCCGGCATCGGACAGGGCCGTGGAGACCGGCCGCTCGACATCATGGGGCAGGCTCGCGCAGCCGGCCAGCCATAGCGCGGCGGCCAGCAACATCATCCGCCGGGCGGATCGGCAGACGGCTGGGCAGGGCGTCGGCAAGGTCGGCTGCATCGATCGGGGCTCGGTGGCGATGTCGGGAGGGCGGCGGCCGGCGCCAGCACGTGCCGTGCCGACGGGGTCGCCTGCCGCGAGCGTACGCCGGCGCGGGGCTGACGCTGTATCCGTGTTTGTCCGACGCGGCCGCGCGCTATGTCAGAATGCATGCATTGTCGTGTGCCCGGCCGTGCTCCTCCTTCGATCCCTCGATGCCGACCAGTACCACTGCATTTGCCGCGTTTATCTTCCTGGTCCACTGCGTTGGCGTGCTCGCCGCCGGGCACGCCGTGCTGACGGTGCGCACCTCGCAGGGCGCCATCGCATGGGCCATCTCGCTCATCACGCTGCCCGAGTTCACGCTGATCCCCTACCTGATCTTCGGGCGCAGCACCTTTGCCGGCTACGTCGATGCGCGGCGCTTCCACAATGCCCGCCTGCGCGAGATCACGCTGTCCGACGACTGGCGCCGCCTGCGCGACCACGAAGCGGCCGTGGTCGCGCCGCAGCACGCCTGCATGCAGGCCCTGCCGCGGCTGACCGGCATGCCGTGCCTGGCGCGCAACCGGGTGCGCCTGCTGGTCAACGGCGCCGAGACCTTCGAGGCCATCTTCGCCGCCATCAAGAACGCCCGGCGGGTGCTGATCGTGCAGTTCTTCATCGTGCACGACGACGCGCTGGGCCGCCGGCTGGCCGAGGCGCTGCTGGAGCGTGCCCGCGCCGGCGTGCGCATCTATTTCCTGTTCGACCGCATCGGCTGCCACGCCCTGCCCGGTCACTACGTGCGGCAGCTCGAAGCGGGCGGCGTGAGGGTGCGGCCGTTCTCCACCCATGCCGGCTTCGTCAACCGCTTCCAGCTCAACTTCCGCAACCACCGCAAGCTGGTGGTGGTGGACGGCGAACGCGCCTATGTGGGCGGCCACAACGTCGGTACCGAATACCTGGGCGAACAACCACCGCTGGCGCCGTGGCGCGACACCCATATCGAGATCGTCGGCGCGGCGGTGATGGAGCTGCAACTGACCTTCGCGGAAGACTGGTACTGGGCCGCGCGCGAAGTGCCGCAGTTGATCGTGCCGAAGGTGCGGCCGGACGAGGACATGGTCTGCCAGGTGGTTGCCAGCGGCCCGGCCGATCCGCAGGAGACCTGTTCGCTGTTCTTTGTCGAGGCCATCCAGTCGGCGCGCAAGCGGTTGTGGATCACCACTCCGTACTTCATCCCCGACGAGGCCGTGTTCGCCGCGCTGCGGCTGGCGGTGCTGCGCGGCGTGGACGTGCGCATCCTGATCCCGTCACGGCCGGATCACCACGTGGTGTTCCACGCCTCGACGCTGTACGCCTACCAGGCCATCCGCGCGGGGGTGAAGATCTATCGCTACCGGCCGGGTTTCCTGCACCAGAAAGTCGTGCTGATCGACGACGAGGCCGCCGCCGTGGGCAGCGCCAACCTCGACAACCGCTCGTTCCGCCTGAACTTCGAGCTGATGGTCGTCACCGCGGACACGCGCTTCGCCAACGACGTCGCGCAGATGCTGGAGGCGGACTTTGCCGAGGCGACGCGCATCGGCCGCGACGAGTATGAGCGCGCCCCCCCGCTGCGGCGGGTGGTGATGCATGCGGCGAAGCTGTTTGCGCCGATTTTGTAGCGCGGCGGTTTACTGCGGCGCGTTCTGGTCGGGCAGTTCGCTTGTGGCGGCGTCCCGCTCAAGTTTGGCAGCGTCTTTTTCGACCTCCTTGAAGCGCTTGATGACCGCAGACCGGTTCGACCGGGTATTCATGCCATTCCTTTCGAGCGCCTCCACCACTTTGGAGGGCAACTCCTTTTTTGCCAGCGATTTCCTGATGGCTGCGGCAGCCCCCGGGTATCCTTCGCTCACCTTCTTGAGCGCCTCCGCCTGTTGATGGATCAGGCTCCTGCGAGGGGAGAAACTCTGGGAAGCCCGCAGCTTATCGGTACGTTGAGGGACGTAGCCGCCTGAGCCATCGGGATATCCGAGACGGATGCTTGAGCTGCGGCGGAGCGCCTCGTCTTCTTTGCGTGAGCGAGGGTTGTCTATGAATTCCTCCTTCAACACCACGTCGCTGAACTTCACTTTCCTTGGCACCCGTGCTGCAGCCGCGGCAGAGGATTCCGCGCCGTCTGCAGCGGGGGCACGCCGTGGCCCGACAAGCACTGACTTCAGCGGCAGATTCATGTAGGCCCGCGTCTGATCCGATGGGTCATCCATGTGCATTTTCGCTGCTAGAGAGGAGGGCGAGGGCCTAGTCTTGTCGCGCAGCGATCCGACATAGTCCTCAGCCGGTGCCCGCCGAGGCGGCTTCTTGCCAAGCTTGGCGGGACTAACAGCACCCGCTGCGATACGCATCGGCCCAATGGCGAGTTGGCCGACCGATTTCAGTGCCTTCAACGCCTGCAACGGCAGACTGGTGCTGCGAGGCCAAACCTGAGCCACAGGCGTCTGCAGCGTGGGAGCCGGATCAGGGGTGGTGGATGGTGGTTGAGTGACATGGCTTGTACCGGATTTCTGGACGCGGCTCATGATGGTTTCCTCGAGAAAAACCTCGGGGCAGCGGTCTGTACGGTCTGCCGCATTGCCTCCGTCGATCAAGCAACCGTACCGACGCCACCCTGCTCGCACGTGGACAGCCTCCGAAGCCCCGACGCCCGCCACGAACCCACCGCCCCCCTGCGCGGGATTCCTAACCACTGCGCGCGCCGGCACCAGCCGGCCGGAAATCGGCAAGTTTGCATCCACGCTTCGTGTCCGCCGCAGTCGCTTCGCAACGCGTCGCCTGCGCCACGCGGGAAGCCGATAACCTAGGCTGTCTGATGTCCAATACGCGGAGCACGAACAGGCATGAGGGCGCACGAAGCGGCCGGGCGGCAATGGGCCGACCATACCAATAGGAAAGACGAACAGCCGATCGACGTTGTCTACCTGTGGGTGGACGGCTCCGCCCCCCGATGGCAAGCGAAGCGACAGCGGGCGCTTGCCAAGTGGGCCCTCCATCATGCCGAGGACCTTGCCATCTATGGCAACGTCCTCGGACGGTACCGTGACAATGAAGAACTCCGCTTCAACCTTCGCGCGCTGGAGCGGTTCTTTCCCGGTCACGGGCACGTCTACATCGTGACCGACGGACAGGTGCCCGCGTGGTTGCGCTGCGAACGGGGCATCTCGGTGGTCGACCATCGGGACCTGATACCGGCGAACAACCTGCCGGTCTTCGACTCCGGCCATATCGAGTCGTACATCCACCGTATTCCCGGATTGTCCGAGCGCTTCTTCTATCTCAACGACGACGTTTTCTTCGGTGCCCCGGTCGACCCCGACCAGTGGTTCGGCCGGCAGCTCACCGTCGCGATGGAAGCGGCACCGGCCCCCACGCTCGCGGCGTTCGACCCGACAGAAACCGCCCTCGTCAATGCGGCTTCGTTGTCATGCCGATGGCTCGGGTCACGGTACCCTGCGTATCGCCATGATGCCCGCCTGTACGCGCATGCGCCTCGTCCGATGCTCAGAAGCGCGATGTTCGAGCTGGAGCGCCTGGCGCCGGAACTGTTCGAGAACGTGCGCTCGACCATCTTTCGGTCCTGGCGCGTGCCGCCCATCGTCTCCGACCTGGTTCCACGCTGGATGGTCCACGTCGGATTGGCTCGCCAACGCTCGCTGGACCACTTGCACATAGCCATCGGCGAACCGGACGCGCCGCGGCTTTTCGCGAGCCTCGGGCAGCGCTTTGGACGGCTGCCGTTCTTCTGCATCAATGACACATGCGACGACACCCCGGGAGACGATCCGCGGTTGCGTCGCGTCTCATCGCAGCTCAATGCGCTGCTGCCCTTGCCATCGCGGTTTGAGGCGGGGCCGTGCAAAGCGTTTGAAACCGACGAAGCCGTGGATCATTCTGTCCGCTGGCCCCGCCAGCCGCAGAGCCGCGTCCTCATGGCCGAATAGAAGTGGGTTCTGACCGGCGCCGGCAGGCAGACGCGGGCTGCCGTCAGCCGGATCGAAATCGGCGAGCGGCGGCTGGCGCTGGACACGTTCGGGGTGCCGGCCCGGGAGGCGCGGCACCCACCGGGTCACACCATGCGCCGGATCCCGAACCGCTGCGCGCGCCGGCGCCACACCAGCCCGTAATACAACCCCTGCATCACAAACATCGTGATGAACGCCGCCGGATACGCCGCCCAGATGCCGTTGGTGCCGATGTGCCGGCACAGCATCCACGCGACCGGCACTTCCACCGCCGCGATCGCGACGATGGAGATGGCCGTGGGCGCGAAGACCGTGCCGCTGGCGCGCATCACCCCCGCGAACACACCGGCCATGCCGAACACGACCGAGCTCCACAGCGAGATGTGCAGCAGGCTCTGCGTCAGGTCCATGACGGCCTCGCTGTGGGTGAACAAGCCGACGACCGCGCGCGAGAACAGCAGCGCCACCACCACCAGCAGGCCGGAGATCGCCATGTTCAGCCACAGGCCGGTGCGCGTGATGGCGTCGAGCCGGTCCGGCCGCCCCGCGCCGATGGCCTGCGCACCGAGGATGGACGCCGTGATGGCAATCGACATGGCCGGGAACTGCACGTAGCTGATGATCTGCGTGCCGGCGCCGTAGGCCGCGGTGGCATCCGAGCCGAAGCGGTTGACCAGCGACAGCAGCGACAGCTCCGCGACCGAGATCACCACCAGTTGCACGCCCGACGGCACGCCGATCTTCAGCACGGTCTTCAGCACCCCGGCATCGATCCGCAGATGGCGCGCCAGCGCGGCGTCGGGCGCCAGCGGGTGCTGCCGGCGGCGCAGATGGAACGCCAGCCAGGTGAGCGCGACGAGCAGCGACACGATGGTGGCGATGGCGCCGCTGGCCACGCCCATCTGCGGCAGGCCGAACCAGCCGCGGATCAGTGAAGGCGTCAGCACCAGGCCGACCGACGTGGACAGCAGCAGCGTGCGCAGCGGCGTACGCGTGTCGCCCACGCCGCGCAGCATGGCCGTGAACAGCAGGAAGACGAACAGGCCGGGCATCGCGTACAGCATCACGCTGGCGTACACGGCGGCATCGGGCAGGATGTCGGCCGGCGTACCGAGCCAGCCCAGCAGCGCATGCGCGAACGGCCCGCCCAGCAGCGCCACCGCCACGCCGGCCAGCAGGCCCACCGACAGCGTGGTGCCGGCCACGGTCTTGACCGCCTCGGGCTTGCGCGCGCCCCAGGCCTGCCCGATCAGCACCGACGCCCCCGCGCCCAGCCCGATGACGAAGGCGATGAAGAAGAACACGATGGGAAAGAACGCCGACACCGCCGCCAGCGCCTGCACGCCCAGCATGTGACCGACGTAGATGTTGTTGAGCGTGCCCGACAGCGACTGCAGGATGTTGGCGAGGATCAGCGGCCCGAGAAACGCCAGAAACGTCCGCCACAACGGACGGGCGGCCGGCGCCGTCATGCGACCGCCTCGGGGGTGGGGGATGGGGCATCGGCCAACGGGGGCGTCATGCCGAACGCGGCACGGGCCAGCTCGCGCGCGAAGTCACGCACATCGGCGGGCCAGGGCTGGGTCAGCGTGGCGAAGCGTGCGGCGTCCGCCGCGAACAGCGCGCGCGCGGCCTCTTCGAAGCCGGGCGCATCGCCGGCCATGGCCGACATGAACCGGTAAGCGGCCTCCTGCGCCTCGCGGCGCCGGTCCGGGCCTTGCGCCGCGCGGCTGGCCGCCTCCACCAGCTTGCGCAGGGTCACCGAGGCACCGCCGGGCTGCGCCGCCAGCCAGTCCCAGTGGCGCGGCAGCAGCGTGACTTCGCGGGCGGTCACGCCCAGCTTGGGGCGGCCGGGGCCACGCGGGCGGGCGGACGGTTCGAGTGCATCGGCATGGACTCCGGCTGCCTCGTCGAACCGGGCCGCGATATCGTCGACGGTGCCACGGAGGTCGAACTCCACCGGGCATGCGGTTGCGTTGTCGAACACCAGCACCGATGCGTCGGGATGCGCGTCCAGATGCAGCCGGACGGCCCTGGCCACGTCCCGGACGGCGCCGGCGGCCAGGCGGCGCGCATCGGCAAACGCCGTGCACGCACGAACTGTTGTGGCGTTCATAAAAACAGCCCTCCTGCGGGGAAATCTCAACAGGCGCCCATTTTACCCGGGTTTATTCGTTGTCCGTCAATATTGCCCGGGTCAAATTAGCATTCAAACAACACCGCGCCCCGCCGCTACCTTCGGGACGTCCCCCCTGCCCGCTGCTTCGGCCAGGCGCCCAGCACATCCGCCACCGCCACATGGCCATGCTTGAGCGCAAGCAGCATGGCCTTGGACAGGTCGACTTTGGCGCCGGCCTGGAGCAGCGTGCTCACGCCCTCGGCGTTGCCGCGCGCCACCGCGCGCATCAGCGCGGTCGCGCCATGGCTGTCGAACTGGTTGAGCTTCGCCTCGGGGATCAGCAGCCGGACCAGCGCCATGTGACCCGCGTCAATGGCAGCCATCAGCGCGGTGGTGCCGTCCCTGGTAAAGGCATTGACATCGACGCCGGCATTGACCAGTACCTGCGCGCACTCGACGTGCCGGCCCCGCGTTGCCCGGATCAGCGCAGTCGACCGGTCAGTCGACATGTAGAGGTTGCGCTTCGCGCCGGCCTTGATGAGTGCCCGCACGCAGCCCAGGTGCCCGCCCCTGCATGCGGCGATCAGGGGCGTCATCGCATTGTTGTCGCCCTTGTTGACCTGCGCCCCCAGGCCCAGCAGCATCGTCACGACACCCTCGCGGCCGTTCTCCGAGGCAGCCATCAGTGCCGTTTTGCCGCTTTTGCCCTGGTCGTCCTAGTACCGCTGCACAGAGGTTATGACAGTTTGGCTGGGTTGCAGGACAGGCAAGCAGTTGTGGTCAACGAGCAGTTCGATGCTGCGAGCGAAGCCTGCTTGCCGGCGGATCAATCCATTGCGTTCGAGGTTGAGCACCATCTGATGGACGGAAGGAGCCGTGACGGCGAAGAAGCGCTGCATGTCGCGTTCGGCCGGAGCACGGGCGTTTATCAAGCTGTAGGCCCAGATGAAGGCGAGATACTGACCTTGCTTGTCGGTGAAGCTCGGGCAGGCTGAGCGCTCGCCAGACAATGGAAGCGGCTTCTGATTCATTCGGAACCCCGGCAGTCGAAGGAGGCCTCCCCCAAAGGAAGCCATCCGGATGAATCTACGCTATCGAGTCGAACTCGACCAATCCGAGCGTGAGGCGCTTGCCGCCATGCTAAGCGGCGGCAAGCACGCGGCACGCAAGCTCAAGCGAGCGCAAATCCTGCTTGCAGCGCACGCTGGCCAGGATGACGCAAGCATTGCCGCCACCGTGGCGGTTGGCGAATCCACGGTGTACCGCACCAAGCGTCGCTTCGTGGAGACGGGTCTGGAAGCGGCGCTGAACGAACAGGCTCGGCCTGGGGCGCAGCGCAAGCTCAGCGGCAAGGAAGAGGCCCTGCTGATCGCCACCGCCTGCACCAACCCGCCACCGGGACGTGCGCGCTGGACGCTGGAATTGCTCGCCGACACGCTCGTCAAGCTCACCGAGCACGAAGCGCTATCGCGCGAGACGGTACGCCGGCGCCTGGCCGAGAACGATCTGAAGCCCTGGCGCAAGGACATGTGGTGCATTCCCAAGATCGACGCGGAATACGTGGCACGCATGGAAGACGTGCTCGACCTGTATGCCGAAACTCCGGACCCGCGGCATCCGGTGGTGTGCTTCGATGAGAGTCCGACCCAACTCATCGGCGAGATACGACAACCGATCCCGGCCGAGCCGGGCAAGCCCTTGCGCTACGACTGCGAATACAAGCGCAACGGCACCGCCAATCTGTTCGTCTTCCTCGATGCACACTGCAACTGGCGTAAGGTGAAAGTCACCGAACGCAGAACGGCAGATGACTTCGCCCAGTGCATGCGCGATCTGGTCGACATCCACTACCCCCAGGCACCGCGCATCCGGGTCGTGCTGGACAATCTGTCGACCCACACGCCTGCTGCGCTCTACCAAGCCCTGCCACCCGTAGAAGCTCGCCGCATCCTGCAGCGGATCGAATTCCACTACACCCCCAAGCACGCCAGTTGGCTCAACATGGTCGAGATCGAAATCGGCGTGCTGCGAAGCCAGTGCCTGGATCGCCGCATCGACTGCCGCGATCGGCTGATCACCGAAGTCGCGGCTTGGGAGCAACTGCGAAACGCCAGCGGCGCTCGCATCAACTGGATGTTCTCTACCGAAACGGCCCGCAAGAAATTGGCCAAGGCCTACCCAGTACCGACCTCTGACAAACCGTCATAACCCCTGTGCAAAGGTACTAGGTTGTTCGCGTATCGCGACAGCACACCGACCGAGCGGCATCGCCAATACGCGCGGCGAGAAAGAGTGCGGTCTCGTTCTCGGCGTTCGTCGCCCCGACGCAGGCACCGGCCATCACCAGCGCGTGCACGGCGGACGACTTGCCATACCGCGCGGCAACCAGCAGCGGCGTCTCGTCCCGGGCGTTCCGCGTGTCGAGCGACCGGCTCTTGGGCAGCAGCTCGGCCAGCACCCGGTCAAAGCCATGCTCGCCGGCGTAATGCAGCGCGGTATTGCCGGCGGCGTCCGCGCGCGCGCCAGGGTCCACCACCGCGCAGAGCTGCTCGGCGAGCGTGCCCTCCCCTTGCTGCAACGCCCGCAGCAACGCCATCTGCTGCCCTCTGGGCGACTGCTTGCGGATCGTCAGGAGCGCATGCGCGATCAGGAAAGCGTCGTGCGCCGGCTCGGCCTCGCGATAGCGCCGCACGGCGGGGTGGCTGAGATCCTCGAGCCAACCCGTGGGGTCTTTGTGCTGCCGGATCAGCGTCCAGACCGCCTCCGGCTGGAGCGACTTCAACTGGCCGGGGTCCGACGTGTTCATCAGCGCGGCTTTCCGGACGGCAACCGGCCCATGCAGCCAGGCGGATTGGTGCAGATCGGCAATCATCAAGGGCCGGTAGCCCCGACCGCCGGCCTGATTGCGCAGCTTGACGTAAAAATCGTCGCCGCCGACCTCCTTGATGCTGTGCCCCTCGGACGTCGGCGCCATGCGCAGGAACTTGAAGGGCGCCAGCAACTCGCACTGCCGCAGGTTGCGGGCAATGGTGCGGGCCAGCAGCGTCGGGGTTTCGATGACGGAATAGGGCGCGTCCTGCGTTCCCCGGCCCTGATGCGGGTTGACCAGCACGTCGCTCGGAATCTTGCCGTAACGCATCTCCAGCGCGGCTTCCAGCGACTGGTCATAGTCGCGATAGAACTGCCACGTCTCGTCCTCGGTCAGCGCCCGCTTGCAATAGTGCTTCAGGTGCTCGTGCACCTCGCCCAGGCAAGCTTCGGCCATCTGCCGGACCATCGCACCGGCAGTCACGCGCTGCTTGACGAAGGCTTTGCATGCCGCCAGATGCTGCCCGACTTGCGGCGGGACAAAACTGTCGACGCGCCCGGCCACGCCGTATTCGTCGGCAAGATGGTTGCGGTAGCCGTTGGCGAGGTGGATCTCGTAGAGCGCGTAGTTCTCCATGCCGCGGTGCTGCTGCTGCGCGAACTCGCGGACGGCCTGATCGAGCAGCGCCTCCCAGGTCTGCCGGGCATTGTTCAAGAGGCCGTTCTGGCTCAGATGCAGCGCCTGCGCGGCGATGCTCAAGTTGCTCGCCGCCCCCTCCGAGCACTCCAGCAGGCCCTTGGCCAGCCCCTCCACGGCCGACACGCGCACGCCCATCGGCAGGGCCGGGTTGTGCACGTCCGAGCAGAACCCATCGAAGGCGACCTTGCCCTCGCCATACATGCGGCTGATCTGCGTTGAATACATCCCCTTGCGCCCCGCCCCGATCCGCTCGCCGAACACGCCGAGCGCATGGATCGCTTCGTCACGGGCTAGTGTTCCGTTGACGCGCAGGAAGCCCTTCAGCTTGTCGAGACCGGCGCGATACTGCCCCGCCACCCGCTTGCCCTTGGGCGAGGCCTCGAAATCCGCCATGGACGTACCATCCTGCTCCGACTGGTACGACACCGCTTTCTCATTGTGGTAGGGCTCGGCCGGCGCGGACGTGGCGGTACCGGGCCGCAGAAAACTGGGGGTGACTTTGAGCATGATGATGCGACGTTGCTGGACTCGCGGACAAGCGGACCGGCCTGCCGCCCGGCCGGTCAACGCGAGCGGCCGGCTTGCCCGCGCAACGGGCGCGCCGACATGGAGGACGCGCGAGGCTGACGGTACACGCTCCCCGCCCGGCGCGCCGGCGCACACCCGAAGTCTCTGGGCGCCGCCCGAAGCCGCGCGCGCCGATGCGCGCTGCCGGACCGGCAACCCAAAAAGGCCGCCTCCGCGGCCGTCCCCACGACTACGACGGCGGCGGCCGTCCCATCACGCCGCCTGCTGCACCCTCGCCTCCACCAGCAGCCGCTTGAGCTCGGGCACGCACGAGCCGCAATTGCCACCCGCCTTCAGGCACGCGGTGATCTCGCCGGTCGATTGCAGTCCCTTGGTGCGGATCGCGTCGCAGATGGTGTTGCGGCCCACCCCAAAGCACGAGCACACGGTCGGGCCGGCATCGGCGCCGGCTTCGATCGGCTGGCCGAGCAGCACGCCCGCGCGGTCGATGTCTTCCAGCCGGTCGTGCGCGAACAGCCCGGCCAGCCAGTTGCGCGACGGCAGGTCCGGCCGCGGCGACAGAAAGACGCACGCCTCGATGCGGTCGTCCACCACATGCACGGCGCGGTAGACGCGCGCGGTGGTGTCTTCGTATTCGAGCCAGTCGGCGTGGGGGTCGTCCACGCCCAGCAGCCGCCGCGCCCACGCGTGCGCCGAACCGATGGGCTGGCGTCCGGCCAGTTCGTAGCGCACGAACCGGCGGCCCTGGATGCGCGTCCACCACGTGGCTTCGTCGGTATCGAGCGCGCGGCGCGACAGCACGAAACCGTGCCAGGCCACGTCGAACGGCTCGACCATCACCGGCGTGTGCTTGAACTCGGGCTCGCCCGAGACCGGGTCGACCACGGGGTTGACCACCGCGCCCACGCGCGCATCGGAGGCGAACTGGCTGTTCCAGTGGATCGGCACGAACACGCTGCCGCGCGCGATGCCGCCGCTCATGCGCACGCGCGCCACCACGCTGCCCCAGCGCGAGCCGACGCGCGCCAGCGCGCCTTCGCGCACGCCGGCCAGCAGGGCGTCGTGCGGATGCAGGTCGACGAACGGTTCGGGCACGTGGTCGGCCAGCTTGGGGGCACGGCCGGTGCGCGTCATGGTGTGCCACTGGTCGCGCACGCGGCCGGTGTTGAGGATGAGCGGGTAGTCGCTGTCCGGCGCGTGCACCGGCGCGCGGGCCGGCGTGGGCACGAAGCGCGCGCGCCCGTCGGCATGGGCGAAGCGGCCATCGCTGAACAGCCGTGCCTCGCTGGCCCCGCTGAGCGTGACCGGCCATTGCACCGGCGCCATGCCGTCGTAGGCGCCGGCATCCAGGCCGGTCAGGCCGCCGAGATGGAAGGCGCGGCGCACGCCCTGCGCGTCATTGGCGAAGGCGGACAGGCGCGCGTGTTCGTCGAACACCGCGTGCCCGGTCTTGAAATCGAAGCCGTCGTAGCCCATGCGGCGGGCCACGTCGGCGATGATCTCCCAGTCGGCGCGCGCCTCGCCCGGCGCGGGCAGGAAGGCGCGCTGGCGTGAGATGCGCCGCTCGGAGTTGGTGACGGTGCCGTCCTTCTCGCCCCAGCCGAGCGCCGGCAGCACGATATCGGCCAGCACCGTGGTGTCGGTCGCCTCGACAATGTCGGAGGCCACCACCAGCTCGCACTTGGCCAGCGCGCGGCGCACCTGGTCGGCATCGGGCAGGCTGACCACCGGGTTGGTGCCCATGATCCACACCGCCTTGACGCGGCCGGCCTCGATCGCATCGAACAGATCGACCGCCTTGAGGCCCACCTTGTCGGCCATGCGCGGCGCGCTCCAGAAGGTCTGCACCAGCTCGCGGTGCCGCGGTTCGTGCAGCTCCAGGTGGGCGGCCAGCATGTTGGCCAGCCCGCCCACTTCGCGCCCGCCCATCGCATTCGGCTGGCCGGTGATGGAGAACGGGCCCATGCCGGCGCGCCCGATGCGCCCGGTCAGCAGATGGCAGTTGATGATGCTGTTGACCTTGTCGGTGCCCGCCGACGATTGGTTGACGCCCTGCGAGAACGCGGTGATGGTGCGCTGCGTATCGGCGAACCAGCCGTAGAAGGTCAGCAGGTCGTCGAGCTTGAGCTTGCAGGCCCGGGCCACGGCGGCCACATCGGCGGCCTCCGTGTCGGCGATGCGCAGGGCCTCGTCCAGGCTGCCGGTGTGCCGGTCGACGAAGTTGCGGTCGACCGCGCTGCCACCTTGTCGATGGGCCAGGAACGACAGCAGGCCGTTGAACAGCCACACATCGGTGCCCGGCTTGATGGGCAGGTGCAGGTCGGCCAGCTCGCAGGTGGCGGTGTGGCGCGGGTCGATGACCACCACCTTGACCTCCGGCCGGGCCTCCTTCACACGCACGATGCGCTGGAACAGGATCGGGTGGCACCACGCGGTGTTGGAGCCGACCAGCACGATCAGGTCGGCGGCCTCCAGGTCGTCGTAGCAGACCGGCACCAGGTCTTCGCCGAAGGCGCGCTTGTGCCCGGCCACCGCCGACGACATGCACAGCCGCGAGTTGGTGTCGATGTTGGCGCTGCCGATGAAGCCCTTCATCAACTTGTTGGCGACGTAGTAGTCCTCGGTCAGCAACTGGCCGGAAACGTAGAGCGCGACGGCGTCCGGGCCGTGCGTGTCGACGATGCGGCGGAACCCCTGCGCGACGGCATCGAGCGCCGCGTCCCACGACACGCGGCGCAGCGGCGCGGGCGATGCGTCCCCATCCGTGTCGGCCGTGCGCGCGCGCATGGCCGGGTGCAGCAGGCGGCCGTCCAGGTCGACGGTCTCGCCCAGCGCCGATCCCTTGACGCACAGCCGGCCGGCGTTGGCCGGATGCGCCGGGTCGCCCGCGATGCCGACACTGCCGTCGGCGCGCGGGGTCGCCAGCACGCCGCAGCCGACGCCGCAGTACGGGCACGTGGTGCGCACGGCCTCGGTGAGCGGGTGGAGAGGGATCGTCGTCATCGTCATGTGGGAGCTTGCTTCGTCGTTGTCGGGCTCAAGCGGCCTCGGCCTCGCACAGCGCGCGGCCGAACAGCAGGCGCTGGCGGATCGCCGCGATGGACGCCTGCCGCTGGATCAGCTCGAAATACCATGGGCCGTCGGCCACGTCGCCATACAGCACCGCGCCGACAACGCGATCGTCCTTGAGCACCAGCCGCTTGTAAACACCCCGGCGCGGATCGCGCAGCACGATGTCTTCGGTGCCCTCGCCGCCGATGAAGTCGCCGGCCGAGTACAGGTCGACCCCGGTGACCTTCAGCTTGGTCGCCGTGGCCTGCTGCACGTAGCGGCGGTGGCCGGCGCCGGCCAGGTGCGCGGCGCACACGCGGGCCTGGTCCCAGATCGGGGCGACCAGGCCGAAGGTGGCGCTGCGGTGCTGCACGCATTCGCCCACAGCGTAGATGCGCGGGTCGTAGGTCTGCAGCGTGTCGTCCACGACGATGGCGCGCTCGCAATGCAGGCCGGCCGAGCGCGCCAGTTCGATGTTGGGGCGCACGCCGGCGGTCATCACGACCAGGTCGGCCGGGATCTCCGTGCCATCCTTGAAGCGCACGGCGCTCACACGGTCGGTGCCGATCAGCCCGGTGGTCTGCGCGCCCAGCAGGAAGCGCAGGCCCTTGGCCTCCAGCGCGAGCTTGAGCAGCGCGGCGGCGGGCTTGTCGAGCTGGCGCTCCATCAGCGTTTGACTGATGTGCACCACCGTCACATCCATGCCCTGGCGCAGCAGGCCGTTGGCCGCTTCCAGCCCCAGCAGGCCGCCTCCGATCACCACCGCGTGCCGGTGGTTGCGCGCCGCCTCCAGCATCGTTTCCACGTCCTGGATGTCGCGGAAGGCGATCACGCCCGGCAGCATGTGCCCCGGCACCGGCAGGATGAACGGCCGCGAGCCGGTCGCCATCAGCAGGCGGTCGTAGCGGACCTCCACCCCGCCGCGCGAGCGGACCGTGCGGCGCGGGCGATCGATCGCCACCACCGGGTCGCCCGCGTGCAGCGTGATGCCGTTCTCCTGATACCACTCGCGCGTGTTGAGCATGATGTCGTCCACGCGCTTTTCGCCCGCCAGCACCGGCGAGAGCAGGATGCGGTTGTAGTTGCCATGCGGCTCTTCGCCGAACACGGTGATGTCGTACAGGTCGGGCGCCAGCTTGAGCAGTTCCTCGACCGTGCGCATGCCGGCCATGCCGTTGCCGATGACGACCAGTTGGGGGCGGGCGGCGCGGTTCATTGCCGTGCGACCCAGACCTTGCCGTCTTCCACCTTGGCGGCGTAGGCCGGCACCGAGCTGGCCGGGGCTTCCAGGCACTCGCCGGTGGTCAGGTCGAAGTGCTGCTTGTAGATGGGCGAGGCCACCACGATGCGCTCGCCCAGGTTGCCGACCAGCCCGCGCGACAGCACGGCGGCCTCCGAGTTGGGGTCGTAGTTGCCGATGGCGTAGACGCGGTGCGGCGCGTGGCCGGCCACGTGGAACACGGCGACCTGCTCGCCCCCGACCAGCGCGCAGACGCCGGTGTTGGGCACGATGTCATCCAGGGCGCAGACGGCGGTCCAATGGTTGGCTTGCATGACGTCTTCTCCTCCTTGTCTCAGGCCGCTTCGGCGACCACGGGAATGCGCACCGGGCGCGTATTGCGCCGCTCTTGCGCCGTGGCGGGGCGGACCTGGCCGCGCGCCTCGACGAAGACGACGTTGGCGTCCGCCGCATCGCTGTTGACGAAATGGCGGAAGCGCTTGCGCACTTCGGGGTTGGTCACGGCGGTCTTCCATTCGTCCTGGTAGGTGTCGACCACGTGCTGCATCTCGGCTTCCAGCTCGGCGGCGATGCCCAGCTTGTCGCCCACGATGACGTCCTTCAGGTAGTCGAGGCCGCCTTCCAGGTTGTCGCGCCAGGTGCTGGTGCGCTGCAGGCGATCGGCGGTGCGCACGTAGAACATCAGGAAGCGGTCGACCAGCTTGACGAGCGTGGCCTCGTCCAGGTCGGCGGCCAGCAGTTCGGCATGGCGGGGCTTCATGCCGCCGTTGCCGCACACGTACAGGTTCCAGCCCTTCTCGGTGGCAATGATGCCGACGTCCTTGCCCTGCGCTTCCGCGCATTCGCGCGTGCAGCCCGACACGCCGAACTTGAGCTTGTGCGGCGAGCGCAGGCCCTTGTAGCGATTCTCCAGGCGGATGGCGAAGCCCACCGAATCGCCCACGCCGTAGCGGCACCACGTGGAGCCCACGCACGACTTCACCGTGCGCAGCGACTTGCCGTAGGCATGGCCCGACTCGAAGCCGGCCGCGATCAGCTCTTCCCAGATCAGCGGCAGTTGCTCCAGCCGCGCGCCGAACAGGTCGACACGCTGGCCGCCGGTGATCTTCGTGTACAGGCCGTACTTCTTGGCGACCTGGCCGACGGCGATCAGGCCGTCTGCCGTCACCTCGCCGCCCGGCATGCGCGGCACCACGGAGTACGTGCCGTCCTTCTGGATGTTGGCGAGGAAGTAGTCGTTGGAATCCTGCAGCCCGGCGTGCTCCTTCTTGAGCACGAAGTCGTTCCAGCACGAGGCCAGGATGCTGGCCGCCACGGGCTTGCAGATATCGCAGCCCATGCCGTGGCCGTGCGCCGCCAGCAGTGCCTCGAACGACTGGATGCGCCCCACGCGCACCAGGTGGTACAACTCCTGGCGCGAATACGGGAAGTGCTCGCAGAGATGGTTGTTGACGGCCAGGCCCTGCTTCTTCATCTCGGCCTTCATCACCTGCGTCATCAGCGGCACGCAGCCGCCGCACGAGGTGCCGGCCTTGGTGGCGTCCTTGAGCGCGCCCACCGTGGTGGCGCCGGCGCACACCGCCCGGCACAGTGCGCCCTTGGAGACGTCGTTGCACGAGCAGATCTGCGCGCTGTCGGGCAGCGCGTCCACGCCCAGCGCCGGGCGCGCATTGCCGTCGGCCTGCGGCAGAATCAGGAATTCGGGCGCCTCGGGCAGCTCGATGCGGTTAAGCATCATCTGCAGCAGCGTGCCGTACTCGGACGCATCGCCCACCAGCACGCCGCCCAGCAGGTACTTGCCGTCGGACGACAGCACCAGCTTCTTGTAGATCTGCTTGCGCTCGTCGACAAACTGCACGCTGCGGCTGCCCGGCGTGCTGCCCTGCGCGTCGCCCAGGCTGGCCACGTCCACGCCCATCAGCTTGAGCTTGGTGCTCATGTCGGCGCCCTGGAACGACGTCTCCTCCTCGGCCGCCAGAATCTGCTTGGCGGTGATGCGCGCCATCTCGTAACCCGGCGCGACCAGGCCATAGACCTTGCCGCCCCACAGCGCGCATTCGCCGATGGCGTACACGTCCGGTGCCGACGTGCGGCACTCGGAGTCGATCACGATGCCGCCGCGCCCGCCCACTTCCAGGCCGCATGCGCGCGCCAGTTCGTCACGCGGGCGGATGCCGGCGGAGAAGACGATCATGTCGGCGTCCAGGTGCGTGCCGTCGGCAAATTGCATGCGGTGTTTGCCGTCCACGCCGTCGACGATCTCGACGGTGTTCTTCTGCGTGTGGACCGTCACGCCCAGGTCTTCGATCTTCCGGCGCAGCATGCGGCCGCCGCCGTCGTCCACCTGCATCGCCATCAGGCGGCCGGCGAACTCGACCACGTGCGTCTGCTCCAGCTTCATGTCGCGCAGGGCCTTGGCGCATTCCAGGCCCAGCAGGCCGCCGCCGACCACCACGCCGGACTTCGCGCGCCGGCTGCATTCGAGCATCGCTTCCAGGTCTTCAATGGTGCGATAGACGAAGCAGTCTTGGCGATCCTTGCCCGGAATCGGCGGCACGAACGGCGACGAGCCGGTGGCGATGACCAGCTTGTCGTACGGCAGCACCTCGCCGGTGGAAGCGGTGACCTGCTTGGCCGCCAGGTCGATGGCGGTCGCGCGGGCGTTCAGGCGCAGCACCACGTCGTCACGGTCGAAGAAGCCCGGCGCGACCAGCGAGAGGTCCTCCGCGGTCTTGCCGGAGAAGAATTCGGACAGGTGCACGCGGTCGTAGGCCGGGCGCGGCTCTTCGCACAGCACCGTGACGTGCAGGTCGTGGCCCGGGGCGTGCAGCAGGCTCTCCAGGAACTTGTGGCCCACCATACCGTGGCCGATGACGACGATCTTCATGGTCATGGCTGCGACCTCCTTAAACGTTGGCAGCCGAGGCCGCCAGGGTGTTGTCATACAGCGCTTGTTCGCGCGCCTTGTGTTCTGCCGAGAAGCGCACCGCGACGGCGCAAAGGGCGGACAGCCCGACCAGCACGCCCAGCACCGACAGCGTCTGCTGCGCGTCGCCCAGGCCCTTCATCAGGAAGCCCGCCGCCACCGCACCCACGTTGCCGCCCGCGCCGATGATGCCGGCCACGCCGCCCAGCGCGCGGCGGTCGATGAACGGCACCAGCGCGTAGGTGGCGCCGCACGCCATGTGGGTGAACAGGCCGAAGCCGAGCATCGCCAGCACGGCCATCGTTGCGGTGCCGGCATGCGCGAAGCCCAGCAGGCCCAGGCCCTCGCCCAGCATCAGCACGCACAGCAACTGGGCGCGCGCATCCAGGCCGCGGCGGCGCGCCACGCGGTCCGACACGATGCCGCCCAGCGCACGGGCAAACAGCGCCAGCAAGCCGAAGCTGGCCGCGGCCATGCCGGCAGCCGACAGCGACAGGCCGAAGCGATCGACGTAGTAGGTGGCGGCGATGTTGTGGATGAAGATCTCCACCCCAAAGCACGCTCCGTAGGTGACGAACAGCAGCCACACGCGGTAGTTGCCGGCGGCGGTCACGAAGCTGCCCCAGCCGCCTTTCTTGCCGCCCTCAATGGTCTTGCCGGCGGCGCGCAGGTCGTCGAAGTTGCCTTCGGGGCAGTCCTGCGTATAGCGCCAGTACAGCGCCGCGACGATCAGCATGGCCACTCCTGGCACCACCATGGCGATGCGCCAGCCCAGGCCCTGGGTCACGCCCAGCATGACGATGGCGGTCAGCAGCAGCGGCATCGTGCCCTGTGCCACGCCGCCGCCCGCATTGCCCCAGCCGGCCGCGGCCGCGTTGGCGGTGCCGACCACGTTGGGCGCGAACATCACCGAGGTGTGGTACTGCGTGATGACGAAGCTCGCGCCGATGGCGCCGATGGCCAGGCGGAAGAACAGGAAGGCCTCGTAGCTCTGCGCCAGCGCCACGCCCAGCACGGGCACGGCGCCGATCACCAGCAGGCCCGTGTAGGTCTTGCGCGGGCCGAAGCGGTCGCACAGCGGACCGACGATCAACCGCACCAGGATCGTCACCGCCACCGCGGCAATATTGATATTGGCGATCTGCCCGGGCGTGAGGTGGAACTCGCCCTTGAGCACCGGCATCAGCGGTGCGCAGGCGAACCACGCATAGAAGCACACGAAGAAGGCCAGCCACGTAAGGTGGAAGGCACGCATCTGCGGCGTGCGCAGGCTGAACAGATCGATTCGGGTGGCTTTGCCGGTCATGTCGAATCCCGCGTCCAAAAAGAAAAGGCGCCCGAGAACCGGGCACTGGGCCGGGTTCTGGGACGCCGTTGTCCAAACAAGCCCCGAGCACCAGGGCCGTCACCACGAAGAGTACGGATCGCCGTTGATCCGTGCGAGGGTCTATGCAACAGGCATGCCAGAGCGGCAAACCGTTGCCGGGGCGGGGTTGGCGGGTTCGGGAGCCCGATGGATGCTGCGCTGCGGGGCGGTAGGCCGCACGGTTTCGGTGCGGCGGTGTGCGGTTATGGTGCGATACAGCATCGCGGTGTCCGCACCGCTCCGCGCGGCGACGGTTGCGGCGAGCACAGCGGGAAGGTGATGCGCCGTCACCTTCCCGCCGGCGGGATGTGCGCGCCGCTCAGCGGAACACGCCGACGGCCTCCACGAGACGGGTCGCCTGCACCCGCAGGCTCTCCGCCGCCGTGGCGCCCTGCTCCACCAGCGTGGCGTTCTCCTGCGTGATCTGGTCCAGGTGGGTGACCGCTTGGCTCACCTGCATGATGCCGTCGGTCTGCTCTGCGGTCGCCAGACTGATCTCGGCGATCATGGACGAGACGCGCTTGACCTGGCTGACGATGTCGTCCATGGTCTTGCCGGCCTCATCGACCAGCCGCGAGCCGGACTCCACCTTGCCAACACTGGCGCCGATCAGCTCCTTGATCTCCTTGGCCGCGCTGGCACTGCGCTGCGCCAGCGCCCGCACCTCGCCGGCCACTACCGCGAAGCCCCGGCCCTGCTCGCCCGCGCGCGCCGCCTCCACCGCGGCGTTGAGCGCCAGGATGTTGGTCTGGAACGCAATGCTGTCGATCACGCCGATGATGTCGGCGATCTGCCCGGCGCTCTGCGAGATCGCCTCCATCGTGGCGACCACCTCGGCCATGGCGCGGCCGCCGTTGACGGCCGCCTCGGTCGCGGCGCCCGAGAGCTGGTTGGCCTCGCCCGCGGTCTCGGCGTTGCTGGCCACGGTGGCCGTCATCTGCGTCATCGAACTGGAGGTCTGCTGCACGCTGGAGGCCGCCTGCTCGGTGCGCGAGTTGATGTCGCTGTTGCCGCGGGCGATCTCCTGGCTCGCGGCCTGGACGTTGAGCACCTGCTCGCTGACGTCGTCGATCAGCCAGCGGAACATCAGGCCGAGCTGGCTGATGGTCCGCAGGGTCATGCCGATCTCATCGACGCGGTCCATGTGCACCGCCTTCTGGCTCTCGCCCGATGCCACGCGCAGCGCCTGCTGCAGCGTCTGCTCGAGCGGCCGGGCGATCTGCGCCTGCAGCCACCACGACGCCAGCGCCAGGACGGCCACCTGCGCGGCGGCAAAGCCGCCGAACGCCACCCCCGACAGGCCTGCACCCCAGGCCCCCGCCAGCGTCAGCGGCAGCAGCACCATGAATGCCAGGTGGATGCGCCAGCGCACCGGCATGACCTGGAAGAGCGAGCGCCAGGCCATCAGCCCGGTCCGCACGATCAGGCCCTTGTGGAAGGTGCGGCTGCCGGCCTGGCCGGCGCGGAAATCGCGGTAGAGCGCCTCGGCGGCCGCCACTTCCTCGCGCGAGGGCTTGGTCCGCACCGACATATAGCCGGCCGGGCGCCCGTCGCGCACCACCGGCGTGGCATTGGCGCGCACCCAGTAGTGATCGCCGTTCTTGCGGCGGTTCTTGACCAGCGCGGTCCAGGGCTCGCCGCCCTTGAGCGTGGCCCACATATCGGCAAACGCCTCGGGCGGCATGTCGGGGTGGCGCACGATGTTGTGCGGCTGGCTCTCGATCTCCTCCCGGGAAAAACCGCTGACCTCGACGAACGCGGCGTTCGCATAAGTGATGTAGCTCTGGGTGTCGGTGGTCGACATCAGCGTCGCGTTGTCGGGGAAATCATATTCGCGCTGGGTAACGGGTTCGTTGACACGCATGGGGGGGGTCTCCGTAAATGGGGGCATTTTGCAATCGCTATTTCGGCAAAAACCCATGACGATTAAGACCTGGATAACCCTTCCTTGGTGGGGACGCGGCTTTAAATAACCAAAATGCACTAACCGGCGACATTATCCCGACCCGGCCCCCAAGGCGTCGGCCGTGCACCTTGGTGCAGTAACACCATCACCCCGCGCCATTTCATTCCGCGCGCCCGGTTAATTTCCCATCTAAGTATTCACCGCCCGACCCGGGTGATTTTCTGTATTTTCCGTGTCAAAAATCGTTTGCGTGCTGCGCCGGGAATATCCGCCCTGGGGAGGCAACGATCCGATCAAAGCGCTCCGCGCGGCGGCACAGTCAACGCGTATCGTGCCAGGCAGATCCTGCGCGTCGAGACGCACGAGAACCCGCCGTCCGCCAGCAGGATCCGCGCCGACACATGGGCGCCGGCGTCACGATGCGGACATCACGCGTCATCCGCGCGGCGCCAGGTGGCCGGAATGCCGAGAAACTCCTGCTCCTGCCAGAGCGCATGCTCCCAATACTCCTGCGCGATCCGCTCCACCAGGGTCGCCATCGTGCTCCGGTCGATCGAGGTGATCCGATCGATGGGCACCTGCGATGCTCGCGCATAGCGGATGATCTGCCGGTATCCGTCGACATCTTCCAGGACGGCGTGATTCCCGGGATGCGCCCACAGACCCTCCAGTTCGTCCAGGATGCTCGCGTGCCCCGGCGGCGGCTCGAGCATGTCCCGCACGCGCTTGATGGCCTGCGCTATGAAGACCGCCCGTCCCGGCAGCACGATCCTGCGCAATGCCCACTCGCCCAGCGCCGACCAGCGCGCATCGCGGATCATCGCGTTGATCAGCGAGACCGAGCCGCCCTCCAGGATCAGCGCCCGCTCATGGGCCGAATAGCGGACCACCTTGTCGAACAGCAACTGATTCGCGTCCGCCGCCGGGATCACGCCGCTCGACACGCTGCGGTCGCACAGGTATTCGCGCCGCGTCCCGAGCAGCTCGGACGGCAACGGGCGGCCGCTCCCCACCGCCAGCTCGTGGCAGCATTGCACCCGATCGAGTGAAATGACGGGCGCGCCGGTGGCGCGGGCCAGGGCGACGGACTGCGCGGTCTTGCCCGTGGTGGTGGCGCCCCAGATCAGATACAGGCGAATGGGCATCTCAGCGTTCCAAAGGGGTGATCAGGGAAATGCTCAGGCCCGTTCCATCCGGCAGCTCGCGGGCATATTTCTCCAACCCATTGGCAACGTGGAGCGAAACGTGCCGATCCCAGCCGGCCGAGAACAGCAGACCTTCGCGGTGCACGGTCCCGGCCGACCTGGAATGCCACTCCACGCCGCCCCAGATATGCGCCCGGAAAACGTCCAGCAGTTCGCGCCCGTCGCGATTGCGATAGAACAGGCAAACGTGTGAGCGCTGGGACGCGTGTTTTCTGACTTTCTCGAAAACCGGGGAAGGCAGTTCGGCGTCGGGCGCGGCTTCAGGCAGGACAATAAAAACCGCTTCCCGCAGGCAGGCCACGCCGTCGTCGTCGATATCGCCGGCCGATTCGAAAACGATCCGCTTTTCTCCATTGCCCACGGCCAGGATGACCGCGCCGTGCTCCAGCCGCAGCGGCGAGGCCAGCAACATTTCGCGCACCAGCGGCGTGAACTCCAGGTCGTCGAAGCCCACGGCCTCGGCCAGCGCGATCATGCCAAGCGTGTCGATGGTTTCCGTCCGGTCGATTTGGAGCTCAGCCATATCGATCTCCTCCCTCTTTTTTTGGAGAATCCGCGGCGCCCTGCCGCCTATCGCCATTTGACAACGGACAGTCTTGGCCGACGGCGCCGCGATTTACCCGGCCCCCCGCCCAATTCCAGCCGCATGCACACATGCAGAAATTCGCAAAAATTAAATGTCAATTTAATCACGAGAAAGATGAAACTATCACGACAAATCCGGCTTGCGAACGCGGCAATTCACAACAAATCTCACCCCGCGGTATCGAAGGGGCCTGGCCATATGGCTCCGTATGGCTCCGTATAGCTGGAAGTCGCGGCGGACCGGCCGGACAGTGCGCGCATGGCACCTGTCCAGCCCGGACACTTCCGGAAACGCGCTTAGAGCGGCGTGCGGTTCAGCACCGGAATCACCTGGGCACCGAACAAGCGATACGACGACAGGATCGCGTCGCGGTCATCATGATTGCCGGCGAAGAAGCCGATGATGTTGCCGGCGCCGGTCTCGCGCATCTGGTACACGATCTGCTCGGTCACCGACTGCGGGGTGCCGGCGATGGTGTCCTCGGCCAGGATGGACGGCATCTTCTCGCGGGCCGCGGCGGCCTGCTCCAGGGCTTCGGATTCGGTGTCCGCCACGAACAGGCAGCGCCGCAGCGCCAGCTTTGCGGCGCAGTCGTGCACCGTGCGCGCCGACACCGCATCGCGATAGCTGTCGAACAGCGCCTTCGCCTCGCCGGTCGGCAGGAAGCCGGTACAGGCGCTGTACCCCCGCAGCGCGATCGCCCGCGCGGAGGCTTCGCTGCGCACGGTGCCCCACACCGTCGGCCCCGGCTGCTGGAGCGGACGCGGCAGCACCGGCAGGCGGTCGAACGACCAGTAGCGGCCCTGGTGCGACAGCGTCGGCTCGGCCCACGCCTTGTCGAGAATGTCGAGCGCCTCGTCGTACATGGGACCGATGTCCTCGGCGGCGACCCCGACCGCTTCGGCCTCCTGGGGGCTCGATCCGCGTGCCACCCCGATTTCGAGCCGCCCCTGGCTCAGGTGGTCGAGCATCCCCACCTGTTCCAGGAAGCGCCAGGGTTGCCACAGCGGCAGCACCCAGCCGAGCACGCCGATGCGCAGCACGGTGGTCCGGGCCGCCACCGCGGCGGCCAGCACGGCCGGAGACGGGCTGATGCGCACGCCGCTGAAGTGATGCTCGCTGAAGAAGACGCCGTGAAAACCCAAGGCCTCCGCGTCGGTCCAGGTGTTCAGCCGCCAGTCGAGTTCATGCTGGAACGCAGCGGGGTCAAACCTGCCGGCGTCGGCGGGAGTCGAGACATTGACCTGCTCGAATATCCATGACTTGATCATTGTTTTTTTCCTGTTGTTTTAATAAGATCGATCCACCGAAGCAGCCGGTTGCTCACGCCATAACCGATCACCCCGAATGCCAATCAATGCATCAAGGGCGATTGCTCGCATGCCTCGCCTGGATTCCAGATGTGCGATATCTTCGCTGCGGCCGACCGGCGCGAATGAAGCGCCAATACGACACAGCCGCACAGCAAATCGGGCCCCCTTCTGAAGGTCGGCCATATCGACCTCCCCCCTTTTTTTGAGGCATTCGCGGCGCCCTGCCGCCCACCGTCATTCGACGACGGACAGCCTCGGCCGACGGCGCCGCGATTGACACGGTCCCGCCCGATTTCAATCGCATGCACTTAGAGATTCACGAAAGCAAAGTGACAATTTCATCATGCGAAAGATGAAACTATCACGGCAAATCCGGCCTGCGAACGCGGCAATTCACAACAAATCTCACCACACGCAATGCCGAAGGGGCCAACCGCATGGTTCGAAGTCGCGACGCGACCCGGCCGGATGCATCCGGGAACGCAACACACGCGGCATGCGGTTCAACACCGGAATCACCTGGGCGCCGAGGCAATAGGCAATCCGACGACAGGGCCGCCTCGCGGTCGCCGGATTACCTGCAAAGAAACCAATGATGTGGCCGGCACCGGTCTCGCGCATCGGGTGCACGATCGGCCCGGTCACCGATTGCGGGTCCCGGCGATGGTGTGCTCGGCCAGGAATGGGCGGCATCTTCTCGCGGGCCGAGGCGGCCTGCTGCAGGGCCTCGGATTCGGTGTGCGCCACGAACAGGCGGGCCTGCAAGCATGCAGCAGCGTCGATGCCGGCCGCGCGGGCCGTTCGGCGACGCCGCCGGACAACACATGCGACGTTGTCATCACTTCATCATCTGGGGCCGCGATGCTCCACGCGAACCCACGGATGGAAAACCCACATGCGTCTTTTCGGATCGGCAGGCCGCCTGCGCAGCCTGCTTTGCGCGATCACCTTCGGGCTCGTGCTCACCAGCCCTGCCCGCGCGCTGGACATCGAATACACCCCGGCCAGCAAGCTCAACAACGTCACGCTGGCCGGCTCGCACAACACCTACGACAAGAAGAGCGACTTCGAATACCTCACCTACGCACTGGACAAGGTGCAGGTCATCGAACTCGATGTGTGGGCCGCGGCGGGCAAGTGGTATGTCTCGCATAGCAGCCCGCTGGGCAACGTCAACAATTGTCCTAAAAGCGGCGTCATCGGCGCCGACCGCAACCAGGACCTGCGTTCGTGCATCGACAGCCTGCGCACCTGGCACGACAGCCATCCGCAGCACGAGCTCGTCATCGTCAAGATGGAGCTCAAGGCCGGCCTGCTCAATTCGCCGTCCAGCCTCGACGATCTCATCAGCGATATCTCGGGCGGCGGCGCTGCGGCGCGCATTCCCGCCTCGTCGATCTTCAAGCCGTCCGACCTGATGTGCTTCAACGCACCGTCCTGCACGAGCCGGTACGCCACGCCGGAAGAAGCCGCCCGCGCCGGCAACTGGCCAACGCTGCAGTCGCTGCGCGGCAAGTTCATGTTCATGATGGTGCCCGGCACGGTGTCGGACAGCGGTCCGCGCACCTACGCGGCGGCGCTGCGCACGGGGCAAGCGCAGATCGTCTTCCCGGCGGTCTTCGCCAACGCCAACACCGCCTCCGCCGACCCGCGCCTGTCGTACTACACCGGCGACGACGCGGCCAGCCGCCCGTGGAGCGTGGTCTTCGACATGCAGTCGGGCGTGCTCGACAGCGTGACCAGCTGGATGGCGCAGAACAACCTCCTGATCTTCGTCAGCGACTCCACGCCGGGCGGCTCGTCGGCGGACGTGACGGCGGGCCGCGCACGCCTGCGCGCGCTGAGCCAGACCTACCGCGCCAACGTCGTCGACACCGACCAGGAAACCTCCGGCATTCCGTACGCGTTCGACCGGCCCTGAGCGCGCACGCACGGCGCCGTATCGATACATAGGCCGGGCGTATGGAAGCCTTCCTTCGGAAGGAATTTACATAGGCCTTGCCGGCTGCAAGAGTTGAGGGTGTGCCGCCGCGCGCGGTGCACCCTCATTTTCTTTCTGCAGGAGCAACACACATGCGTGCGCAAGGCGAATTTGCCGACGTGCGATTGCCGCTCGTCGTGGACGGCACGGCACTGGACATCGCGGCCCTCCATCGCCCCGGCAACCGAGCGCCGCTCCTGTTCCTGCACGGCTTCGGCTCGACCAAGGAAGACTACACGGACATCGTGCGCCGCGCGGCGTTCGACGGCCGGCCGTTCATCGCTTACGACGCGCCGGGATGCGGCGAGACCCGGTGCGCGGACCTCGCACGGATCTCGATCCCCCTCCTGGTCGAAACGGCCGCTGCCGTGCTCGATCACTTCGGCGTCCAGGCCTTCCATCTCGTCGGCCACTCCATGGGCGGGCTCACCGCGCTGATGCTCGCCAGCCAGTGGCCGGACCGCGTGCTGAGCTTCACCGACATCGAAGGCAACCTCGCGCCGTAGGACTGCTTCCTCAGCCGCCAGATCGTGGACTACCCCGAGGCGGACGCCGAACGCTTCTTCGATGGCTTCATCGAGCGGACCCGGCACGCGCCGGCCTACGCCAGCGCCCTGTATGCCGCAAGCCTGCGCCACAAGGTGCGCGCCGGCGCCGTGCGGGGATTTTCGAATCGATGGTCGACCTGTCGGACAACGGCGATCTGATGGCCCGGTTCCTCGGCCTGCCGTGTCCGAAACTGTTCATGTATGGCGAGCAGAACGCGTCGCTCTCTTACCTGCGGCACATCCGGGCCCACGGCGTGGAACTGGCGGAGATCCCGACCTGCGGCCACTTCCCCATGGACTCCAACCCGGTCCTGATGTGGGAGCGGATCGCCGGGTTCCAGGCGGGCGCCTGCACCGGCTAGTGGTGATCGGGCCCGCAAGGCCTTGTGTGGCGGGCCGGCACCATGACGGAGTGACTTCTGCCGTTTAGGCCCATGGCCCCACCGCCTGCGCTCCGCCCGACGAAACCGCCTTCAATGTTCCGAGGGTCTTTCCTTCTGAACAGGCGCGACACCCAACTCCCGGGACATTTCCAGCACCAAAGTTTTGGCCCCCATCTTTCGCAAGACATCAAGGAGCTCGGGTACGGTGTATGGCGGCTTCTCAAGGTCTTTTGCCGCCCGACAAACCGCACGCGTTGCAGCTTCGGGTTCGGCTCTGTACACCTCGTCCAGAAACTCACCCACGCGCATCACTCGCACACCAAGCCTGGCCAAGGGTTTCTTCGTTCTCGCTCACGAGGATGACGCTATACGTCTGGCCGAGCTCGTCTTCTTCCGCATCTTTGTCTACGGCGTGTCGCAAAGCGAGCGCCGCGGCAGCTACGTGCCGGTCCTTCCGATCGACTTTTTCGGGCACCCTTGCAAAATCCACGGTGCTCATCGGCACTTCCCACTCCGGGCAGCGCGCTTTCATCGCCCGAAGACGGTTCTGCGCCTTAGCTGGCGGGATGCTATAGGCCTCCTGCATATTGCGCAGAAATTCGTCATCGATATTCTCCGTCCAGTGGGCCGAGAACAACCTTTCTGCGCGCATGTCCATGAGGACATCGGACACCCGCTGCATATCAAGACACCGGACATGCTGCATGCACGCATTGCCGACATCAAACTGGCGCATGAACTCGAAGCGCGGCACGACATCAACACCCACATCGGTACGGAAGCGAATCTGCTGCGCAGCCTGTCCAGGAGCCCGACCTGGCGAACGTTCCTGACCCAGCACCACCCCGTCGAGTTCACCGCCAACACGCTGCTGTGGAACGCCGCGCTGGAAGAACTCGGGGCGAAATCCGCCAGCGGATCGGCGGGCACCGCGCGATCGACCGGGAACCCGGCTACCTTCGGCTCACGCACCGAGGCCTTGGCCCAGGCGCGCGCGATGCCGGCCCTCGGCACCGGCCTGGCGTTTCGGCACCTGCAGGAAAATGCGACCGTCATGGTGATGGAAGCGATGACGCAAAAGCTTGTCGCGGAAAACGCGCCCGTGCCCAGCGAAAGCGACGCCCATGCCGCGCTGCTGGAAGATCCCGACTGGCTGGCCTACCTGCAGAAGGAACATCCCGCAGACCCGGCCTTCACCGCAGCCGGCACGGATGCCCGGGAGCGACACGAACAGCTGTTGCGGTTGACCCGACAGAAAATCGCCGACGCGCGCGGGATCGCGCAAGCGCCCCGCGGTGCGCCGACGGACGGCGACCGGATGGCGGGACTAAACGCCTAGAGGACGCCCGGTGATTCATCCCGCTGAGCGCCGGTCAGACCTCGCCGAGCATTGCCATATCCGAATAGGATTCCTCGGGGCAAATGGGCGCCGTAGAGACCAACTGGGTGCGCTATTGGCCTCGATCCGGAAACCACACAGCGCCTAATCGCCCCCACCTGGGCGGCGTGCGGGGCAATCTCCATCGACAGGTCGTCATGGTTTGTCTCCCTTCTGCCTGAAGCCTCTTGGTCAGCCAGCCACACAAGGAGTTGCCGAACCGTGCCCAGCGCCAGGACCAGTCGCATGGGCTGTGTCGTGAGCGGGACGAAACCGTACTTCTGATAAAAGCGGACCGCCGAGTCGTCTATGGCGTCCGCTACGACGCATTGAACGCCAATGATGTCTGCCGTCTTGAGCGCGGCTTCCAGCGCATGCATCAGGAGGTATTCGCCGAGGCCCTGGCCCTGGTCATTCTTGCCGACGGCAAGCCGCCCCAGGAGCACTGCGGATACTTCTCGAGGAAGCTTCTGGCCCTGCACCCCCTCCGTTTGAATCAACGTGGCACTCAGGGCATAGTAGCCGGCGATCCGCTTGGAATCCCCGGCCCAAATCGCGACATACGTGCGCGACAAATCCTTTTCTTGATGCTGCCTGGCTGTTCTGCGCAGCCAGTCGTGTCCAAAGGGTCCAGCCAAGATAAGCAAATCCGAGATCCCAAACCTACCCGGCAATGAGGGCGCCGCCCGTTATTCCATTTGGTCATTGAGCGATGGTCGTTCCCCAAGGAGCCTGACCCTGGCGGCAACCAGGCGGAATGACGGGCCCCACATCCGATCACGCCAAAGCTGCAAGCGGGAGGCGCCCGCCCGGCCGACAAAGCATGGGGCGATCGCCAGGCGAAACCGATCAAAAACCGCTTCCGAAACGCACATCGACAGCACCCGCGTGCCGCCTTCAACGAAGAGGTGCCGGACACCTCTGCGCTGCAGCGTGTTCGCGATGCTGCGCGCGGAGATCGGGCCATCCAGCCCGATCACACAGGCCAAGCCGGCCTAGCGCGATGAAGATCGGCGGCGATCGCCGAGCGACACAGGACGATCGTCTCCTGCGCGCCCTGTTGAAGCGCTGGATGCCGAGGCGATCTTATGGGGCTCGACAGAACGCGCCGCGCACCGGACGCGTTATCCATGTATCCGTCGATGGCGCCGGCAGCCGACAGATGAATCCGCATCGCGACGTCGTCTGCCTTCGGCCATGCAACGCTTGCCTCCGTCAGGCTGGCTCGATCGCGCCCGGCAGTGCGATCGTGTGATGCGTGTGGCGGACCTTGGCCTCCAGGTACCGCAGGTTATGCGGGCCGGAAAAGACCCCGGTAGGCCGGACGGATGCGACTTCGATGCCAAGCGCTTCGAGCTGGCGCCGCTTGTCGAGGTTGTTGGTGAGCAGCGTGATGCGGCCCACGTCCAGCGCTGCCAGCATCTCGGCGGCGGCCGCGTAATTGCGCTCATCGTTGCCATAGCCGAGGGCGCGGTTGGCCGCGAACGTGTCGTGCCCAAGCTCCTGCAGGCGATAGGCATCCAGCTTGTTGTACAGGTCGATGCCGCGCCCTTCCTGCCGCAGGTAGAGGAGGTAGCCGCCTTCTTCGTGCAGCCGACCCAGGGATTCCCGCAGTTGCGGGCCGCAGTCGCACCGGGCCGAGCCGAGGACATCGCCCGTGATGCACTCGGAATGCAGCCGGACAAGCGGCGCCTCGGCATCGGCGTGCCCGAACTGCAGGGCAAAGTGCTCCTTGCCGTCGCAGAGGCCGTGGAAGCTATAGATCGTGCTGGACACTTCGCGCCCATCGGCCAGATGGACGGGCAACTGGGCAGCGGTGCGCACGCGCGGAGCGTCCTGGGTGCGCGCGTCTTGTGCGATTGTCGGAATCATGGTGTGTCGATGGAGCGATCAGCGTGCGAAGACCGGAAGCTTGCGTCGCCCCCACAGCACGAACACGGACAGCGCAAGAAACACGATATTCACCGGGATCGCGGCGACTTCCCCGCGCGAGATATGGAACACCATGGCGCAGACCTGCAGCGCCACGCAGCCGAGCGCCGCAAGCACGGACAGGCCCGGCTTGATGCGCAGGAGCGCGGGCAAGAAGATGCCGAGACCGCCCGCCGCATCGATCACGCCAAGGCTGCGGACAAAGGCTTCCGGGAACTGCCCGGTCCAGGGCCACATCGCGGCCAGTTCGGGAATCGGCTTGAAGAGCTTGATGCCCCCGATAATAACGAACCCGACGCAGATCAAAGCCTGCGCCGCCCACAGGCCCGCATTCAGGAATTTGCTGGGGCCGGAAGGCGCGGTCGTCGACATGGCGGACATGGTTTCTCCTGCTCGAGGGTTGGAGCCCGCTAGGCAACGCAATCCTTGCGCGGGCGTGAAATTGGGCAAAAAACCAGCCCGGCCGATGGCGGGCTGGCGCGGTTCGAGTGGCCTGATGCCGGTCGATGGAGTTGACGGGCGTCATGGCATTTTCGATACGATAACCTATATTATCGTTTCAGGTGTAGAAGTCAAGGAGACAGACTCTCGATGAAACAGTGGTCGGACAACCACCCCAAGGGAAAGCTCTTGGCGCGAAAGCGCGCAGCCATCCTCGATGCAGCGCAGGATGCGTTCCTGCGCCTCGGCTATGACGGCGCGAGCATGGAAGGCATCGCCAGCGCCGCCGGCGTCTCGATCATGACGCTCTATCGGCATGCCAAACGCAAGGAAGACCTCTTCGCTGCCGTCATCACCAATACGTGCGGCCACTTCAGCGACGACGACGAACAGGCCGAACTCGAAGCGATGCTGCGCATGGACCTCAGGCAGGTCCTGATCGAAGCCGGTGTCACCTTCCAGGACAAATTGGCCAGCCCCCGGATCACGGCGCTGCTGCGCGTGGTGATCACGGAGATGGAGCGGTTCCCGAACCTTGCCGACATGGTTTATCGCGCGTTCTTCGAACGCTGGGAAGTGAATCTCGATGCGTTCCTGGCCCGGCACGAGCAAGCCAACCCGGTTGGGGCGAAGACGCGCAGGACGCTGTGCCAAGCGTTCTTCAACCGACTCGTCGGCACGGACGCCTTCCGCGTGCTGCTGGGCATGAAGGGCATCCCGGCGAAGGAACGCCTTGAGCGCGCCCACGCGGCTGCCGACGCGATGCTCGAAAAGCTCGGGGGCACGGTTCGCGCACGCGGCGACTAGCAGCCCCACACCAATACAACTCGATACACCGGGGACGCATTGACCACCCGACAGGTCGGCGTCCTTGCATCACCGCAGCACGGCTCACGCGCAACGTGTCGGCCGTGCAGGGCATGCGCCCGCTCCGAAGGGCTTTGCCTTTCCGGGCTCACCGACTTCTGCGACACGTCGGAGGCCGACGCTTCGGCCTCGCCTTCGGGAAGGACGCGCCGCGCCAACGCTGAAGACCTCGCCGGCACCCCATCCGTCGGGATGCACCCCGAAAGTCCGATCACACCCCAGCGGGGCTGGCCATTTTCCAATGCCGTATCGAACCGGCGTCCAATCGCCGCCAAATTGATCGATTCAATCAAAATCGACAGCCAAGTGCTCCAGTCGCGTCAGCGTCGACAAGGCCTTCCTGGGTGCCGACGGCGTGGTGGCCACGAACGGCCTGTGCGAAGCCTCGGCGGACCAGGCCTACCTCAAGGAATGCGTGATCCGCCAGGCCGCGCACGTCTTTGTGCTGGCCACCGCCAACAAGCCCGGGCGCGCCAGCCAGCAGCACTGGACACCGCTGGAACGCCCCTGGACGCTCATCACTGACGACGAAGCCTTGCCGGAACAGCTGAGTCCGTTCCGGGCGCGCGAGGACATCGCCGCGGAAATCGCCTCGCAGGAGTGAGCATGCCCGCAACGACCGCCGAACAACCGCCCGTCGCCGTGCGCCATGCCGTGGTGACCGGCGCCTCCTGCGGCATCGGTCGGGCGATTGCCGCGCGCCTGCTGGCCGAGGGCTGGCGCGTGACGGGCCTGTGCCGGAGCGCACCGGCCGAACCGGTCGAGGGCCTGCGGATCGTGCCGGTCGACGTGACCGACCTGGCGCGGCTGGCCGCGGTGTGCGATCGGCTCGGCACCGTCAATGCGCTGGTGCATGCGGCGGGCTTCATGCGCACAGCACCGCTGGGCGAACTCTGCGCCGAAGACGGTGCGGCCATGTGGAGGGGGCACGTGGACGCCGCCGCGTTTCTGGCGGACAGGCTGGTGCCGCGCATGCCGACGAACGGCCGCATCATCCTGATCGGCAGCCGCACCGCCAACGGCGCCCCCCCACGCGCAGCCAGTACGCCGCCACCAAGGCGGCGCTGATCGGCATGGCACGCTCGTGGGCGGCCGAACTGGCGCCGCGCGGCATCACCGTCAACGTCATTGCCCCCGGCGCCACCGACACGCCGTTCTTGCGCGGCCCCGCACGCGCGCAGACCCCGCCTCGCCTGCCGCCGATCGGCCGGTTCATCGCCCCCGAAGAGGTGGCCGCGATGGCGGCGTTCCTGGCCGGCGAATACGGCGGCGGCATCACCGGACAGCAGATCGTGATGTGCGGGGACGCTTCGCTGTAGGGCAACGTCGTCGCCCCGCCCCGAGCGGGTTCCCGACAACCGCCGCGGACGCCGGTAGCCCGCCGCCGGCTTGACGGGGGTGCTTACGCGTCGAGAAAAGTCGACATGTCCTTGCAGACACGGGAGAACGCATCGACAAAGCGTTGCGCCTGTTCCTCGTCGAACACCAGCGGCGGCTGGATGCGCATCACCCGGTTGTTGTTGGCGGTGACAAAGGTGAGGACGCCGTGCTCCTGCGAGAGCTTGGTGACGAAGCGCAGGACGAACATCTCCTCGAAACTCTTCTCCACTTCCTTGATGGCCGCGCGGATATGGTGCTTGGCCTTGCCGGAGAGCATCCGGTAGGTGGCCGCCGCATCGCCCGACATGCGGTTGGCGAACTCGCGGACGAAGGCCTCGATGCCGCCGGCATAGCTGTTGCTGAACCCGATGGCGATCATCAGGCCCCGGCCGCGCACTTCGCGGATGAACGGATAGTCGGCGGTGGCCGCCGCCAGCTTGTGCCGGAGGCTTTCGCCGACCCGTCCGGCATTGTCCGGCATTGCCCGCCACGTCCGCCGCCGCCAGCACGTCGAGGGTCGCCAGGCCCGCCGCCGCGGCCAGGTTCCCCCCGCCGAAGGTCGAGGTGTGCAGGGCGAAATTGTCGATGTTGCCGTAGGCGCGCTCCCAGATCGCCTTGCGCGAGAGGGTCGCCCCGATCGGCACGGCACCGCCGGAGAGCGACTTCGACAGGACCATGATGTCCGGCTCCACGCCTTCCCATTCGCAGGCGAACATCTTGCCGGTGCGGCCGAGGCCGGTCTGGATCTCGTCGAGGATCAGGATGCAGTCGTATGCCGAGCAGAGCTGGCGCACCTTGGCAAGGTAACCGTCCGGCGGCAGGATCACCCCGCCCTCGCCCTGGATCGGCTCGACGATGAAGGCGCCGACATCGCCGGTCTGCACGGCCGCTTCCAGCGCTTCGGCATCCCCGAAGGGGATCGCGTCGCAACGCGGCAGCAGCGGCTTGAACGGCGCACGGTGCTTGTCGCGGCCGGTCACGGACAGCGCGCCGAGCGTCTTGCCGTGGTAGCCGTTGTCACAGTACAGCACGCGCGGCCGGCGCATGGCGGCGATGGCCAGCTTCAGCGCGGCCTCCACCGCCTCGGTACCGGAGTTGCTGAAGAACACCCGTTCCATGCGTCCCGGCGCCAGCTCGCTCAGACGCTGGGCGAGCTGGCTGGTCTGCAGCGGAACCGAGACGTACTGGACGAACGTCGGATAGTCGCGCTGCAAGTAGTCCTGCAGCGCCGCCTTGACCCGCGGATGGTTGTGGCCGGTGTTCAGGCAACCGTAACCGGCGACGAAGTCGAGGAAGGCCTCGCCGTTGATGTCGGTGAGCGTACAGCCGCGACCGTGCTGGAAGACCCGTTCGATGTGGTTGAACACATAGAAATCGCGGAGGATCGGGTTGATGTGCTCGCCGAAGCTGCGCAGCACCTCCTCGCGCAGCGACTCGCCTTCCAGCGCGGCCGGTGATGGGGTGTGCGGGCGATGGAAGCGCTTGAGCGCGGCGAAATGGCGATCGTCCACGTGCTCGCCGTAAGACGCCATCGGCGACGGCGAGAAGCCGTGCAGTGCTGCGATGCGACCGATCTCCACCACCTTGTCTTCGGGCAGTTCGCGGCCGATCGAGAACGCCTCGGCGCGGCCTTCCAGGCCAAGGATCAGCGTCTCCGCCAAGCAGCCGTTGAGAAACTTCTTCGGTGCCAGCCCCATGCTTTCGGCGCCGAACCGCAGCGCCGAGCTGGCCGAAACCAGGCCGCCATCGATGATCAGGATGTCGTTGCGGTCCTTGCGGTAGGGCTTCACATCGCGCGGCAGCGCCGCGTCCACCACCACCGAGCCGGGGCGCAGGCGATACGGATCGATGAGGCCGCCGGTGGAGGTCGCCGCGACGTAGAACTGCACGCGCTCGTAGCAGCGTTCGATCTCGTTGCTCAGACGGACCTGGGCACGCATCGATTCCGGCAGGTAGGCCAGCCCCTGGCGTCCCTGCTCTTCACTGCCGCGATGCACCAGGCACAGGCGGCAGCCGTGGCGGGCGAGCAGCTTCGCCATGACCAGGGCGATCGAGCCCGGGTAGCCGACCACCGTGTTCCAGTGGTTCCGCTGGCCTGTCCGTCGGGGTCTATGGCGAACCTTGTCCGACGTGACGCTGATGGTGGACCGGGCGTTGAGCGCGCAACACCGCGACAGCACGCCGCATTTGCGCCACCCCGCCCCCGCACTAGACTTTCAGAAATTCCTAAAAATTGAGAAAGATCAAAACAATGCAGCTTTCCCCCTTGAAACAGCGCTTCGTGCTGCATTTCGGCGAGATGGGCAGCCGCTGGGGCATCAACCGCACCGTCGGCCAGATCTATGCCCTGCTCTATGCCGCGCGCGAGCCCATCAACGCCGACGAGATCGCCGAGGCGCTGGGCTTCTCGCGCTCCAACGTCAGCATCGGGCTCAAGGAGCTGGAGTCGTGGAAACTGGTCCGGCTGACCCACAAGCCGGGCGACCGGCGCGAATACTTCTCCGCGCCCGACGACATCTGGACCATCTTCCGCACGCTGGCCGAAGAGCGCCGCAAGCGCGAGATCGACCCCACGCTGTCCCTGCTGCGCGACGTGATGCTCGAATCCCCGAGCGACCCGGACGACCGCCACGCCCAGGCGCGCATGAAAGAGATGTACCAGCTCATCACGCTGGTCACCACGTGGTTCGACGATGTGCAGAAGCTCGATGCCGACGCCCTGCAGCAGTTGATGAAAATGGGCGCCAAGGTGCAGAAGCTGCTGGAGATGAAGAACAAGCTCGCCGTGGTGGTTGGCGGCAAATCGAAGTAATCACGCCCCCGGGATACACAGCCATGTCCCTCGATCCCGTTGTCCTGGCGCGCGTCCAGTTCGGCGCCAATATCACCTTCCATATCCTCTTTCCCACCATCAGCATCGCGCTCGCCTGGGTGCTGCTGTTCTTCAAGCTGCGCTACCGCCGCACCGGCGATGCGGCGTGGATGGCGGCCTACCGCCTGTGGGTGAAGGTCTTCGCGCTCACCTTCGCGCTGGGCGTGGTGTCGGGCGTGACGATGAGCTTCCAGTTCGGCACCAACTGGCCGGGCTACATGAACACCGTCGGCAATATCGCCGGGCCGCTGCTGGCCTACGAGGTGCTGACGGCGTTCTTCCTGGAGGCGAGCTTCCTCGGCATCATGCTGTTCGGCACCGGCCGCGTGAGCGAGCGCATCCACACCCTCGCCACCTTCCTGGTCGCGCTGGGCACCACCATCTCGGTGTTCTGGATCATCGCGCTCAACTCGTGGATGCAGACGCCGGCCGGCTACGTCATGATCGACGGCCGCGCGCATCCGGCCAGCTGGCTGGCGATCGTCTTCAACCCGTCGTTCCCGTATCGCTTCACGCATATGCTGCTGGCCTCGGGGCTGACGGTGTCGTTCCTGCTGGCGGGGCTGTCGGCGTACCGCTGGCTGCGCCATGACCGCGCCGCCGACGTGCGTGCCACGCTCAAGACCGGCGTGGTGCTGGCGGCCGCGCTGATCCCGCTGCAGATCGCCGCCGGCGATGCCCACGGCCTGAACACGCTGGAGCACCAGCCCGCCAAGCTGGCCGCAATGGAGGGCATCTGGCAGACCGAGCGCGGCGTGCCGGCGGTGCTGTTCGGCCTGCCCGACGAGGCCACGCGCAGCAACCGCTTCGAGATCGCCGTGCCCAAGCTGGCCTCGCTGTACCTGCGTCACACGCTGGATGGCGAAGTGCAGGGGCTGGAGGCCTTCGAGCATCATCCGCCCGTGGTGCCGGTGTTCTTTGCCTTCCGCCTGATGGTGGGCGTGGGCCTGCTGATGCTGGCGGTGTCGTGGGCCAGCGCCTGGCGCCTGCGCCGCGGCGGCGAGCTGCCGCGCTGGCTGGCCCGCGTGCTGGTGGCGATGACGTTCTCGGGCTGGGTGGCGGTGGTCGCCGGCTGGTACATCACGGAAATCGGCCGCCAGCCCTGGCTGGTCTACGGCGTGCTGACCACCGCACAGGCCGCGTCCGCCGTGCCGGCCCGGATGATCGGCACCACCCTGGCGATGTACCTCGCGCTGTACGCCGTCCTGATCGCCTCGTACGTCGCCGTGGTGTTCTACCTGGCGCGCAAGGCCGGGGGCGCCATCGACCCCACCGACGAGGATGCCGCCGGCATGCCCATCATCGAGACACCCGCCGCGCTGCTCGCCACCCCCGCCCGGAGCCCCGCATGAACGCCATTCCCGACCTCACCCAACCCGCCGGCTGGCTGCCGGTGGTGTTCATGGCCCTGATGGGCATTGCCGTGCTCGCCTACGTGGTCCTGGACGGCTACGACCTCGGCGTCGGCATCCTGCTGCGCCGCGCCGACGACGCCGAGAAGGACACCATGATCGCCTCCATCGGCCCCTTCTGGGATGCCAACGAAACCTGGCTCGTGCTCGGCGTCGGCCTGCTGCTGGTGGCGTTTCCCGCGGCGCACGGAGAAATCCTCGGCGCGCTCTACCTGCCGGTGGCGCTGATGCTGTTCGGGCTGATCCTGCGCGGCGTGGCGTTCGACTTCCGCGTCAAGGCGCGCGCGCACCACAAGCCGTGGTGGAACCACGCCTTCTACGCGGGCTCGGTCGTCGCCACCGTGTCGCAGGGCGTGATGCTGGGGCTGTACATCACCGGCTTCCACTACACCGCGGCCAACATCGTGTTCGCCTTCTGCACGGCGGCCGGGCTGACCGCCGGCTACGTGCTGCTGGGCGCCACGTGGCTCATCATGAAGACCGAGGGCGCACTGCAGTTGCGCGCGGTGCAGTGGGCGCGCGGCAGCCTGTGGCTCACGGCGCTGGGCGTGGCGGCCGTGTCGCTGGCCACGCCGTGGGTCAGCGCGCGCGTGTTCGACAAGTGGTTCGCGCTGCCCAACCTCATCCTGCTGGCACCAGTGCCGCTGGTGACGGTGGCGCTGTTCGGCCTGATCGACTGGGTGCTGCGCCGCCTGCCGCAGCAGATCGGCAAGGGCGATGAGCATCTGGTGTGGGCGCCCTTCGTCGGCACCGCGGCGATCTTCCTGCTGGCCTTCAACGGCCTCGCCTACAGCCTGTTCCCCTACCTCGTGGTGGACCGCCTCGACATCTGGCAGGCCGCCAGCGCACCGGAGTCGCTGCAGTTCATGCTGGTGGGCGTGGTCATCGTGCTGCCGACCATCGTTGCGTACACCATCTACGCGTACAAGGTCTTCCACGGCAAGGCGACGGCGCTGCGCTACTACTGAGGCGACTGAGGCGCCGCCCGCCGCAGCTCCGCCAGCAGCGCCTCGCCGGACCAGGCGGGGCGCGCAACGCCACGCTCGGCGTCATGCACGAGCGCGCACAGCCGGGCATTGACGGGCGCCATGCGGTCCAGCCGCTCGGCCAGCCGCACCACCTCGCCGTTGATCCAATCGACCTCCGTGGCGCGGCCGGCGGCCAGATCATCCGACATCGACGAGCGCGCCAGCGGATCGATCGCCAGCATCCTGCCGCCCACCCTGGCGAACACGCCGTCCGGCAGCGCCAGCAGGCGGGGAATCCACGCCGCGGGCAGCGGCGTCAGCCTCGCGGCATGGAGACCGGCCGCCGCCAGCAGGCCGAGTGCCTCGGACTGCGCCATCGCCAGGCAGCGCCGGTAGGCCCGCTGCGACAGTTCGGCCTTCAAGGGCTGGTTCGCCAGGGCGTTGATGGCGTTGTTGAGGTTGAACAGCAGCTTGGCCCACTGCACCGGCCGCATGTCGGCATGCCGGATCAGCGGCAGACCGGCCCGCGCAAACACGCCGACGAACGGCTGCAGCCCCGGCGCCGACCGGACTTCCAGCTCACCGCCCGACCCCTGGTGGAAAGCGCCCGGGCCACGGCTCACCACGTTGAACGGCACCATGCCCTCCAGCACCGTGTGACGCGGCAGCGCGGCGCGCAAGACATCAGCATTGCCCAGGCCGTTCTGGAAGCTGATCACGACAGCACCGGGCTTGAGCACCGGCGCAAGCTCGGCTGCCGCCCGTGGCGTACCGGCGGACTTGACCGTCACCAGCACCAGATCCGCCTGCGCCGCCGCCGAGGCATCGGCCAAGCACCGAATGTTCGGCGCCTCGATCCGCCAATGTCGGCCCCGGTAGTCCGACAAGGTCAGTCCATGCGCGCGCAGTGCGTCCGCCACGCGGGCACGGCCGACGAACGTGACATCGCCGCCGGCCGCCAGCAGCCGGCCACCGATGTAGCAGCCGATGGCACCGGCACCGTAGATGCTGAGCTTCGCCATGCGGTTCTCCGAAGAAGAAAACAGAAACGGACGCGCGTGCCAAGCCTGACCGGCAAGCGGCTTGCAACACTGCCCTACGATACGGTCTTTGCCGCCCGCCTGCCCGACATGCAACAAGTCCTGCTCTACGCCGACTCGCTCTCCTGGGGCATCGTCCCCGGCACCCGGCAGCGCCTGCCATTCGCGGCGCGCTGGGCCGGCGTCATGGAACACGCGCTGCTGGCACAGGGGCACGCGGTCCGCCTCATCGAAGACTGCCTCAACGGGCGCACCACGGTGCTGGACGATCCCGTCCGACCGGGCCGCAACGGCCTGCACGGGCTGGCCCAGCGGATCGAGGCACACGCGCCGCTGGCCCTGGTCATCCTGATGCTCGGCACCGACGACTTCCAGGCGATCTTCCCGCACACCGCCCGGGACGCGGCGCACGGCGTGACGCAACTGGTGCGGGCCATCCGCCAGGCGCCGGTCGAACCCGGCATGCCGGTGCCGTCCGTGCTGATCGTGGTGCCGCCGGCCATCGTCGCGCCGGCCGGAGCGATGGCCGACAAGTTTGCCGGCGCGCAGGCCAGGAGCAGCGGTCTTGTGCAAGCTTACCGGGCCGTGGCGCAAACGCTTGGCTGCCACTTGTTCGATGCGAGCAGCGTGACGCCGGCCAGCCGCGTGGACGGCATCCATCTCGACGCCGGCCAGCATGCCCGCTTGGGCCGGGCGATGGCGCGGGTCGTCGGGCCCTTGCTCACGCAATGAGACGGCGCCGGCCCGCGCGGGCCGCCGCCGCCATCGATCCGCGCTCCAGCCAACCGCCCGCGCGGACCATGCCGGGTTCGTCAATTTGACCGATGGCCGCGTCCGCCTGCCGGCCTAGCATGAAGCCAGCAAGCCGACCGTTTCCCAAGCTTCGCGCGCCATGTCTCCCGGTGCCCGCTTGCGATCGCGCTTGCCGCCTCGCGCAGCACCTCGCCGGCCCGTGGCGACCGTGCCCCACCGATCCAGGCTATCCAGGAGAACAACCATGCGTGCCCATCTCATTGCCGCCGGCATGGCCGGCTGTGGCCTGATGCTGCTTCAAGGCGGCGCCTGCGCGCAGCAGAGCGCGCATCCCCAAACCCCCATCGAGTACATCCATGCCGAAGGGCAATACACCATCCCGGTGCCGCTGACGCCCGCGGTCAAGGCCGGCAACCTGCTGTTCGTGTCGGGCATTCCCGCGTTCGACAAGAACGGCAAGCTCGCCGTCAACGACTTCACCGCGCAGATGAACCAGGTGATGGAGAACATCACTGGCATTCTGAAAGCGGCCGGCGTGGGCTGGGATCGCGTGGTCAAGGTGAACGTGTTCCTGGCCCGGCGCGAAGACTTCAAGGAGATGAACCGCATCTTCGCCGCGCACTTCCAGCCCGGCAAATACCCGGCCCGCACCACCGCCGTGACCCCGCTGCCGAACCCCGACTTCCTGCTGGAAATCGAGTGCGTGGCGGCGCTGGACTGACCGGTCAGGGCGCGCGCCGCATCTGCGCGGCACGCACGGGCGGAAATCCAGCAAGCGCTGCACCACGCGCGGACGGCAGGCAGACTATGCTGGCTCCACCATGAAACCCAGCACAGCACACAGCTACGGCCAGCGGATCGCACGCGTCGTCGAGGCGATCCTGGCGGACCCGGGCGCCCCGCACACCGTGGAGAGCCTGGCAGCCGTCGCGCATCTGTCGCCCTATCATTTCCATCGCATCTATCGCGCCCTCACCGGCGAGAGCGTTGCCGCCACGGTGCAGCGCGTGCGGCTGGCACGGGCCGCGCACCGCCTGACCGGCGCCGGCGAGCCCGTATCGACGGTCGCGCTCGATGTCGGCTATGACAGCCCGCAGGCGTTCGCGCGGGCATTCCGCGGCTTTGCCGGCGTCAGCCCGAGCGCGCTCCATGCGCGGCAGCAGAGCCTGTCGTCGGCACGGACCGGAACCGGCGTACCGCATGTCGAGCTGGTCGAACTGGCGCCGATCGAGGTGGTCTGCCTGCGCCACGACGGGCCCATCGCCACCATCGGCCAGACCTTCCGGGCGCTGATGCGGACACTGCACGCGGGCCCAACCCTGCCCGGCACGCCGGACCGCATCGGCATCTGCCGTGGCGACCCCGAGCTGCGCGACACCTTCCGCTATGACGCGGCGGCCGTCCCGCCCGCGCACGGCTTGCCACCGGACTCGCTGAAGCGGGCCCGCATCGAAGGCGGTCTCTACGCGTGCCACCGGCTGGTCGGCCCGTATGCACTGATCGCGCCGACCTTCGAAGCGCTGTTCGGCGGCTGGCTGCCCCACAGCGGCTACGCGCCCGACGACCGGCCTGCGCTGGAGTTCTACCGCAGCCCGCCGTCGCCCACGCAACGGCGGGACTGCGTGACCGATCTGCTGATCCCCCTGCGCAAGGACTGACGATGATGCTGCACTCAACCCTGGCCGCCCTGGCAGCGGCCGCCGCATGCTGCATGGGCCCCGCACTGGCCGAGAGCCAGCCTGCCCCCTACCACGTGGGCCAGGCCGTGCGCGCGTTCCGCCCCGATGCGCCCCGCCACTGGCGCGGCGCACAAACCCACGCCCTGCGGACCACGATCTGGTACCCTGCCGGCCTCGATGCGCCGGAAGTCCCGCACGACATCGGCGAGCCGGGCCGCCGTACCTTCCAGGGCCATCCGTTGGCCGACGGCGCGCCGATGTCGGCCGCGCGCCCGGCGTATCCGCTGCTCCTGCTCTCGCACGGCACCGGCGGCACCGCCGATAGCCTGGACTGGCTGGCCGCCGCGCTGGCCGCGCAGGGCTACATCGTGGCGGGCGTCGACCACCCCGGCAACACCATGCTGGCGCCGCTGACGCGCGAAGGCTTCCGGCTCTGGTGGGAGCGGGCCACCGACCTCAGCCAGGTGCTCGACGGCCTGCTGGCCGATCCGCTGCTCGGCCCCCACATCGACGCCGACCGGATCGGCGCGGTGGGCTTCTCGCTGGGCGGCTATACGGTGCTGGAGTTGGCCGGGGCGCGCACCAACCTGCCGGCGTTCGAGCACTTCTGCACGTCACCCGACGCCGATGCGATCTGCCATCCGCCAGAGATGCGGCACGCCCAGAACGACGCACGCGCAGCCGATGCGCCGTCGCCGGAAACCGCCGCCTCGCTGGCGCGCGCCGGTGCGTCTTACCGGGACACGCGCATCAGGGCCGTCTTCGCCATCGCGCCGGCACTGGGCATGGCGTTCGACGACACCGCATTCGCGGAAGTCCGGATCCCTGTGGCACTGATCGCCGGTACCGCCGACGTCACCGCGCCGGTGGACACCAACATCCGCCGCATCGGCAGGCTTCTGCCCGGCGCCAGCATGGAACTGATACCGGGCGCGGCGCACTACACCTTCCTCGATACCTGCCTGCCGCCCCTGATCGAGCGCCTGGCCCCGGTCTGCAAGGAAGCGCCCGGCGTCGACCGCGATACCGTGCACGCCCAGGCAATCGCGCGTGCGCTGGCGTTTTTCACCGCATCGCTGCCGGCCTAGCGGGCGCCCTGACCTTGAGCGGGGCGCGCGATCCGGCGGCGCGGAATGCGCTACGAGGCCAGGTCGTAAGGCCGCGTCATCACTTCGAGAAAATGCCCATCCGGGTCATCGAAGTAGAAGCCGCGCCCACCGTTGTGCTCGTATGTCTCGCCGGCGCGCCGCTTGCCCGGATCGGCCCAGTACGTGAGCCCCATCTTCCGCACCCGCGCGAAGACCGCATCGAACGCCGCCTCGCCGATCAGGAAGGCGTAGTGCTGCGAGGCGATCGGCCCGTCGCTGTCGAAGAAGTCGAGCGAGACACCGTTGTCGAGTTGCACCACCAGCATCTGCCCGAACGGGACCGCCTCCGGCAGATCGAGAATCTCCCGCAGGAAGCGCGTCGACCGCGCCTTGTCCCGGCACCAGACGATGGTGTGATTCAACTGCACGCTCATATTCAGCCTCCGCTGCATGGAGGAAGCGGACCGGAGCCCGCCCTCCCTACCTGAACCATAGGCGACGCCCGCGTGCGCGCAAGTGAAGCGGCATTGACGCGAGGCATGGCGGACTGGCCTGTCCTCCGCATCATCGGCACCCTGGCGCAGACCCGGTCCGCCGGGCGCCCGGACATCCCGGAGACAGCGCGCGAACCGCACCGCGACAGCGGCATTTCGCGTACCCTTACGCCCTCCGCCGCTTCCCATGCCGCCGATGCCCACCCTCGCCGATCTCGATCTGCGCTCCGATCCCGCCGCCCGCCGCTTCATCAAGGACGAAACGGTCAGCGTCGAATTTGCCGCCGCCGCCGGCGAGCTGATGAGCCTCGAAGGCCCCAACCGCTACGCGCGCGGCGACGCCCTCGTCACCGGTTCCACCGGCGACCGCTGGGTGGTCTCGCGCGACCGCTTCGACGCGAAATACCTGCCGGCCGAAGCCGCACTCGCCCACGGCCAGCCGGGGCCCTATCGCAACCGCCCCGCCGTCGTGCTGGCCAGACAGATGGATGCGCCCTTCGCCATTGCCCGCTCCGCCGCCGGCGACGTGCTGCGCGGCCAGGCCGGCGACTGGGTCATGCAATACGCGCCGGGCGACTACGGCGTGGTGCAGGCCCAGCGCTTCGCCAAGGTGTACCGTCCGGCCGACTGAGCCGCCGTCGCGCGCTCATTGCGCCGCCTGCTGGCGCTCGTATTCGTGCCGCTTCATCTGCAGGTAGTCTTGCTTGTCGATTTCATGCAGTTGCCGCGCATAGTGCTCGGTCGCATCGAACCAGGTGACCAGGCGCTGCTGCAGGCGCTTGTCCGGCGCAGCTGACAGCCCCTTGAGATAGGCGTCGATGGCGAGGTAGTAGCGCATGGTGTTGCGCTCCAGCAGGCCGCGCACGCCGCCCACGTATTCGGGCTGCGCGGCCGAGGGTCCCGCCACGTTGGTAAAACCCACCTTGTCGGCGCCGATGGTGGCCAGATACGTGCGCATCGCCAGCCGGCCCGCCGTGCCGTAGCCGTACGCATACGTCAGATGCAGGAAGGTGCGGTTGCCCGCGGCCGGAATGGCTTCGAGCACGATGCGGTAATCCTTCGTGCTGAACGGGCCGGAGTCGGCCTTCAGTTCCACCCGGAAATACCCGGCGCCGTCGGCCGCCGAACGGTAGCTGAAGCGTAGCGGGTAGCTGCTGGACAACGACTGCTCCACCTTGCGGCCGAGATTGACATCGAGCGTGCCGCCGCCCTCGCCGGCCGAGGCGCGACAATACTTGATGTTCAGGTGCAGGATCAGCACGTCGCACCAGTTGGCCGGCCCTTGCGCCGGGTCATTGAGCGTGCCGTTGACGGTGGCGAAGGGATGCTCGACCACGCTGTAGATATCGCCCTTGAGCAAGGTCGGCGTTTCGGTCGAATCCAGCACCACGGGGCGATGGAACGGATTGTCGGCCAGTTGCTGGGCCAGGCCCTGGTATTTGTCGCGCAGCGCTTGCGCAGGGTCGTCCGCGTGTACCGGCTGGACGACGCACAGCAGACCCACCGCCCACCCCGCCAGCAGGCGCCCGACGCTCGGCAATAGCGTGTTCATCACGTGCGAAGGTCTCCTCGTGGCATGACATCGGCACAGGATGTGGCGATGTCTGGATTCTAGGAGCGGCGCACGCAACAGGCAGCCCCGGCCGCCCTCACAGCCTATTGTTTGTATTTCAAAAATACAGCATAACTTTTGTATTCAACAAAAACAGCCTGATGCCTGTATGAACGCGTTCATCGTACGCACCCCCGAGCAGTTGCCGGCGATCCTCAAGGGCTTCCGCAAGCAGGCCGGGCTGAGCCAGGCCGAACTGGCCGCCCGGATGGGCGTGCGTCAGCAAACCCTCTCCGCGCTGGAGCGCAACGCAGAAAACGTGAGCGCCGCTCGGCTGATGCGCCTGCTGTCGGTGCTGGGCGTGGAGCTGGTGCTGCGCAAACCCGACGCCGCCGGCGAGCCCGGCCGCCCAGCCGCAGTGGTGACACGATGGGGCGCCGGTCGCATACGCGGGCCCTCGGGCTCTGGATGAATGGCACCCACGTCGGCCGCTGGGAGCTGCACCCGCACCAGGGCGACGTGCTGAAGTACGCGGCATCCTGAGTGGCCGCGCCCGAGGGTCGGCCTCTGTCGCGATCCCTGCCCTTCACGCCGGACAACGCGCCCCACAGAGGCCCGGTGGTCCGGGCATATTTCGAGAACCTCCTGCCCGACAGCCGCGACATCCGCGAGCGCATCGCGCGCCGCTTCCAGGCCGGTACGACCGAGGCGTTCGACCTGCGGGAGCAGATCGGCCGCGACTGCATCGGCGCCCTGCAAGTGCTGCCGGCCGACATGGCCCCACCGGCCACGGGCGACCTCGACGCGGAACCGCTGACCGAGGCGCAGATCGCGCAGACGCTGCGGGAGACCGTCGCCCCGCCCCCCTTGGGCGGCATGCCGGAAGACGACGGCCATTTCCGCATCTCGATCGCCGGCGCGCAGGAAAAGACGGCCTTCCTCCAGATCGACGGACGCTGGTACCGCCCCCGGGGCGCGACGCCGGCCAGCCACATCTTCAAGCTGCCGATGGGGCTGGTCGGCAACATGCAGCTGGACCTGCGCGAGTCGGTGGAAAACGAATGGCTGTGCGCCCTGGTGCTGCGGGCGTATGGCCTGCCCGTCGCGCACTGCCGGCCGCTGGTGTTCGAAGACCAGAAGGTGCTCGCCGTGGAGCGGTTCGACCGCATGTGGTGGGACCGCGGCAAACGGCTCATCCGCCTGCCGCAGGAAGACATGTGCCAAGCCACGGCGACGCCCCCGCACCTGAAGTACGAAGCCGACGGCGGCCCCGGCATCGACCGCATCATGGGCCTGCTCGACGGCTCCGCGCACCGGGAGGCCGACCGCCTGACGCTGTTCCGCAGCCAAGTGCTGTTCTGGATGCTGCGCGCGCCCGCTGGCCATGCGAAGAACTTCAGCCTCGCGCTGCGTCCCGGCGGCGCCTACGCGCTCACGCCGCTGTACGACGTGATGTCGGCCTACCCGCTGCTGGGCAAGGGGCCGGGCAAGCTGTCGGCGCACCGGATCCGGCTGGCGATGGCCATCCGCTCGACGAATGCACACTGGAAAATGCAGGACATCCTGCGGCGCCACTGGCTGGGCCTGGGCCAACGCTACGGCCTCGTCACGTCCGATGGCGCGGATGCCGCCTCCATCGTGGACAACCTGGTGGCCCGCACGCCCGAGGTGACCCGTACCGTGCGCGCGATGCTGCCGGAAGGCTTCCCGCAGCCACTGGCCGATAGCATTCGGCAGGGGCTGCAGCACGCCGCGGACAAACTCGCGGGATAGCGCGCAACGCCCGTCCACCGGGCGCCACGGCCCTCATTAGAATGGACGTATCCGTCCCGCCTCTGCGGCAAGCGCATCGCCCGCACCATGCACACCCCACTCGCTTCGCTGCGCGAACGCATCGTCGGCCAGGTCCGCGGCATGACGCGCGCCACCGGCAGCCTCACCCTCGATATCGCCTCGCCGCCGGGCGACCCCGGCCTGTTCGGGCCGGACGCCGTCTGCTGGCAGGTCCACGCCGATTTCCCGTCGATGATGGCGGGCGGCGTCAGCGCGCTGCTGTTGCAGGCGCTGCACCCGCGCGCGCTGGCCGGCATCTGGGACCACTCCAATTTCCGCGACGACCTGCAGGGCCGCCTCGGACGCACCGCGCAGTTCGTGGCCGGCACCACCTACGGCAGCCACCGCGATGCGCTGGCGCTGATCGCGCGCGTCAAGGACATCCACAGCCGCGTGCACGGCATCGCGCCCGATGGCCGCCCCTACTCGGCCAATGATCCGGACCTGCTCACGTGGGTCCACGTGGCCGAGATGTCAAGCTTCCTGGCCGGCTACCTGCGCTACGTGGACACGCGCCTGAGCGGCATCCGGCAGGACCGGTATTTCGAAGAGACCGCGCTGGTGGCCGAACTGCTGGGCGCGCGCGAGGTGCCGAAATCGCGTGCGGCGGTGCAGGCCTATCTCAATGCGATGCGCGCGGAGCTGGTGGCGAGCGACCGCACGCGCACGGTGGTGCAGGTGCTGATGTCGTGGCAAGCGCCGCGGCCATCGCTGCAGCCCGCCGTGCGCATCTTTCTGGATGCGGGCATCCAGTTGCTGCCGCCGTGGGCCCTGGCCATGCTGGAGCTCCAGCGCCCCCCGCTGCGGGCGGCGTTCACGGCCGCCGCCATGCGGACCCTCGAGCCCATCCTGCGCTGGGCCCTGGATGAAGGCAGCGTGGCCCGCCGGGCCCGTCGGCGCGCGCTCGCGCCGGGCCACGCCTGAGCGTCAAGTCAGTCCACCACGGTCTGCGCGACCGGCACCCGGCCACGCAGCGCCTTCTCCTCCAGCCGCACCAGCATCAACGGCGAGATCACCGACACCGCCGCCGCGAAGAAGAACAGGTGGCGGAAGGCGGACTCCCCCATGGACCGCAGCGCCAGCGCATCCGCCCCCTTGCTGGCGAGCGCGGCATGGAACAGGTCCATCAGCAGATCGCTGCCGGCCATGGCCTGCGTCTGCGGCGCGGCCTGCCGCAGCAGGGCGATCAGCACCGAGGTCAGCACCGCCACCCCCACCGCACCACCCAGCAGACGCGAGAACGCCGTCAGCGCCGTCGCCAGGCCGACGTTCTGCGGCGGCACGGCATTCTGTGTGGCAACCAGCCCGGTCGGGAACTGCACGCCGATGGCCAGGCCCAGCGCCATCATCGCCAATGTCAGAGCCCAGACGTTGTGCGGGTCCAGCAGGCCGAGCGCGGCAACGGCGAACGGCACCACGCAGGCACCGCCCACCATCAGCGGCTTGTAGCGGCCGCTGCGCGTCATCCACTTGCCGGCCACGAAGGCGCCGACCGGGGTCGCCAGCGTGAACGGCAGCAGGCGCAGCGCGGCGATGTCCGGGCCGGCCCCGGCCACCATCTGAAAGCGCAGCGGCATCAGCACCGAGGTCGCGATCAGCTGGAAGAAGCACAGGAACAGCGCCAGGCAGCAGAGCGTCACGGTCTGCACGCGGAACATGGACAGCGGGATGATCGGCTCGGCCGCGCGGTTCTCCTGCCAGACAAAGGCGCCCAGCACCAGCACCGACACCGCCAGCAGGCCGAGGTTGTCCGGCTGCGCGAACGGCACACCCTGGCCCACCCGCGTGATCATCACCAGCAGCGCAGTCAGGCCCACCGCGAACAGCAACACACCCGCCACGTCGATCGGCCGGCGCTGGTGCGTCACCGGCAGGTGCCGCAGCGTGCGCCGCGCCACGGCCAGGGCGACCAGGCCCACCGGCAGGTTGATCCAGAAGATCCAGCGCCACGACAGATAGTGCGTGAGATACCCGCCGATCACCGGCCCCGCCAGGCTGGCCATCGCCCACATGCCGCTCACGTAGCCCTGGTAGCGGCCGCGCTCGCGCAGCGGCACCACATCGGCGATGGTGGCCTGCGCCACCGAGATCAGCCCGCCGCCGCCCAGCCCCTGCACCGCGCGCGCAACCAGCAGCATCGGCATGCTGGTCGCCATCGCACAGGCCACCGAGGCCAGCACGAACAGGGCGATGGCGGTGCTCAGCATGGCGCGGCGGCCATGCAGGTCGCTCAGCTTGCCGTAGATCGGCGTGACCACGGTGGACGCCACCAGGTAGGCCGACACCACCCACCCCATCAGCGCAAACCCGTCGAGCTGCCCCGCGATGGCCGGCAGCGCCACGGCCACGATGGTCTGCTCCAGCGCCCCCAGCAGAATGGCCAGCATCAGCCCGCCCATCACCACCATCACAGGAATCTCCGGCGCCGGCGGCGCAGTCCGCGACTCGGCGGAAGACAGCATGGGGTCGGGTTGCCGGACGTCGGCGGAGGCGCGGGAAGGCATGGAAGCATGCGTGCGGCGACCCGGAACATCGCCTGCGCGAAAGACAGAAGTGAAGCCCGCGATAATACTGCCGATCCGGAAGCGTTGCAGTTGCGTGGTCAACGATCCGGCGTGCGGCGGACGCTCTCTTCGTAGCAGCCGCTGGCGCGGGCCATGATCGCGGGCTGCTCCTCGGCAAGAAACTCGATGAACGCGCGCACCGCCGGCACCAGCCCGCGCCGGGACGGAAACACCGCGTGGAACTGGTGCACCGGCAGCCGGTGGTCAGGCAGCAGCAGCACCAGGCGGCCATCCCGGATCGCCTCCGCGCACAGGTTGAACGGCAACTGCGCGATGCCCACGCCGGCAATGGCGGTCTGCCCCAGCAGGAACAGATCGTCGGTCACGAACGCCGGCACGTATTCGATATCGACGGCGGCACCGTCCGGGCCGGTCAGCCGCCAGCGGGCCCGCTCTCCGCCCATGCCGCCCGAGCCGACCCCCGCCATGCCCCGCAACGACGCGGCCGAGTCGAACGGCCCGTGTTCGGCCACGAAGGACGGGCTCGCCACCAGCACCTGGCCGCTCACGCCGAACGTGCGCGCCACCAGGTTGGAATCGTCCAGCGTCGCGCGCACGCGCAATGCCACGTCATACCCTTCGCCGATCACGTCGACACGCCGGTTGGTCACGTCCAGCTCCAGCCGCACTTCCGGCTGCGCAAGCAGGAATTTCGACAGCACCGGCGCCAGGAAGACATGCGCCACGCCCACCGGGCAACTGACGCGCAGCCGCCCCGATGGCTTGTCGCCGGCGTGCTCGGCCACTTCGAAGGCGGCGCGCGCGGCCTGTGTCATCGCCTCGCACTGCGCGTAGAACGCCGACCCCACATCGGTGACGTGCACAGCCCGTGTCGAGCGCTGCAGCAGCCGCACCCCCAAGCGCTGCTCCAGGTCCGCCACGCGCCGGCTCACACGCGACTTGGGAATCCCCAGCGCCCGCGCGGCACCGGAAAAACTGCCATGCGTCACCACGGCGGCAAACAGGACAAGGTCATTGAGGTCTTCCATGGCGGCTCCAAACGCAATGCCATATTGGATACGCGCATTGTCTCACCCATGGAACGATGTGTGCCGATTTGCACCACTACTGGAACCTGATGCACCGCACTATCTTTGCATCAACCCACCTGTTCCCGGAGAGACATCATGCAAGTCCTTCACCTCGATTCCAGCATCCTGGGCGACGCCTCCGCCTCGCGCATCCTGACCGCCTCGATCGTCGACGCGCTGCGCAGCGAACATCCCGGCGCCACCGTCATCCATCGCGACCTGGCGGTCGAACCGATCCCGCACCTCGACGGCGCCATCGCCGCGGGCTTCCGCAGCACCGGCGCCGACGGTTTCGACGCCGCCACCCTGGCCGAGCATGCGCGCTCGGAGGCACTGGTCAATGAACTGCTCGCCAGCGGCGTGATCGTGATCGGCGCACCGATGTACAACTTCTCGGTGCCGAGCCAGCTCAAGGCCTGGATCGACCGCGTGGCGCAGGCCGGCCGCACCTTCAAGTACACGGAAAACGGCCCGGTGGGCCTGGCGGGCGGCAAGAAGGTGATCGTCGCCTCCACGCGCGGCGGCATGTATTCGGCCGGCCCGGCAGCGGCGATGGACTTCCAGGAGGCTTACCTGAAGACGGTCTTTGGCTTCATCGGCATCACCGATGTGCAGTTCGTGCGCGCCGAGCGCCTGGCGATGGGCCCCGACGCCCGCACGCAGGCCCTGGAAGCCGCGCACGCAACCGTGCGCAACGCGGTGACCCAGGCCGTGGCAGCCTGATCCGCGGTTCTGGAGCCGGATCGGCGGCGCCGCAGCTTGCGGCACCGCGACTTGCCTCCACGGCCACGACCAAAAGGGCGCCCGCAAGCTTGCGGCGCCCTTTTGCTTTCAGGAAACGGCCTGAACCCCGGGCCGCCGACGACCGTTCAGAGGTCGCGGTTCTCGCGCGCGTGGTGAATGGCCTGGAGCGTGCGGCGGGCGCGCAGCTTGCGCCACAGCATCGGCACAACGATCGCGGTAGCGATCAGGCACGGTACAACCCAGGCAATGGTGATTTCCAGCAATGTGGTCATGATGCGTTCCCCCGACACAGATTTGCGAGCCACGCAGGGCAACCTGCGCATATCGTCCGAATCCTCGTGGAGTGTCTTTGCACTCCGGTCTTTTATCCCGGCTATCGGCGCCGCGCATCCGAACTTGAATGCGCAACGCCTACCGTTCGCATTATTTCGGGCTGATCCACACAATCTGTCAATAGTTCGCCCACATCTTTGCGAAGACTGTCGCCTGCGTGTGACACCCCCGCCGCCCCCGCTTTCCCACAAAAGGTAACGGCAAATTACGGCGGCCCGCGCCGAAACGCGAAAGGCAGCAGCGCCGACCACCGTTCGGCCGCCAGGCGGTGCAGTTTTGCTTACAAAGCGTAAAACGCGGTCACGCGCGCTTTCCTTACAGTCAAGGCGAGTCCCATCCCGTTCCCGCAATCGACCGGAGCTTCGCCATGAAACGCACCCTTGCCCTGCTGATCCTTGCCGCAGCCGCGGCGTCCTCCCTGAGCGCCTGTGTGGTGGTGCCGGCGGACGGCTACTACCACCACCCGCACTACCATCCGTACTACCGCGGCTACTGAACCCCGGCGGCCCGCCGCCGACCGCTCGCCGCGCCTGGTGCGCCAGCGCAGTGGTCGGCGGCAACAACATCACGGCGCCGAAGCCGCCCCGCCTCGAGCGCGATGCCCGAACCGCTGTTCAGTCGGTCTCCGGGGGCGCGGCCGCATCACCTTCCGCCTCGCTGTGCTGCGCGCGTCCTTCGTCGAAGGCCTTGCGGATCAGCGCGCCGCAGGCCGCGCTGCGCACGTAGGCACGCGGAACGAGGGTTTCGCGCACGAGCATGCCGTAGTGGCGCTTGTCAGCGGTGATCCACGGATAGAAACCGAACGCGCCGGGCGAGCTGAACGCGCCATCGCCACCGGGCTGGTCTTCGATCCAGTAGTTGAGCGCGTAATGCCATGGCTGCGAAGCCGGCGTGCTGACCGCCGCAGGACAACTGCCGGGCTCGGTGCAGACGGCGTGCTCGCCCAGCATCCGGCCGAGCCGGTATTCGCCTCGCATCAGGCGGCGAAGAAACTGCCCGTAGTCGGCCGGCGAGGCCGCCATCCCGCCGGCCGGCTCGGGCGCCAGGTAGCGGATGCCGAACGGCGCGCTCGCGTCCGTGAGCGTGGGGACGTGGGCCAGTTCGCGCTCCAGTTCCGTGGTCAGCGCGGCGGCGTCGGCCTTGCCGAAACCCAGGTCGATCAGCAGCTTCTGGTCGTGGCCGCCGTTATAACTGAAACGGCCGACGTGCCCCGGCGTAAGCGTACCGTTGCGGCCGCGCGCGAAGCAGCTTTGCACCGTGTCGGAGTGATTGCACAGAAACGGATTGAGCGCGTCATATCCTGAATGCATGGTGAGGGCGTCGATCATGGCCGGCGTCAGCCGGCCTTGCTGGCGTTCCACGACATAGGTCCCGAACACCCACTTGGATGCCGAAGCCAGCCGCACCGGCCGGGTGGCATCGATGCGGCGGCCTTGCCGGCCATGCAGCAGTACGCGATCCGCATCGCCGATTTCCCAGTAGTAATCCCCCATGTGCTGGCATGCCTGCGCGTGCTCCAAGGTCGACTCGACCGCGACGCGACGCTTGGCCAGCGTCGGCTCCTCGGCGTGCAGTGCCGGTGCCGCCACCGATAACACCAGAGCCCATGCCCCCCCTATGAAAAACCACCGCGCTGGGCGGGGTTGTCTTTCTGTCATACCCGATTCCTGCTTGACTGCATGACCTGTTACCCGATGCACAACATTTTCCTGTTGATCGTTTGCCACCCGGCCAGCCCCGGCATATAGGCCGACGGGCACACAACGAGACCCGCCTTTCACCAATCGTTTTCTCCAAATCTCGCAGCAATGGCCGGCAAAACCCTGCTCGCCATCCCGCAACTCAGCTCATACCAATACCGCACTTTTGAAGGGCGGCAGTCTCCCGATATGATCCAAATGGAGGAGGAAAATCCCCCGACTTTGGGGTATCGCTCCGCGCATGTTGTCCTAGAATGAAGCCCAAGAAAAGTAGAATTAAAAAAAACTAAACACAGGTTGGACGCACAGGGAGCAGGGCCATGGGATACGGCAAGCGGGGAAGCGCAAGCCTGACGGCGCGCATGGGGTGGGAGAGGACCTCGGACTGGCAGGTCATTCCCACGCGACGACGCTTGTTCCACACTCCACGACTCGCACCCACCCGTGTCCCGGCATTGCTGCTGTGGGCACTGGCCATTTCGCTGGCGCTCGGCATCGGCCGCCTGCTGATGCATCGATGGTGGTGACCATACCGATATCGAGAATCGAGAAGTAACGGGGAAGGTCACAGCGCGAGAGTTTGAGCCTGGCAGCATCACCGGATTCACAGACCGCATTCATTACGGCACCGAGGGAAAACCGTCCTGTTCCGCAGGATCGCACACTGTTCGAATGCTCCATGCATTGGAATGGCATGTTTCCCTCAGGCATTCCGGCACATCTCTCTCCCGCACTTGACCGCTGCGCTGCGCAAGCGGCAAACGGGGCATCCGCCATACCAGACGGAGCCGACTCAGGGGGAGCATCATCATGAATATTTCATTTACCGGCAAGACATTCCGATCCGTGGGCGACCTGTTCTTCCAGGCCGTCGTCGACGGCAAGGTCTTGAGCTGCTTTGTCACGTCCGAAGCCTTGTCGCTCTGCGATTGCGCACACCAGAAGGTCAGCGCCGAAGAAATCTACCGCAACTATCGCGACTGGATCGAACAGGCGGCATCCGACCTGATCCGGGCGGGTGCACTGGCGCCGGTGATCGTGCGCGGCCGCGACCTGGCGGCCTCGCGCGCCTCGCTGCCGCACGGCGGCGTGCCGGCCTACGATCTGGACCGCGCGCGCCAGCTGCGCCTGGTGCCGCGTTCGTCGCGCTAGGCCCGCCCCGGCGCGGGGCCGCTGGACGGGAGCCGGCGGCCCCACGCGGAAAACCCATCCACGACGCTGGCCGGAACCGGGCGGATGCGTCGCGGCAGAAAAGAGATATTAAAAACATTCAGTTGTAGCCGCGAATGTCTTGCGGCAAATTCCGCATCCTCTTTTGCACCTTGGTGCAAACGTTTCAGCGGCCGGCGCTCTACCGCTGACCGAAGCCGTCGCCCGCATCACCCACCATCATGGAGTGCCCGGAACCTCAGGGCACACAATCCAGCTCAACCATAAGAGCACCGGTGCGCCCAGCTCGCCGGACAGGTTTTCGCCGCTCCACAAGAGCGGCGATTTTGCATGACCAGCGGTCAATCGAAACATGAAATCCGCGCTATGAAATTCGATGTCTTGGTAATTGGAGAAGGCCTGGCCGCCCTAACGTTGCTGCTGCATTTGCCGCCGAGTTTGAAAATCGGCGTCATCTCGCGCAACAAATACGACGAACCGTCGAGTTATTGGGCACAGGGTGGTATCTCGGCGGTATTCTCGGTCGACGACGACCACGACAAGCACATTCGCGATACGCTGCTCGCGGGCGACGGCCTGTGCGACGAGGCGGCCGTGCGCCAGATCGTGTGCGAGGGCGCCGATGTGCTGAACTGGCTGATCGACCAGGGCGTGCCCTTCACGCGCGAGGACGGCGCCATCCACCTGACCCGTGAAGGCGGACACAGCGAGCGCCGCGTCGCGCACGTCGACGACATGACGGGCCGCGGCATCATGCGCACCCTGCAGGCCAAGGTCGCCCAGTTGCCCAACGTCAGTTGGATCCGGCAATACGAGGCGGTGGAACTGATCTCCGATGGGCAAGCGGTCAGCGGCGTCATCGCCGAAAGCCTGGCCGATGGGGACGTCACCATCTTCAGCGCGCCGACGGTGGTGCTTGCCGCGGGCGGGCTGACCGGGTTGTACCAATACGCAACCAATCCGCACGCGAGCAAGGGCGAGGCCATCGCCATGGCCTGGCGCGCGGGGGCGGCCATCGAGAACCTGGAGTTCGTCCAGTTCCACCCCACGGCCTTCCAGATCGAGGGCCGGGTCATCAGCCTGATCACCGAAGCCGTGCGCGGCGAGGGCGGCCTGCTCTACAACGTCGCCAACGAGCGCTTCATGCCGGGCTACTCGAGCCAGCAGGAACTGGCGCCGCGCGACGTCGTGGCCCGCGCGATCTATTCGGAGATGCAGGCGCACGGCACGTCCCACGTGTGGCTCGATATCACGCACCAGGGCACGGCGTTCGTCGAGCGGCATTTCCCGAACCTGGTCGAGATCACCCGCGCCCACGGCTGCGACCTGTCGCGGCACCGCGTGCCGGTCTCGCCGGCGGCGCACTACACGTGCGGCGGGGTTGCCGCGGATGTGGCCGGCCGCACCAACATCGACGGGCTGTATGCCATCGGCGAGGTGGCCAACTGCGGCCTGCACGGCGCGAACCGGCTGGCCAGCAATTCGCTGCTGGAATGCGTCGTGATGGGACAGGCTTGCGCGCGCGCCGTGGCGGGCACCGCCGGCAGCGCCTCGCGCCTGCACCTGACCCTGCCCGAGGTGATCGAGACGCCGTTCCACCCGAACCTCCTCGCCGACCTGCGCGCCATCCTGTGGAACCACGCCGGGATCGTGCGCAGCGACGCGGGCCTGCAGCTCGGCCTGCAGAACATGGCCCAGTTGCAGGAGCGTCACGCCGGCGTCGTGCCGTACGGGCAGGCGCTGCGGGCGCAGAACATCTTCGACGCGACGCACCTCGTCCTGTTGAGCGCGTCGGGCCGCAAGGAATCGCGCGGCGGCCACTTCAACAAGAATCACGCCGACAAGACCGCGGCGCATCCGACCCGGATTCCCGGCGTGCCCGTGAACTTCTGGGCCACGGGAGAAGACGCGCAGCACGCCGCCGAACTGGCGGCCGCCTGATGCCATCCGAGTGACCGCGTCGCGGCGCACCGGCACGCTGTCCGGTGCGCCGCCGTTCTGTTTCCTGCACCTTTCGACCATGTTCTTCCTGTTTCTCCTGGCCGGTCTGACCGCCGGCTTCTTTGCCGGCATGTTCGGCATCGGGGGCGGCGCCATCGTCATCCCCATCCTCGTCCACGTCTACCGCGACGCCGGCATGGACATGACCGAGGCGATCCGCCTCGCCTTCGGCACTTCGCTCGCGACCATGGCCTTCACCGGGCTGTCGTCGTATCTCAGCCACCGGCAGCGCGGCAATGTCGATGGCGCCTGGCTGCGCAAGCTGATGCTGCCCTCGGGCCTCGGCGCGCTGGTGGGCGGCATCATCGCGGCCCGCATCCCGGGCGGGTGGCTCGCGCTCGGGCTGGCGCTGATGCTCGGGTACTTCGGCATCAAGCTGCTTGTCCAGCGCAGCGATGCGGTGGTCACCTGGCCGTGGCTCGAACGGTACCGCCACGTGGCCGGCTTCCTGTCCGGGCTGACGTATTCGCTGGCGGGCATGGGCGGCGCCTCGGTGGTCACGTTCTACCTGACCAAGGCCGGGCTGTCGCTGCGCTCGGCCATCGGCACGGCGACCGGCGTGATCCTGCCGATCTCGGTGGGTGCCATCCTCGGCTTCGGGCTGACCGCCGGCGCGCCGCACGACTGGCGCTGGGGCTATATCGACCTGCGCGCGCTGCTGGCGCTGAGCGTGTGCTCGGTCGTGGCGTCCAAGCTGGGGGTCAAGACCGCGGTGTGTCTACCGGTCGCGGTCCTGCGCAAGGGCTTCGGCTTCTTCATGTTCGTGCTGGCCGGCAAGACGCTGCTGGGCACGCTGAGCTAATCGCCGGGCCGTCACGCCATCACGTCAGCCGGTCGGTCAGTCGGCCGGGAAATCCTCTTCCCAGTATTCATGAAGGTTGCGGCCCGTCTCCGGACGGGTCGCTTCGCGCTGGCGCAGTTCGACCCGCCGGATCTTGCCCGAGATGGTCTTGGGCAGCTCAGCGAACTCGATGCGCCGCACGCGCTTGTACGACGCCAGCCGGCCCCGGCAGAACCGCAGGATGTCGCGCGCCAGGTCGGGCCCGGCCACCTGCCCGGCACGCAGCACCAGGAAGGCCTTGGGCACGGCCAGGCGGATCGGATCGGGGCTCGGCACCACGGCAGCTTCGGCGATGGCCGGATGCTCGATCAGCACGCTCTCCAGTTCGAACGGGCTCACGCGGTAGTCGGATGCCTTGAACACATCGTCGGCGCGGCCGACGTAGGTCAGGTAGCCATCGGCATCGCGCGCCGCGATGTCGGAGGTGTGGTACACTCCGCCGCGCATCGCCTCGGCGGTCTTGTCGGCGTTGCCGGTATAGCCCGCCATCAGCGCCATCGGGCGCGGATCCAGTTCGATGCAGATCTCGCCCTCGTCGGCAAGGTTGCCGTCGGGATCGCGCAGCGTGATGCGGTAGCCCGGCAGCGGACGCCCCATCGAGCCCGGCTTGACCGGCTGGCCCGGACTGTTGCCGACCTGGCAGGTGGTCTCGGTCTGGCCGTAGCCGTCGCGGATGGTGATGCCCCACGCTGCGCGCACGCGTTCGATCACCTCGGGGTTGAGCGGCTCGCCGGCGCCGATCAGCTCGCGCAGCGCGGGTTTCCAGGCGGCCAGGTCTTCCTGGATCAGCAGGCGCCAGACCGTGGGCGGCGCGCACAGCGTCGTCACGCCGGCGCGGCACAGCACGTCCAGCACCGCCTTGGCCTCGAAGCGCGCGTAGTTGTAGACGAACACGGTGGCGCCGGCATTCCACGGCGCGAAGAAACAGCTCCACGCATGCTTGGCCCAGCCGGGCGAACTGATGTTCCAGTGGACGTCGCCGGGGCGCAGGCCGATCCAGTACAGCGTCGACAGGTGCCCGACCGGATAGCTCGCATGCGTGTGCATCACCAGCTTGGGCCGCGAGGTGGTGCCCGAAGTGAAGTACAGCAGCAGCGGATCGCTTGCCTGCGTCGGCGCGTCGGGCGTGAACCCGGGCGACGCGGTGTAGGCGTCTTCCAGCCGATGCCAGCCGGCCGGCGCGCGCTGCGCACCGACCGCGATGCGGGTGAACGTGCCGGCCACCGCATCCAGCTTGACGCAATCGGTGGCGCCGACCACGACATGCCCGACCTCGCCCATGGCGATGCGCTCGCGCAGGTCGTCGGCGGTCAGCAGCGTGGTGGCGGGAATGATGACCGCGCCCAGCTTCATGCAGGCGAGCATCACATCCCACAGCGCCGGCACGTTGCCGAGCATCAGCATGACGCGGTCGCCGCGCCGCACGCCGAGCGCGCGCAGGTGGTTGGCCACGCGCGCCGAGCGCTCGGCCATCTGCGCGAACGACAGCCGCGTCTGGCCGCCCTGCTCGTCGAGCACCCACAGGGCGGTGGCATCGTTGCCGCGCGCCATGCCGTCGAAATAGTCGAGCGCCCAGTTGAAGCAATCCAGTGCCGGCCATGCGAAATCGCGCACGGCGGTGTCGTAGTCCTCCCGATGCGCGAGCAGCGTGTCGCGACACCGGAGGAATGCCTCCAGCGATGTCATGCCTGGTCTCCTGAGGTTGGACTGCGCCGCGTTCCGGGCGCGGATCGGCCTGCAACGGCAAACGGCAACGGACAACAACCGGATCGGGACACGCCGCCGGGGCGCGCGCTCATTGCGAGCGCGGCGGAAAACGCAGCGAACGGCCGCCGCCCAGGCTCAGCCAAGCCCAGGCGGTACCGGCCGCCACCGCCGCCAGCGCAGCGGCCCACTGCGCGCCCGCCAGCGCCAGTTCGACCGGACCGGACACCTCGCCCGGCACCGACGCCCACAGCAGTTCCAGCCAGCCACCCGCGCCGAGCCAGGCACCACGGCCGGCGCCGGTGGCCAGCTCCACCGCCAGCAGCGCCGCGCTGATCGCCGCGAACGACATGCCGCTGTGGGCCAGCGCGCGGCTGAACACCGGCAACTCATACAGCGGCTTGAGATATTGGATATGGCGGGTCAGCGACCAGGCGCAGACCGCGAGCAGCGCGACGCTGACGGCCACCATCGGCGCCGGGCTGCGCAGGCACACGCCCAGCGCGATCCACCCCAGCGCATGGATCTCGTGGCGCCGATAGATGCGCAGTGCACGCGCGGCGTGCAGCAGGCCAATCGGGGGGACACCGGCGGAAGCCATATGCGCTCCATCAGGACGGATCAAGACCACCTCTAGGACAACCGCGAGCACGACTGCAGCGCAAGGGCGGCCAAGCGGATCCGTGGTTGCAATGCATGCTGCGCCGCCGCATCCACCGGGCCGGCGCAGTTGCTTGCAGTGTACTGGCGCGCGACCGGCGGTGCGAGTGCCATCCGCGCGTTTCAGCCGCACTTCAGCCGAACGACGGACAGCGCCCGGATTCAGGCCTCGCGCAAATGTTCGATCAACTGGCGCGCGTAGACCGGCAGATCGTCGAAGCGGCGCGCGCAGATGCGCAGCAGGCGCGTCGCCCAGGCATCGGTCAGGCGCACGCGGCGGATGCCCATCGCGCGCTGCAGCCGGATGGCGGCATGCTCGGGAATCACGCCCACGCCGACGTTGCGCTCCACCATCCGGCACACCGCGTCGAAGCTGCGCAGCCGCACGCGATACTTCAGCCGGTATCCGGCACGCGCGGCATGTCCCGCCAGGTAGGCCTGCAGTGCGTTGTCGCCGGTCAGGCCGACGAAGTCTTCCTGCAAGGTTTCGACGAAGGCGATCTCGCGCCGCCTGGCGAGCGGATGATCGTGCGCGGTCACCAGTACGAGGCGGTCGTGCCGGAAAGGGAAGGTCTCCAGCCCGGACAGGTCCACCGCGTCATTGACGATGCCGATATCGGCGCGCCCCTGTGCGACCGCCTCCACGATCTCATGGCTGACCAGCTCTTCCAGATCGATATCGACCTCCGGATGCTTCGCCAGGAATGCGCTCAGGGTCTCGGGCAGGAACTCCGTCATGGCGGCGGTGTTGGACAGCAGCCGCACATGGCCCTTGAGCCCGCGCGCATATTCGCCCAGCTCGCCGCGCATGCGCTCCATCTGCTGCAGCACGACGCGCGCGTGGTGCACCAGCGCGCGGCCCGCGGCGGTGGTCTCCACGCCGCGCCGGTTTCGCGTCAGCAGCGGCACACCGAGTGCGGCCTCCATGCCGCGGATGCGCGCACTGGCCGAGGCCAGCGTCAGGTGCGCGCGCTCGGCGCCGGCCGTGATGCTGCCGGCCTCGGCGGCATGCAGGAACAGGCGCAGGTCGGTCAGGTCGAAGCGCATGGCAATCTCGGCGCGAAGCGCGGCCGGTAAACGGTCAGCCTCAGTGTCAGCCTGAGGCTGGGTCAATGTATCGCAGATTGCCGCGCGCACGCCAGTGGCCGAAACTGCGGCATCGCCAATATCAACGCCCCCCATGGAATCCGCCACGCTGCTGCTGTTCGGCGCGGGCCTGCTCGCCGGCGCGATGAATGCGCTGGCCGGCGGCGGCTCGTTCGTGACCCTGCCCGCGCTGATGTTCGCGGGTGTGCCCTCGGTCTCGGCCAATGCATCGAGCACGGTCGCCCTGCTGCCCGGTGCGGCCACGTCCGCCTGGGCTTACCGGCACGACTATCGCGGCTTCGAGCAGGTGTCGATGCGGGCGATGGTGGCGGTGAGCCTGGCCGGCGGGCTGGCCGGTGCGCTGCTACTGATGTTCACGCCGTCGCGCGCGTTCGACTTCATCGTGCCGTGGCTGCTGCTGGTGGGCTCGCTGGCCTTCACCTTCGGCAGGCAGGCCGGCGCTTGGCTGCGCCGGCGGATGCGGATCGGCCGCGCCGCGCTGCTGTTCGCGCAGGGCACGCTGGCCATCTACGGCGGCTACTTCGGCGGGGCGGTCGGGATCATGATGATGGCGGTGTGGTCCCTGCTCGGCCACGACGATCTCCGCGCGCTCAACGCATCGCGCACGCTGCTGGTGGGCGCGACCAATGTGATCGCCGTGCTGTGCTTTGCCGCCGCGAAGCTGGTCTGGTGGCCGCAGACGCGGGTGATGCTGGTGGCCGCCGCGCTGGGCGGATACCTGGGCGCGCATGTGGCGCAGCGGTTGCCGGTGCCGGTCGTGCGGATGCTGATCTCGACCTTCGGCTTCTCGATGACGGCGCTGCTGTTCTGGCGCGCGTGGTCGCATGCCTGAGCGGGTAAGCCATCATGCCAAGCGCCCGCTCACGCCATCGGCTTCACGGCAGCCCGGACACGCCGCGCTGCCATCGCGGTCCAACGTTTGCGCCGACTGCGCACCGTGTCCGGCGCGGCGACACAGCGGCGGGATCGCCGGACCATGCCGGAGCGGCCATCCCACGCCCCGATCGCTTCGGCGCCCAGCTTGTCTTCCTCTGCGCACGCGGCCTCGCCATCCTGACCGCAGCCGCGGCGATCGGTTTCGGCGCGACGGGAAACGAAACGCCGACCCCATTCCCCACTTCACCGCAGGCGACAACACGTTGAAGCTGCGGTATGATCCGCACCCCGGTGCAGACCGGCAAAGAAAAAGCCCGCGGGCCGGGGGGCTGGCGGGCTTAACATCTTTAGCCTTGACGACGAAAGATGGTCGGGTGTGCTTTGTGAATGAGCATGCGCCGGAATTCACAAAGCGAGGCCATTATAAAAAGGTCATGCCCCCCGCCATACCCCAACGACGAGGGGGGTCTGTGCACGCCCTGTGCACGCTATTTCGCGCCGATCAATCGCTGAGCGCAGTGTTCAACGTTTGCGGTGTCAGCAACCCGCTCGACGCATGCCGCCGGCCGTCGGCGCGCAGGATCAGCGTCCTCGGCAATTCGCCCTGCCACCCCGGATCGAGCGCGGCACGCAGGCGCTCCGGCATGGCCTCGGCATTGGCATACTGCGGCACCCGCGCAAGACCGAGACCGCCATCGCGCACCAGCGGTGCCAGTGCACGGTTCAGCATCGCGGCCTGCTCGGGGCCGTCCATCGCCACCATGACCACATCCACGGGCTGCCGGCTGGCGCGCCGCCACTGGGCGATGCGCGCGATGTTCTCGGGGCAGTAGCTGCAATCGAGCGCCCAGATCTCGACGATCAGCGCTCGCGCACGCGGCGTCCGCAGCAGGGTCTTCACCTCGCCGGCATGGAGCGGCTGGAACCGCAGGACGCCGTCCGCTTGCGCCGCCATCGCGGCGACCGACAGCATCAGCCCCATCGCCACGGATTGCCAGTGCAGGTTCGGGCGGTTCACGGCGCGGCCTCCAGGGCACCATCGGGCGGCACGGCGCCGGTCACGTCGATGAGCCGGTAGCCCTCGGCCTGCGTGCGCCACGACAGGTAGACATGGCGATCGCGCGCCAGCAGTTGCGGATGGTCGCTGCCGCCGTCGGTGCGCGCAAGGCTGACGGGCACGCTCCAGTGCGCCCCGCCATCGGTCGACTTGCGCAGCAGGATCTGCATGCGGTCATCGGCAAACTGCTTCCAGACCAGCCAGAGCGCGCCGTCGGCGGACAGCAGCGCCGGGTGTGCGACCTGCGCGCCCGCCTGCACCGGGCCGGTGAACGCCCACGCCCCGCCCACCGGCTTGCCGTCGGCGGACAAGCGGCTGTAGAACAGCCCCGGCTTGTCCCGCATCACCGAAAACCACGCCATGTGCCGCGTGCCGTCCGCCGTCACGGCCAGCGCCGGGCCGTGATGCGGGCAGGCATCGACCCGCCATCCGGAGAAGGTGGCGCGCGTGGCCGTCAGCGCAGCCGTATCGACGGGCAGCGCCGCCAGCGCGTGATCGCGGATCTGGCCGGCGAAGACATTGCGCCACAGCGCCAGCATGCGGCCGTCCGCATCGGGCGCCAGCGCGATGCGGCAGCATTCGCAGATCTGGTCGATGACCTTGCGCTCCTGCGCGAAGGTCGCGCCGCGATCGGTGGAGACGGTGTAGTAGACCGCCGCCCCTTCATACGGCTGCCTGGCCGCTTGCGCGCGCAGCAGATCGCGCTTGTCGATCCAGGCGATGAAGATACGGCCGGCGCTGTCCACGGCGATGGAGTCGAAGCGGTGCGTGATCGGCTGCCGGTCATGGTGGACCGTCACGGGCGCGCTCCAGGTCCGGCCGCCGTCGAGCGAGCGCGAGAAGCGCACAAACCCGGTGTACGGCGCCGCCAGCGGGCGCGACCAGGTCGCATACAACGCGCCGTCGGGGCTGGCGATCACTTTGGGACGGTTCTCGCCGTCGGTGTAGATGGGCTCGGGCTGCGGATTGATGCGCCGGGGCGCCGACAAGGTCTTGCCCAGATCGTCGGACCACGCGACCACCACGTGCCGCCCCTCGGCCCAGGTCACCCACAGGCGGCCGGCCGGGTCGAACGCGGCGGTGGTGGCGAGTTGCGGCTTGGCCGCCGCCTTCGCAGCGGTGCCACCATGGTCATGCCCTTCGTGCGCGAGGGCCAGCGCCGAGGCCAGTGCCAGCAGCAAGCCGGCCGCCAGCCGGGAGATCGGATGCATCACAGATGCCATTTCAGTTGCCCATAAAAGGTTCGCGACGGATACGGGTGATGGATGAAGTATCGTCGGTCGGTCAGGTGATCGACGCCCAATGCCAGCGTGACGTACCGGTCGATGCGATAGCCGGCCTTGAGGCCCACGGTGAGGAAGCGGCTGGTGCCGCTGTAGACATCGGGCAGCACGTCGGCGTTGTCGAGCGTGCCGTACTGCCGGCCCGAGTAGCGTACACCCACGCCCAGGGTCCAGTCGGGCCCGCGCGCCGACCGGCAGACAGGTTGGCGCGCACACGCGGCATGCGCGGTGCCGCTCAGATGCCGGTTGTCAGGGCATCCCCGATGCAATTATCGTCAATTATTGTATTAGCTATAATTTATACCGCATTCCATAATCAAGTCTAAACGAGGGCGCTCATGGATTCCGACACTGATACCGGCCGCTTCAGCTTCCACCGGCAGGACCTCGCCCGCACCCTGCGCGACAGCCTGGAGGGCAAGGGGCTGGCGGACGCACGCTCGGGCCTGTTCCTGGCCGCGCCCCGGCGCACCGGCAAGAGCACCTTCCTGCGCGAAGACCTGGTGCCCGAGGTGGAACGCCGCGGCTGGATCGCCATCTATGTCGACCTGTGGGCCGACCGCGCCCGCGACCCCGGCCTGATGATCGCCGATGCCATCAAGGCCAGGCTGGCCGAGTTCGACGGGCCGATCGCCAAGCTGGCCAAGTCCGCCGGCATGGAAAAGATCAGCGTGCTGCGCACCTTCACCTTCGACCTCGGCAAGACCGGCCTGCCGCCGGGCATCACGCTGGCCGACGCACTGGACACGCTCTACAAGGCGGCGCAGCGGTCCATCGTGCTGATCGTCGACGAGGCCCAGCATGCGCTGTCCACCGAAACCGGCGCCAACGCCATGTTCGCGCTCAAGGCCGCGCGCGACCAGATGAACCAGGGCGTGGAGTCGCCGCGCCTGTTCCTGGTCTTCACCGGCTCCAACCGCGACAAGCTCGCCAACCTGCTGCTCAATCGCACGCAGCCGTTCTTCGGCTCGCGCGTGACCAATTTCCCGCTGCTCGGGCGGGCCTTCGTGTCGGCCTATGCGGCGTGGGTCAACCAGCATCTGGCGCCCGACAACCAGTTCAAGGAAGACGACATGTTCGCCGCCTTCCAACTGGTCGGACACCGGCCCGAGATGCTCAAGGCCATCGTCAGCGAGATCGCGCTGGAGCTGGGCGAGGCGGCCAGCCTGGGCGAGCTGCTCAAGCGCGGCGCGCAGGGCTGGCGCGACCGCATCTGGGGCGAGATCGAGAGCGAGTACAGCGCGCTGACCGAGATCCAGCGCACCGTGCTGGCGGTGCTGATCGAGCGCGGGCAAGCCTATTCGCCATTCTCGGAAGACTCGATGAAGGCCTATGCCGCGCGCCTGGGCCACCGCGAGTTCTCCACCGCCACTGTGCAGGCCGCGCTGGACGCGCTGCGCGACAAAAACCTGATCTGGAAGGAATCGCGCGGCGCCTATGCGCTGGAGGACGAAAGCCTGGCGCTGTGGTTCCGCGAAACACGCGGCGCGCAGGCCGTGCCGCCGAAGCCGGGCCGCTGAGCCGCGCCATCCGCCGGTGACCACGCGCGCGGTGGCCCCGGGGTCACGGCGGCGGCGGCGCGCGCGCCGACGCCGCTCACATTTCCGAAACGGTTCACCGGGCACCGCGCGCGGCCACGCGTGCACACCGTCCACATCCGTCTAAAGTAAAACAAACATGAAATCGGCCGCTGCCGTCCGCTTTCTGGGCTAAGGTCGCTTTGAGTTCGCTGTTTCGAAGTACGCAGGTCGTTCGTATCCAATCGCAACACCACGTTTTCGGGAGAGAAGACAATGGACGCATCCAGTTTTGTCACGTCGCTGCAGGCCACGCTGGCGGGCTACCTGCCGAAGATCGCCGGTGCGATCGGCATCCTGGTGGTCGGCTGGCTGATCGCCATCGCGGTCCGGGCGGGCACACGGCGGCTGCTCGCGGCGCTGAAGGTCGACCAGCGCATCGCCGAGAGCACCGGCCAGGGCGCGCAGGTCGAAGGCATCGTCGCGGGCGGGCTGTTCTGGCTCGTGCTGCTGATCACCGCGGTGGGCATCTTCAACGTGCTCAACCTGTTGGAGGTGTCCAACCCGTTCTCGCAACTGGTCACCAACATCGTCAACTATCTGCCGAACCTGATCGGCGGCGCGGCGCTGGTGCTGATCGCGTGGCTGCTCGCCTCGCTGCTGCGCAGCGTGGTCAACCGCGCGCTCAAAGCCGGCAACCTCGACAGCAAGCTGTCGGCCAGCGCCGGCATGCAGCCGATGAGCGGCTATCTCGGCGACGTGCTGTTCTGGCTCGTCATCCTGATGTTCCTGCCCGCGATCCTGTCGGCGTTCTCGCTGTCGGGCCTGCTCGCGCCGGTGCAGGGCATGATCGACAAGCTGCTGGCGATCGTGCCGAACGTGTTCGCGGCGGCGGTGATCGGCTTCGTCGGCTGGCTGGTCGCGCGCGTGCTGCGCGGCCTGGTCACGAACCTGCTCATCGCGGCGGGCGCCGACAAGCTCACGCAGCGCGTCGACAGCCCGACACCGGTGCGCGTCTCGGGCCTGGTCGGCACGCTGGTCTACGTGTTCGTGTTCGTGCCGACGCTGATCTCCGCGCTCGATGCGCTGAAGATCGAAGCGATCTCGCGGCCGGCGACCAACATGCTCGACCAGTTCCTCGGCGCGGTGCCGAACATCATTGCGGCGGTGGTGATCGTGCTCGTCACGTTCTATGTGGCGCGCTTCGTCGCGGCGCTCGCGCAGAAGCTGCTCGTGGCGGCCGGCGTCGACGGGCTGCCGGCCGTGCTCGGCGTCGAACGCGTGTTCACGGGGATGCTGCAGCCGTCGGTGCTGGTCGCCCGCCTGATCGTGTTCTTCGCGATGCTGTTCGCCGCGGTCGAGGCCGCGAACCGGCTCAACTTCACGCAGGTGCGCGACGTCGTCACGCTGTTCATCGAGTTCGGCGCGCACGTGCTGATGGGCGGGGTGATCCTGGTGATCGGCTTCTGGCTCGCGGGGCTGGCGCGCCGCGTGATCGAGCAGGCGGACCGCGAGCACAGCGCGCTGTTTTCGCGGATCGCGCAGTTCGCGATCCTCGGCCTGGTCTTTGCGATGGGGCTGCGCGCCATGGGCATCGCGAACGAGATCGTGCAGCTCGCGTTCGGCCTCGTGCTGGGGGCGATCGCGGTGGCGGTCGCGCTGTCGTTCGGCCTCGGCGGCCGCGAGGCGGCGGGCAAACTGCTCGAGCGCTGGTTCAACCAGCGCCGCGGCGGCGAGTGAGCGGGCGGGCGGAAAGCCACGCGCCGGCATGCCACAATCCCCGGGCTCCGATTCTTCCTCCCCGTTGGGATGCCGCACCGTGGAATTCCTCCGCCTCGCTGTCCTGTTCGCCCTCACGGCGCTCGCTGAAATCGTCGGGTGCTATCTGCCGTGGCTGGTCCTGCGGCAGGCCAGGAGTGCCTGGCTGCTGATGCCCGCGGCCCTGTCGCTCGCGCTGTTCGCGTGGCTGCTGACGCTGCACCCGACCGCCGCCGGACGGACCTACGCGGCGTACGGCGGCATGTATATCGCCGTGGCGCTGGCATGGCTGCGCTTGGTCGATGGCGCGACGCTGACACGCTGGGATCTCGGCGGCGCGGCGATCGCGCTGGCCGGCATGGCGGTGATCGCGCTGCAGCCACAGTCGGCGTGATCCTGGCCGGGGCGGGCCGGACGATGTCGCGGTAGGAATGCTCATTACTGAACACCCCCCGCACAGATCCCGGCGTGCGCGATTCGCGCACCGGGCTCTTGCCTTGGGTGCTTGGCGTCGAAGCGCATATTCGGCCAGGGGTGAAGGATACGAGCGCGGGGAAGCCACTGTGCTGCCAACCTTAGAACCCGTGCCCACGTGGTGTTGTCCTTCTGGCTGCGACGCCGAAGCGCGCGCCTCCAGAGGTTGATCACATGTGCCCGGAATGCTTTCAGCGCAGGGAAGTTGGTCGGCACCGCGTGGTAGTTAAAGTAACCCTGTACCACGCGGCGTAACCATTGCCCTTGCTCGCGGATCGATTGATGCCGTCTGCGCTGTAGTCCCTCCTTGATTTGACGTAACGCGGCCCGAAACCGGTCGCGCCGTGTCTTACGCCACAGCAGGAACTTGCCATCTCTGGCGCAGCCACTGATGTGGGTAAAACCAAGGAAGTTGAACGTCTCCGGCTTGCCCAGACCTCGCGCGGCCCGGTTCTGCGCCGCAAAGCGGCCGAACTGGATCAGGCGGGTCTTCTCCGGGTGCACCGACAGCCCAAACTGCGCCAACCTCTGCTGCATGGCCCGCTTGAACCGCTTGGCATCGTGCTGCTTGTCGAACCCGACCACGACGTCGTCGGCGTACCTGACGATCACGACGTTCCCCTCGGCATGGCGCTTGCGCCATTGGTTTGCCCAGAGGTCGAAGACGTAATGCAGGTAGATGTTTGCCAGCAGCGGCGAGATGACCGACCCTTGCGGCGTCCCCTCGTCTGTTGACTCGATCACCCCGTCTTCCATCGCGCCTGCCTTTAGCCATTTGCGGATCAATCGGATCACGCGTTGGTCGCCTATCCGGTGTCCTATGAACCGGGTCAGCCACTCGTGGTTGACCGTGTCGAAGAACCGGCTGATGTCGGCGTCCAGTATCCAGCTCACGTTTGTACGAGCAATTGCCGTCGCTAACGCATCCAGCGCATCGTGCTGACTGCGCCGTGGACGGAATCCGTAAGAGAAACCAAGGAAGTCTGTCTCGTAGACTGCGTTGAGCACCTCCACCAGCGCGCGTTGGACGATCTTGTCTTCCAGCGCGGCGATGCCCAGCGGACGCAGCTTGCCATCGGCCTTCGGGATATACCGTCGGCGGCTGGGCTGCGCGCGATAGGCCTGCCGGTGCAGTCGCCCATGCAGGTCTTTGAGATTTCCCTCCAGGTTTTGCTCGTAGTCGTGCCATGTCACGCCATCCACCCCTGCGGCCGCCTTCCGCTGCAGCCAGAAGAACGCCGTCTCCAGCAGGTCAATGTCGATCAGATGGAACAACGCCGTGAACCTCTCCTTCGTCCTTTGCCTTGCGGCTTGACGCACACGGTCCAGTCTCTGGGACACGCTTTCCCGGCTCAGCGTCCGGCGCGTGTGTGACCAGCCCGTGTTCCCCTTGGCCCCACCCCTTGGCTCCACCGACTCCGCTCCCGATCGCTCAGGTTTGTTCGTCGGCTTCGTCGCTACTATGGGTGAGTCCGACTTCTCCCATTCGTTCATCATCGGCTATGGCTCCTCACCTTCCCGATGCGGACCGCTCGGCCTGACTCCTGCCGGCGGCCAAATGAGAGACCTCCCGGTTCCCGCATGGAGATCGTACTGACATGCCAGGGTCTAAGACCACGCCGAGCCCACCCAGCGCTTGCGATAGCGCGCAGGACGATGTTGCCTTCCGCAAACAGTAATGCGTCAGCACTCGGGAATGAAATAAACATTTCGTGGCTCAATGGCTGGCCTATCAGCGCCCCTGTCAACGCTTCGCTGAGCACCTCGCAGCACACAGCGCATGACTCGGGGACATCGTGAGTCGCTAACTCTTACAACGTCGGGGACTTTCACCCCTTGATCTCCACCGGTCTCCCGGCGCACACTGTATATCCATCCAGTTATCTTGGGATGGTGGAGCTAAGTGGATACCCCACATATTCATACAGTTAGCTTACATAACGCCCGCCGTGCCCGACGCCGCTCCTACTCCGCAGCCCCCTCTCACGCCCGACTACCTGGCGCAGTTGAACGACCAGCAGCGCCAGGCCGTCGAATTCGGCGTTTCCGGGGCCGACGCGGCGGAAACCGGCCCGCTGCTGGTGCTGGCGGGCGCGGGCTCCGGCAAGACGCAGACGCTGGGCTGGCGCGTGGCGCACCTGGTGGCCCATGGCGCCGATCCGCAGCGCATCCTGCTGCTGACGTTCTCGCGCCGGGCAGCGAGCGAGCTGTCCAGCCGCGCCGGCCACCTGCTGGCGCGTGCCATGCAAGGCAACACCGGCATGCGGTCGGCCGCCGGCACCACGTACCAGACCGCCCTGCCCTGGGCCGGCACCTTCCACGGCATCGGCGCGCGCCTGCTGCGCGAATACGCTGAGCGCATCGGCCTTGCGCCCGATTTCACCATCCACGACCGCAGCGACTCGGCCGATCTGCTCAATGTCGTGCGGCATGAGTTGAACCTGTCGACCAAGGCGCGCCGCTTCCCGCTCAAGCAGACCTGCCTGGCGATCTACTCGCGCGCCATCAACGCCGAGAGCCCGCTGGATGCCGTGCTCAAGCAGCACTTCCCGTGGTGCGCGATGTGGCAGGCGCAGCTGCGCACGCTGTTCGACGCCTACGTCGAAGCCAAGCAGGCCCAGCATGTCCTCGACTACGACGACCTGCTGCTGTACTGGCACGCGATGGTGTCCGACGCCGGCCTGGCCGCCGAGATCGGCGCGCGCTTCGACCACATCCTCGTCGACGAATACCAGGACACCAACCGGCTGCAGGCAACGATCCTGCGCGCGCTGCGCCCGGACGGCCGCGGCCTGACGGTGGTCGGCGACGATGCGCAGTCCATCTACGCCTTCCGCGCGGCGACGGTGCGCAACATCCTCGACTTCCCGCGCCATTTCACGCGGCCGGCACGCACGGTGCTGCTGGAGCGCAATTACCGCTCCACGCAGCCGATCCTGGACGCCTCCAACGGCGTGATGCGCTTTGCCACCGAGCGCTTTGCCAAGACGCTGTGGACCGACCGCGCCTCGACCCACCGCCCACGCCTGGTCTGCGTGCGCGACGAGGCCGAGCAGGCGCGCTGCGTGGCCGAGCAGGTGCTGCAGCATCGCGAGGGCGGGCTGGCGCTGAAATCGCAGGCCGTGCTGTTCCGGACCGCCAGCCACAGCGCGCCGCTGGAGATCGAACTGACCCGCCGCAACATTCCCTTCGTGAAGTACGGCGGGCTCAAATTCCTGGAAGCCTCGCACGTCAAGGACGTGCTGTCGGTGCTGCGCTGGGCCGAGAACCCGCGCAACCGCATCGCCGGCTTCCGCGTCATCCAATTGCTGCCGGGCGCCGGCCCCGCCACCGCCGCGCGCGCGCTCGATGCCATGGCCGAGGCGGCCGACCCGATCGCCGCGCTGCTGGCCCATGAGCCGCCCGCCCGCCTGGCCGGCGACTGGGCGGCACTGATGGCGCTGATGGCCACGCTGCGCACGCCGAAGCACGACGCGGCCTGGGCCGGCGAACTGGGAGCCGTCGGCGCATGGTATGCGCCCCACCTGGAGCGCCTGCACGATGATGCGGCCGTCCGCCAGGGCGACCTCGACCAGCTCGCCCGCATGGCCGCCACCTATGCCTCGCGCGAGCGCTTCCTGACCGAAATGACGCTCGATCCGCCCGAGCTGACCAGCGATGAACCCGGCGACCCGCACCGCGACGAGGACTACCTGATCCTGTCGACCATCCACTCCTCCAAGGGCCAGGAGTGGAAGGCCGTCTACCTGCTCAATGCCGTGGACGGCTGCATGCCCGCCGACCTCGGCGCCGGCTCGCGCGACGAGCTGGAGGAGGAGCGCCGGCTGCTCTACGTGGCCATGACGCGCGCCCGCGACCACCTCGACATCCTGGTGCCGCAGCGCTTCTACGTCACGCAGCAGACGCCGAACGGCGACCGGCACATCTATGCATCGCGCACGCGCTTCATTCCGCCGGCGCTGCTGCCGCTGTTCGAGGCCTGCGCCTGGCCGCCGCCCGAACCCGGTGCCGGTGCCGACCCGGCGGCCGAGGCACGCGCGGCGGCCAAGGTCGACCTGGCCAAGAAGATGCGCGGCTACTGGCGCTAGCCGGGCGTACCCGCAGCCGGGCCGCTACGATGCCGCGGCCGACGGCCCCGCTTCGAGGTCCGGCTCATGCGGGTGCGCGGCTTCGGGCGCCGCGCCGCCGCCGCACTATCGATACAGGCAATCGCCCAGCTTGTTGAGCGTCTGACCGATGTCCGACGGGCTCATGCTCATGAGCGTCTCGATGCCCTTTGCCGGCGCATGGCCGACCGGACCGGGCAGCACGAGATTGAGCGCCGCCATGGAAACGGAGCCGATCAGCAACCCATCGCGCCGTGCTCGATGAAGTCCCCGGCGCCTTTGTTCAGCGCCAGCATGGCCGCCAGCACCATGCTGAAACCGGAGAACGTCTTGAACTCGTCCAGCGCATCCTTGCGGCTCACGTTGCCGTCGCCCACCAGACTGGCCTGGTAGAGGGAGGTGAAGATGGCGTCCGCGGTCAGGTCCACCATGCCGATCCGGTCCAGCACCATCAGGGCGGCGCCCGAGAAGCAGATCATGGCCGTGAATACCGCGAGGGCCAGCTTCGCGGCCTTATCCGGGTTGCTGGCGGCCACCGCGTGCGGCACACCCAGCGTATCCATCCGCTTGACGCTCAGGGTCTTGTACGCATTGACCGCCAGGCTCACCTGCTTCGAGACCAGCGGATTGAGCTCGTGCTCGTCCTCGAACGCGGCTTTGGTATCGACCAGCGATTGCATGTCCGCATTCACGGTGGCGAGCACGTCGCGCAGGTCGGCCTGCATCCGGGCATCCAGGTCTTGCCCCGCCTGGGCCAGGCCGGGATAGGGTGGCTTGTTGCGCCAGCCGTTCACCTTCTCGCGGATCTCCGACGAGAGGATCGTCATGAACAGCACGGCCACGGAGACCATCCCGCCGGTGACGTTGTACGGAAGGTTCTTGGTCAGCGTGGGCTTGATCACCGACGGCATGAACCAGACCGCCTGCACGTTGTTGATGAGATTGCGCGAGAGCCAGCGGTCTTTCAGCAGGCCGCGGTCGGTGGTCGGCGTGCGGATCATGGCCGCGGCTTCGACGAACATCTTGGCCATCAGACCGAACGTCTCCGACGCGAACTGCGCCTGCCGCGGACGCGGCGCCAGCGGTACGGTAATCGGCATGACCGCGGCGAGCAGGCTCGCGCTGGCGACCCGGAATGTGCGGTGGGCCAGGGGCTTGTCCTCCCGCAGGGCAACCAGCGCGCGCTCGATACCGTCGAGATTGCGCGAGAGCGCCTTGAGGGCCGAGTCCGGTTGGCCGGCGGCCGCCAGATCCCGTCGCACCTTGTTCAGGCCGTCCCGCATCTGTTCGACGTGCGACAGCAGCCGTTCGAGTTTCGCGCCCTCCCCTGGCATCTCCGTCGGGGGCTGGCGCAACCCATCGACGAACGCGCAGCGCTCTCCGCGGCTGAGCAAGACACGCGCGTCGGCCAGCTTCCAGAGCGCATTGCCGGATGCCGGGGTCCGGTGTTCGGCATCCGCGGCAACGGACCGGCCAGCGCGCGGCAAAGCTGCCCGTCGATATCCTGACCGGGACGCTGGCCGCCACGCGCAGCCTGTTCACCGCGACCAATATCATCAAGAATGCGGGCGCGCTGGCCGGCGGCTTTGCCGGTGTGCTGACCGCGCAGACCGCCGCCGGCCGGATGGCCACGAGCGCCGGTGCCAGCGAGGAAGCCGTCGTGGCCGTCAAGCGGGCCGTCAAGCGGGCCGTCAGCACGGTGCTGTCGGCACCGGTCTATGCCGCGTGGACGACGGCCGATGTCACGGCCGGCCCCATCGTCGACGCGGCGGCCGGGCGCATCCAGCAAGCGCGCACCCAGGCCGCAAGCGGTGACACCCGCGCAGACAGCCATCGACATCGTGTGATGCGTGATGCGTGAGGTTTGAAGCCGGCGAGGCAGGCTACTCGGCCTCGACCTCCGGCCGCCTGACCACCTGCTGGGCCGCTTCGTGCGGCAACTGCGCGAAGATCCACCCGGCGGCGGCGGTGATGAGCCCCACGCAGACATAAGCCTTATGGAAGGCGCCCAGCGTGTCGGCCAGCTGTCCGCCCGCGTATTCGCTGAAGCCGTTCAGCAGCGCACCGGCGGCGGCCACGCCCAGGCTCATCGACAGCATCATCACCATCGACAGCATGCTGTTGCCCGCACTGGCCTGCGCCCCGCTCAGGTCGCGCAGCGTGAGCGCGTTCATGGCGGTGAACTGCATCGAGTTGAAGGTGCCGAACGCCGCCAGTTGCACGATACGCAGCCACAGCGGCTCGTGCGGGCTCGACAGCGCAAAGCTCACGATCATCAGGCCAAGCAGCAGCGTGTTGCCGAACAGCATGCGCCGATAGCCATACTGCCTGACCAGCCAGTTGCCCAGCGGCTTGGCCGCCATACCGGCCACCGCCACCGGCACCATCATCAGCCCGGCCTGCAGGGGCGAATACCCCAGCCCCACTTGCAGCAACAACGGGATCAGGAACGGCATGCCGCCAGCGCCGATGCGCGCGAACAGGTTGCCGAGAATACCGACCGAAAAACTCGGAATGGCGAACAGCGCGCGCGGAAACAGCGCCTGCTTCGCACGCCCGGCGTGCAGCCAATACGCCGTGAGCGCGGCCAGCCCGAACATCAGCAACACCAGCACCGTGGCGCGACGGAAACCCAGGTCGGACAGGCCGTCGAGCGAGAACGACACAGCCGCCATGCCGAACGCCAGCATCCCGTAGCCGGCCCAGTCGAACGCGTCGCCCGCATCGCCGCGGATGTCGGGCATCACCTTGAGCGTGACCAGCGCGCCGATGACGCCCACCGGCAGGTTGATCAGGAAGATCCAGTGCCACGACACCGCCTCGACCAGCCAGCCGCCCAGCGTCGGGCCGATCAGCGGACCGATCAGGCCCGGAATCGTGACAAAGCTCATGGCCGGCAGGAACTGCCCGCGCGGCACCACGCGCAGCACGGTCAGCCGCCCCACCGGCATCAGCAGCGCGCCGCCCACGCCCTGCACCACGCGCGAGACGATCAGCATGGTCAGCGTGCGCGACTCCGCGCACAGCAGAGAGCCGACGGTGAAGAGGAAGATGGCCGCGAAGAACATGCGCCGGGTGCCGAACCGGTCGGCCAGCCAGCCGGACGCGGGCATCAGCATGGCCGTCGTCAGCGTGTAGGCGATGATGACGGACTGCATCTGCAGCGGGCTCTCGGACAAGCTGCGCGCCATGGCCGGCAGGGCCGTGTTGACGATGGTGGCATCCAGCGTCTGCATGAACAGGCCGACAGCCACCAACCACAGCAGCGGTTGCAAGGATTTGTCGACGGAGACGAAAGAAGACATGGGCGGGACGGGCGACAGGGCTCAACGAGGCTTCATGGGGCGGGGCAACGGCCGGGGACCGCGTACCGCCAGCGCAGCCGACATTGTGGCCCGCACCGGCCGCCGCCGCAAAGCCCGTCACCTTCTTTCACATTGCGTCGCCCTACCGCCGGCATGGGAAAAGCGCCCCGCCTATACTGGTGGGCGTTGCTGACAGCCAGGCTCATCACCATGACGACCCGTACCGAACGCGATACCTTTGGCCCCATCGAAGTCCCCGCCGACCGCCTGTGGGGCGCGCAGACGCAGCGCTCGCTGCAGAACTTCGACATCGCCGGCGACCGCATGCCGCGCGAGCTGATCGACGCGCTGGCCCGCATCAAGCGCGCCAGCGCCACCGTCAACCAGCGCCTGGGCCTGCTGCCGGCCGACAAGGCGAACGCCATCATCGCCGCGGCCGACGAGGTCATCGCCGGCAGGCATCCGGACGAATTCCCGCTGGTGGTCTGGCAGACCGGCTCCGGCACGCAGAGCAACATGAACATGAACGAGGTGCTCGCCAACCTCGCCAGTGAACTGCTGGGCGGCGAGCGCGGCGAAGCCCGCCGGGTGCACCCCAACGACGACGTGAACCGCAGCCAGTCGTCCAACGACGTGTTCCCGACGGCGATGCACGTGGCGGCCGTCACCGCCATCACGCGGCACCTGCTGCCGTCGCTGCGCACGCTGCGCGAGACGCTGGCGCGGAAGGCCACGGACTTCGACGACATCATCAAGATCGGCCGCACCCACCTGCAGGACGCCACCCCGCTCACGCTCGGCCAGGAGTTCTCCGGCTACGCCGCACAGCTGCAGCACAGCGAGACCCACCTGAACGCCGCGCTGCCGCACCTGTGCGAACTGGCGCTGGGCGGCACGGCGGTCGGCACCGGCCTGAACGCGCCGGCCGGCTATGCCGAACAGGTCGCCGCCGAACTCGCCGCGCTGACCGGCCTGCCCTTTGTCACCTCGCCCAACAAGTTCGAGACCATGGCCTCGGCCGACGGCGTGGTGCACGCGCACGGCGCCCTGAAGACGCTGGCCGCCAGCCTCACCAAGATCGCCAACGACATCCGCTGGCTGGCGAGCGGCCCGCGCAGCGGCCTGGGCGAGCTGTCCATTCCCGAGAACGAGCCGGGCTCGTCCATCATGCCGGGCAAGGTCAACCCGACCCAGAGCGAGGCGATGACGATGCTGTGCGCGCAGGTGTTCGGCAACGATGTCGCCATCAACATCGGCGGGGCCTCGGGCAACTTCGAGCTGAACGTGTTCCGGCCGATGATCGCCTACAACTTCCAGCACAGCGTGCGCCTGCTGGCCGACGGCATGCGCAGCTTCAACGACCACTGCGCGGTCGGCATCGAACCCAACCGCGAGCGCATCGCCGAGCTGGTGCAGCGCTCGCTGATGCTGGTGACGGCGCTCAACCCGCATATCGGCTACGACAAATCGGCGCAGATCGCCAAGAAGGCGCACAAGGAAGGCAGTAGCCTGCGCGAGGCGGCGCTGGCGCTGGGGTATGTGACGGCCGAGCAGTTCGATGCGTGGGTGCGGCCGGAGAAGATGGTGGGCCGTTGAGTCGAGGACGCTCGGCAGGCCGGCACCGCGCGAACGGCTTGGCAAGCCTCGCCGGCGCGTCGCACGTCCGGCGCCCTTCGCGTTGCCGGCACACGTCATCGGCAGATCGAGCGCCCACGCCGGGCACCCATGAAAAAAGGCCCGACCGGGCCTTTCTTTCTTACCAGCACTGCGATGTGGTGTTACCGCTGTTGCCCTGCACACCCAACTGATTGATGGTGTAGGTGCCGCAAGCATCCGACTGCTGGGGACCGGGACTGGCCGGCACGGCCGAAGCCGAAAAGCCCGGCAGCGTGCTGGTCCCCGGCGACCCGGTGACTTGCACGGACAGTTGGTAATAGGTCTGCCCGTTGGTCTGGAGCGCGAGGGGGAACGCCGTGCCGGCATAGCCCAGCGCGGACGGCGTGCTCGCGTAGTTGTTCTGCAGCGCGAAATAGCGCTCCTGACGCGAGGCCAGATCCAGCAGGGCCGTCTTGGCGTCGGCCCGGTGCGACTTCATGATGTAGTTGTTGTAGGACGGATAGGCGAGCGCGACCAGGATGGCCACGATGGCCAACGTGATCATCAGCTCGATGAGCGTGAAGCCCGCCGCATGCCGGCCCACAGGAAAAGTCAGAGAAGATTTCATGGTTAGCGCAGCTTGACCCAATTGACGCGCGAGCCCGTCGCCGAGGCGCCAGGGTTGACCGCGGTAGCCGAACCCTTACCGTCGCTGGTCTGCTGGACCATGGTCACGCCACTGTCCGTCGTCACGAACGAGGGCGTACCCGTACCGCTCAGGCCGACACCGCTCACGATGCCACCGTTGTAGGTGGAGAAATTGCCGTTGCTGTCCCCGAAGAACGAGGAAGTCCCCGCGCCGCCGGTGCCGATCGCGATCGCCATGGTGTAGCCCGAGGCTTGCGTGGTCGTGCAGGACAGGATCTGCGTCACCGCCGGAATGGTGGTGTTCACGACAAACATGCCATACGCCAGCGTCGGGTTATAGATGACCTGCTCGTAGTTGGTGGTCGAGCCCGACGTTGTGCTCGGCAGCACCAGCGTCCAGCCGTATTTATTGTTGCCGGTGGAGCAGACGCTCGACCCCTGCCAGCAGACCTTGTTCGTGCTGACGGTCCGGTACGATGCCGTCGAGCCGCTGGCGGTGGACTGCGCGGTGATGGTCTGCGTCTGCAGCGACGAAACGGTCACGGTCTGCGGCGCGGTCAGCGAGGTGTACTGGGACGTTGCCGCGGCCTTCGCATTCCAGGCGCTCATGTTCCAGTCCCAGACACCGTAGAGCGCCTGGCTGGACGTTGCATACTTCGTCGCGCTGGTCAGCGTGGCCGGAAGATTCTGGCCCGTGCCGAAGGCAACGACCACGCGCGGATTCCCGCCCGCGGTATCCGGAACAGCCGCCACCACCACCTTGGACGAGATCGGCTGGCCGGCGGTCGTCGAGAACAGCGGCGCCGAAGCCGCGGCCCACGAAGACGGGGTGGCCGCCGTCAGATCGAAGCGCCAGACGTTGCCGAACAGATCGCCGGCATAGACGTAATCGGTGATGTGGTCGCCATCCAGATCGGCCGGCGTGACATAGGCGATGCCGTTCTTGCCGCTGTTGCCCGTGGGGTCCTTGCTCGGACCATAGCCGGTATCGAAGTAGTAGAACGTCTTCGCGCCGGTGCTGGGGTTCACCAGCATCACGAACAGGCCGGCCGTGCCGTTCTGGCTGTTGTAGCCGTTGCCGAACAGGACCGCCCACATCCCGTTGTGCAGACGGCGGATGACCGGGGTGCCGTAGGTATCGCCCAGGTAGTTGCCGCAATTGGTGACGTTGGCGCAGGTCAGGCCCGAGGACGACCACTCACCGACCACCAGCGAGCTGGCATTGCTTTCGCTGAACTGGGTCGGATCGGTGATATCCAGCGCGTAGAGCGTACCGCCGGTCGACGTGGTGCTGTCCGCGATCGTGCCGGAGGCATTGCCGCCACCGCCAAGGCCGCCGACAAGCCAAGTGTGCCAGGCACCGTTGTAATACAGATCGCCCGTGCCGGGTGTTGCGTCGACGTACAGGTTGTGCGAATACGATGGCGAGCTGAAATCGACCTTGCCGGTGGTGCTGTGGATCATGCTCAGCACCGCGCCCGGCACATAGGCCAGCGTCTCCACGCCGTCGTTGGGCGTGGTGGCGTTGCTCACAAAGTTGCCGCTCGAATCGTACGCACCGGCGCGGAAACCATGCACCATGCCGTCATTGGCACCGACGTAGACGACATTCTGGCGCGTGGCATACGTGGTCTTGAACGTCGCATAGCTGCCCGTCGGCTCCGCGGGCGAAGCCGAAGAATTCAACGCGTCGACCCACGGCCCGTTGTACGGCGAGGACGGCTTCCCGACCCAGGTCGGACTCGAGTTGATGATGTCGCCCAGTACCCCGGTGCGCGTGCGGTAGGGACCGCTACTGCTCGCTTCCTTGGTGCGGTCGCCACGCAGGTACAGCAGCCGGTTGGTGGTGACGGAGCTGTCGCCCGTCGTCAGCGACGACTGCTGGGTCGAGGTCAGGCTGTTCCATTCGAACGGAATGCCGGTGGACCCGTTCCAGGTCAGGATCTGCCGCGCCGACGGACTCGTCGCCGTGACCGTGGCCGAACTGCCCATCGCCTGGCAGGAGCCGCCTGTCAGCGTACAGCTGGCATCCCAGTTCGCGGTCGACGCAATCGACACGGCGCCGGTGGTCGAGTCGACCACCAGGCTTTGCGCCGTCAGCTCACCCCACCAGTTGGTCGGGTGGTAGTAAGCCAGATACAGCTGGGTACCTGCCTCGACCCGGGCCGACTGCTGCACGTTGGCACCCGCCGAGCTGCTCGACTGTTCGACGGGCGCGGCCTTGAAGCAGGTGATCTCGTGCACGTTGCTGCCACCGCCCGTGCCCGCGGAGAAGCCGAACCGGAAGGTCGAAGGCAACGGTCCGTTGGACGAAGTGATGCTCTGATTGGTGATCACCGGCTGCGCCGTCCCGCCGTTGACGCTGTACGACAGGCTCAGCAGACCGTCCTGGGTGATCGTCAGACCGTACGTGATGGGGACGGCAGAACCACGCAGCGGTTTCGAGACCGCTTCCTGGTTCGCCAGCGTGAACGACAGGTCATCGCCGGTGATGTAGTTGTAGTTGTACGTCAGCGCCGATTGTTTGGTCGGGTTCGATGTGCCTCTGCTGAAATCGTAGAGATAGCCGGTCGAACAGGTCTTCTTGACCGCCGTGGCTCGCTGCGAAGCGCTCAGCGAAGACGGATAGTAGCTGGAATAGGTCGAATTCAGATTGGACCAGTTGGTATTGCCGGAACCGCGCAGGCCGATCCGGCTGGCTTTGAAGCCGGCACCGGAGCTCGTGTTGTCGCTGCTGTTGGAGAAATTGCCGAATTCGTCGATGCCCAGCCCGATATAGCCGCCCTGCACGCCGTCATACGTACTGTTGACGTTCGAGCAGCTGTACCCGAGGCTCCCGCCCAACGCCCCGACAGTCGCCGACTTCGAGCCGTCGGCCAGGAAGAAGCTGATGCCGTCCGCGCCGGTGTTGTTGTAGTTGTTGCCGCCATAGGTCACGGTCGTGAACGTGACCTGCAGGCCCTGGCTGCTCGGGAACGTGAAGTTCGACACCACGGCGCCGCTTTGATACGTTCCGTTGGAGCCACTGCTTGACGTATCGCCGTTGGTCAGACGCAAGGCGCCCGAGCCCACCGCGTCGGGCAAGGTGCCGGTGGCGCCCCCCACCAGGGTCTTGCCGCTGTAGTAGCTCAACCCGGAGCACGCGGGAATCGAACCGGTGTTATTGCCGGCCGTCAGGCAGGCACCGTTCAATGCCTTCCAATCGTACGAGGAGGCTGCGCCAGTCAGTGTGTCACTGATGACGAGCTGAGCCCGCGAGACGCCCGGCAATGCGGCAGCCGTCGCCAGCAAGAGTGTCCAATGCTTCTTGTTCATCATTATTGTTGCCCCAGATCTTTCGCACTCGACGCAATCTGATACGTGCTCTGCACCACGGATCCCGTGGTCGCGTCACCGCCGTAACCGAAGGCCGTGACCTGATACAGCGCGGCAAGGCCGTTTGCCGAGAGGCCGAGGTAGCTGATATACAACCCGGGCTTGGCGGCATAGTTGACGTCGCCGGACGACGCCAGCCCGCCGCCGCCGTTGGCGGTCATGGAGGGCGGCAGATAATCGGAGCGCACGCTCCACGGAAGGCTGGTCGGCGTGGTCAGCGAGGACAGCGTTTGGCTGCACACCCGCATGCCGCTCGAAACGTTTGCACTGGTGACACCGCTGCATGTCGTGGCCGACAGGCTGCTGCTCTGCCCCAGCCACCATTCGCCGTACTGCAGGGCGCTCTGGGCCGCCTCGAACGCCCGCTGCTTGTCGCGCGTATTGGCGGCAATCCGATCCTGCAGCCCCAGGCTGCGGAACATGCCGAGCCCGAACAGCGTCAGCACGATCAACAGCAGCAGGCCGACGATGAGGGTGTAGCCCTGGTCCGCACGGCGTCCCAGGTGAAGATGACGATTGAAACGGTTCATGTGGCACGCCCCATCAGGCTGATGTTCTGGACCCACTGGGTGGTCTGCGTCTGCGCGCCGGAGGCCGAGAACGACGTCGTGAACGTCAACGTCACCCGGATGGAGCGGACCAGCGCCCAGTACCCGCCCGACTGCACCTGGGTGGCGGACATGTACGTGTCGACGTAGCCGTTGCCATTGGTATCGACGCCATACGTGACGCTGAACGCAGACACGCCGCTCACCAGCGGCACGGCTGTTGCGCCATTGAGCGAGCATTGCAGCTCATTGGCGGAGCTGATCGAAAAGGTGTTGACGTAGACCTGGTTCGAACCCGAGGTATTGGTGCCGCCCAGGCAATTCAGGATGCCGTCGCCGGATGCGGTGGCATAGCGCAGGGTCAGCGTATCGCTGGCGCTGCCGGTGCCCGTGCCGGTCGTTCCGTTGACGGACTGACCGGCCACCAGCGGCCCATAGGACGTATTGGAATCGGCCACCAGCAGCGACGCCAGGGTATTGTTGACCGGATCCGGGAAGTACCCCGCCGACTGCGATGTACTGGTCAGGATCGACAAGGCCAGCCGCTCGTTGTCTTCGAGCAATGCCAACTGATCCTGACTCGTAAACGATTGCTTCATGTTGATGAAGACCACCACCACGCCGCTCAAGATCACCAGCGAGATGACCATGGCAATCAGGATTTCGATCAGGCTCGTGCCCGACTGGCGGACGGCAAGCCGCCCCTGTCTGCGATGCGGGGCGTGGTTCATGGCTGGACGTAGAGCGTGAAACTCTGGGTAGCGGACGACGTCACGCCGGAGGCCGCTGTCATGCTGTTGATGGCGACGTACTTTTCGCTCCACGACACCGTGACATTGCAACTCACGGGCACACCCACCGTGGTGCTGCAGGTGACGGTCGTGCTGTAGCTCGGAAACTTCGCATTCATCGCGCTGGCCCAGGCCTGCACGTCGTATGCGGCAAGCTGGCTCGGCGTGCATGCGCTGGAACACCCCGACACCGTGGCACTGAGCGTGCCGGAAGCATCCGTGACGGTCGTTCCGCTGACGGTGAACGTCGCAGGTGCCAGGCCCGCCGCCCAAAAACCCTTGTTCGCATGCATCGCAGCCGCCAGCGATTCGGTCTGCAGTGCGATCAGGGAGCGCACGCGCGCGTTCTGCGTACTGCTGACCGAGGCCGCCTGGATCTTCGCCAGCCCCAGCAGGCCGACACCGATCACGATCAGCGTGACCAGCGTTTCGAGGATCGAGAAGCCGGCCTGTCGCCGGCGGCGCATGATCATGAGCATGAGCCGGTCCCCGCATTTTGAACGACCTGGTGGCCGACGATGTTGACGGCGACGCATCGCGTGGCCTGCTGGTTGACCGGCACGGTATGCAGCGTCATCGTGACCGTCCCGCTGGTGAGCCCGGTCGCGAAGCCCTCACGGTTGTAGGTCAACACGGTGGTGGTCGGGCTGGCGACAAAGGTATCCCCCCCGGTGAACGCGGCACGCTTGCGCACCACGACATCGGAGGCCGAATCCAGCCCCCCGGAACCGTTCACATCGTTGAACACGATCCAGCCGACCTGCCACTTGTTGTTGCTGCTGCTGTTCGCGAGGCACGTAGCGCCGTCCGACGACACGCAGATGCTGACGGGCTGGCCCCGCTTGATCGCCTCGCTGCGCGCGAACTGCAGGTCGTTGACGAGCGAGTTGACTTCGATCGACGTGCGGGCGCTTTGAATGGTCGATCGGAAGGATGGAGCCGCCAACGTAACGAGAATGGCGACGATAGCGATCGTCACCACCAGTTCCACCAGCGTGAAACCGCGCGCCCGGCCGAATACCGAAGCCGCCCGGTTAGAGCGAACGGTATACGGAATGCAGGAAAGATAAGCCAAGCCGGCTCGAATGACGGCGCCCACCGTCACAGCCATGATCCCGATCAGCGCCAAGCCCCGTGCTGACCGCGCGCGCTGACATGCAAGCTTGCTTGCCACAGAACACCCACCCGATTTTTAGAGAACTTATCGTTGTGTAGAACGTGGGCTCCCCCGACCTCAGCCCATGTCCCGCCCTCTTTTGACCTCGGAATTTTCACAGAAAATTGAGAATCAAAAGTGAAGTTCAAGTGAACGTTCTGCTACGCAAACGTTAGGCATATCAAAATACCCCCAATGAGGTAGTTGCGCGATGACAACAACGTCACATCGAACGCCGAAAATATGCTATACAAGCCACTTTTAAAGGTGATATCCATACCGCCCTTGCACCGCGAGTGGACTTGCCCGAGCCCATCGCGCCCGCCAAAATGGCGAGCCTGCACTTGCCCCACAGCGACCTGATTGAAGACAAGCGGCCAATCCAGTTCGTGGGCAAAAGAAAAGCCCCCTGAAGGGGGGACCCGCGAACCGGTTGTCCGGTCCACAGGCATCCCGCTTCAGGGCGCCGTGGCCCCGCACCCTCCGTCGGGCGCGTGCCATCGCGATCTGCCGATGGGCATCAAGGCCGCCGTTGGCCTTGTGCGTGCCGATGCAATAACCGCACCATCCCCGGCACGGGTTGCAGCGTGACCGCCCTGCCGACTATGTGCCGGGGCGCGCGGCGTCGCTGTCGCGGAAAAGCCGAGCCCTCCGAACGAGCCGATAGGAATGCAGGTATGACACGGCGGGGCGGCCCACCGCGCCAGTCGCGTGCCGGAGGCCTCATGACGACATGGCGGTGGGCCATCTCGAGGCAAGGCGCCGTCAGTCAGGCGACGGCCTGTCTAACCCGGCAGGCCCCCGCGCTGCGCCACGCGGACCTCGGCACGCGACGGTGCCAGCGCACGCTCGAAGATGGCGCGCGCTGCGAGCGTGACGCCGGACCCGCACATGAACGCATCGATGGCGGCAAACCCATGCTCGGGCCAGGTGTGGATGGACAGATGGGATTCGGCCAGGAGCAGCACCCCGGTCACCCCACCGCCCACGTCGGGTGGAGCATCGGCGCTGGGCGCGCCGAAGCGATGCAGGTGCGCATGCAGCACGGTGGCGCCCAGCGCATCGGCGGCCTTGCGCAGCGTGGACTCGAGCAGGCACGCATCGCGCAGCAGCGCCGGGGCCACGCCGTACAGATCGAGCAGCAGGTGTTCGCCGACCGGCGGCACTCCGCCATCGGCCGGGGTGACGGCGACGTCGGTGCGCGTCACTTGTGGCCTCCGCTGAAGCCGCCGCCATAGCCGCTGCCCGACGAGCCGCCCCAGTACGAAGAGCCGCTGCTGGAGCTGCTGCCGTACGACGGCGAGCGCGGCGCCGCGAAGCCCGCCTTCCAGTTCAGGTAGGTCGCGCCGATCACCACGGCCACCGCATAGAGCAGAAACAGTTGCTTCATGCTCCGCCCCCGACCTTGGCGACCAGCCACGCCGGCAACAGCAGCAGCAGCGCCGCGAACAGCGTGTTGACGACGACCGCCCCCGGCGCCATGAAGAACGGGGCCAGGCTCAGCAGCCCGAGCAGCACGCAGGCCACGACCGCGACCGTCATGTAGCTGCCGTCGGCCGGCTTGGCCGGCTCGGCCACCACCTTGCCGAACCACGCCTGGATCTCGGCGGCCGAGACCGGCGTGCTGCAGGACCAGTTCAGTTCATGCGCATCGCTTTCGGCGACCAGCCCGTTGGCGCTCGCGCCGTATTCAACCACGCGGGTCACATCGCCGCTCTTGACGCGCCAGTTGAAGGCGCCGGCGGCGTAGCTTACGCGCGCGCTGTAGTCGTCGCTGCGCGCAAAGCGCTTGCCGTCGAGCACGGCGCCGCGCGCATCGACCGTCTCCGGCCAGCGCTCGAGCACCTTCGCGCGCGACCAGCCTTCATCGGTCTCGGCCAGCCACAGGAAACCGCGGTTGGCGTTGTACAGCAGGTATTCGAACCACTCGCCGTCGCCGTTGACGACCGTGCGGCGCATCACGCCGATGATCTGCCATTGCGCGCCGTCGATGGTGGCCTTGTCGCCGAGGTCCAGCGTGGTGGCGACCTGCGGCACCGAGCGCGCCTGCTCGACGATCTCGGCGCGCGCGGCGGAGGTGTCGATCGCGGTCCCGCAGGACGGGCACAGCAGATGGGTCGTCACGCCCGGGCTGAACGGCACGCTCGTGCCGCACGACGGGCAGTCCAGGTTGACCAGCTTGCCCGGCAGCGCCCCCGCGCGGTCGCGGATCTCCTGGTCCGATCGCAGCAGTTGGCAGTTCAGCGCCTTGAGCGAGGTGGCGACGCCCAGGTACAGCACCGGCGCGGTGCCGTCGGAGTAGTCGAGCGTCAGGAAGGCGTCCTTGCAGCGCCCGTCCGCCACGCGCGCGCGCCAGCCCTGCCCGACGCGGAACGGCAGTTCGCCTTCGCCGCCGGTGCAGTCGGCCTCGCGCACGTCCGACAGGACGAACTGCTTGCCGTCGGCACTATAGGACAGGCCGGGCCGCAACGACCCGAACGGCACCGCATCGGCGGGCCGGCCGCTCGCCACCGTCATCGTGACCTGTCCGGACGCCTCGGCCAGCCAGCCGTCCGAGCCATCGTCGAACAGTGCGTACCACTCGTTCCAGAAACCGGCGTCGTAGCGCAGTTGGATGCGGCCGACCACGGTGAACGCGCGGCCCTGGTAGCGCCCGCTGGTGCCGATCTGCACGCGTGCGTAGTCTTCGAGCACGGCGGACATCTTGCCGATGTCCTTGAGCGTCTCGCCGTCGCGCAACAGCGTGCTCTTGCAGAAGCCGCACACCGCCATCACGGCGGTGGCCGACTTCAGTTCCACCGGCGCGCCACACGCCGGGCAGTTGGCATGAAACATGATCAATCAGCGGGGGTCCGAGAGCACAGGAAGACCGGGGCGGCTGGAGGTGCCGCCCGGTCGAACGATACGGTTCACCCCGTTCAGCCCGCGCCGCCGGTCAGCGCCTTGAGCACGGCAGCCTTGCCGGCATCGAAATCGGCCTGGGTGATCAGGCCCTTGTCGAGCAGCTCCTTGAGCTTGGCCAGGCGCGCGGTCGGATCGTCGACGGCAGGGGCGGCCGGCTGGGCGGTCGGCTGAACGACAGGCGCGGCGCCGGCATGGCCCTGCACCGCTGTGCGCAGGCTGTCGGCCATCGCCTGGCCCATGGCCAAGCCGGCCGCCAGGCCCGCGCCCGTGCCGGCGATGCCGCCCTCGTTGCGCGCGGCCAGCGGCAGCGATTCGGCGGTCTGGTATTGCGTAAAGCGCTGCATGTCGCCGGTCATGTCCATGCTGATGCGGCGGTCCAGCGCGGCCTGCAGCTCGTCGGGCAGCGTCACGCTGGAGACCTGGAAGCTGTCGAGCGCCAGGCCGTACTGCGTGAACTGCGGCAGCAGCGCCTCGCGCACCTTGTTCGACAGCAGCGCCTGGTTGGCGGCCAGGTCGACGAACGGCACGCCGGATTCGCCGAAGGCCGTGGCCATGGCGCCCATGATGACGGGGCCCAGTTGCTGCTCCATGTCGTCGACGGTGTAGAGGTCGCGCGTGCCGCTCACTTGCTGGTAGAACAGCTTGGGATCGGTCACGTGGTAGGCGTACACGCCGAAGGCGCGCAGGCGCACCATGCCGAAGTCCTTGTCGCGCACCGTGACCGGCTGCGGCGTGCCCCAGCGGCGGCCGAGCTGCTGGCGCGTGCTGAAGAAGTAGACGTCCGACTTGAAGGGGGACTCGAACAGCTTGTCCCAGTTCTTCAGGTAGGTGAGCACCGGCAGCGTCTGCGTGGTCAGCTTGAACATGCCGGGGCGGAACACATCGGCGATCTGGCCCTCGTTGACGAACATCGCCATCTGCGAGTCGCGCACGGTCAGGCTGCCGCCGTTCTGGATCTCCATGTCCTGCATCGGATAGCGCCAGGCGAGCACGCCGTCTTCGCTTTCGGTCCATTGCAGGATGTCGATGAACTGCTTCTTGATGAAACTGGACAAGCTCACGGAAAACTCCTTCGCGTTCGTGTGCGTTGAGAGACAGGGATTCAGGACAGGCAGGCGGCGTTGATGATGCCGACCGCCAGCGCGCTGACGCCGAACAGGCCGCCGGCCGCCGTGTTGTTGTGCTCGATCTGCACCCGGTAGTCCGGCATCAGCCGCGTCAGCACCAGGAACACGAACAACTGCAGCACCGACGCCATGACCGCCCAGAACAGGAACGGCACCAGGCCGTCGCTGTGCTGGATGCTGGAGGCGATGGTCAGCACGAAGCCGAGCAACGCCCCGGCCAGCGACAGGGCCGCCGCCGTGTTGCCTTCGCGGATCAGCTTGAATTCGTCGTACGGCGTCAGCTTGAGGTACACGAAGAAGAAGCCGGCGAAAACGATGGCGCCGGCCAGCAGGTGCGTTGCATAGGCAAGAACGGGGGCGATCATGTGGATCAGGGCTCCGGGCGCGGTCGGTGGCCGCAGGTGGCGCCACTATAGCGGGCTGCGTGACGCTTGCGTACCCCCCGGCACGACCGGCGGCGGCTTCGCTCCGGTCTGGCCTCGTTTTGTTAACGGTTCTTCATGCCTGGGCATGGATTTGCCCTGCCCCTCGGCCGCCCCCGCCTGCCCGCGCCTGCCGGCTGCATTCCGTAGAAACCCTTGCCCATCGGCCGTTTTCGCGCGGCGCATGTCCTTGTACAGCTTGGCGGGCGCACCTAAAGTTGTCTGCAGGAGACACCCGCGCCATGGCCCGGGATCAGGCGATTGATCGGCTCGACAGAACAGTCAGGGGGCCACCATGACGACACCGGATTGCGATTGCATCCATGTGGATCGCCGCACTGTGCTCAAAAGCGCGCTCGCCGCCGCCGCGGTGCAGCTGGCGCAGCCCTTCATCCGCGGGGCGCGCGGCGAAGCCCCTCTGCGGATCGGCCTGGTCGACCCGCTGACCGGCGTCTATGCCGCGGTCGCGCAGAACGAGGTCACGGGCGCCCGGCTGGCGGTCGCGCAGATCAACGCCCGGGGCGGCATCCTCGGCCGGCCGATCGAGCTGCTGGTGGAGGACTCGGCCAACGACGTCGGCACCGGCGTGCAGAAGGCGCGCAAGCTGATCGATCGCGACCAGGTGAGCTTCCTGATCGGCGATGTGAATTCGGGCATCGCGCAGGCGATCGCGCAGGTCAGCAACGAGAAGAAGGTGCTGCACATCGTCTCGGGCGGCCATACCGACACGATCACCGGCAGCGACTGCAAGTGGAACGTCTACCGTGTCTGCAACACCACCAGCATGGAGGCCAACGCGGTGGCCAACCTGCTGTTTTCGAAGTACGGCAAGAAGTGGCACTTCATCACGCCGGACTATGCCTTCGGCCACACCTTGCAGAAGGCCGCGGCGGCCGACCTGCAGAAGCTGGGCGGCACCATCACCGGCAACGAGCTGACGCCGCTGGGCACCACGGACTTCTCCGCCTACCTGATCAAGGCGCGCGCGGCCAATCCGGACGTGCTGGTGGTGCTGCCGCAGGGCTCGGACATGGTCAACTGCCTCAAGCAGATCGCCCAGTTCGGCATCGGCAAGCAGATGCACATCGCCGGGCTGCAGCAGGAGCTCGAATCGCTCGAGGCGATGCCGCCGGAGGCGCGCGTCGGCATCTGGATGTTCGAGTGGTACTGGAAGCAGCCGGGCGTGCCGGGCGTCGAGCAGTTCGTCGCCGACATCCGCAAGGTCAACAACGGCAAGGTGCCGACCGCGCGCCACTGGTTCGGCTTTACCTCGGTGCACACCCTGGCCGCGGTCACCAACCGCGAGAAGACCCTCGACTCAAGAAAGCTGGCCGAGGCGCTGGGCGGCTTCGCACTGGCCGACGACGTCAAGCTGCAGCCCAACAAGTGCTACTACCGCAAGGGAGACCACCAGCTGATGACGTCGTCCTTCGTGGGCGAGGCGCTGTCCAGGCCGGCGGGGGACCCGGAAGACCTGTTCCGCGTCGACCACGTGGTGCCGGGCGACCAGACCGCGCCGCCCGAGAGCGCGACCGGCTGCACCATCAAGTGGCCGGCCTGAGCGGGCCGGCCACGCGCGCACGGCACGCCGGCATGCGTGCAACGGGCGATGACGCAACTGCTGCTGTTCAACATCACCAACGGGCTGATCATCGGCGCGTTCTACGTGCTGATGGCGCTCGGGCTGTCGCTGATCCTGAACCTGAGCAACGTCATCAACTTCGCCCATGGCGGCTTTCTCGTCATCGGCGGCTACCTGGCCTATACGATCACGCCCTATGTCGGCTTCTGGGGGGCGCTGCTGCTGGCGCCACCGCTCACCGCCGCGATCGGCCTGGTGCTGGAGCGCCTGCTGATCCGCCGCGTCTACGGGCGTGACCCGCTCTACAGCCTGCTGCTGACCTTCGGCCTGGCCTTCATCTTCGAAGACGGCACCCGCTTCATCTGGGGCGCCCAGGGCAAGCCGGTGACCATTCCGGCCGCCCTGTCGCAGCCGCTGAGCAGCGCGTTCTTCTTCATCACCGGCTACCGGCTGTTCATGGTCGCCACGGTGGCGGTGACGGTGGCGCTGCTCTTCCTGCTGCTGCGCCGCACGCGGCTGGGCATCCGTATCCGCGCCGGCACGCTGGACCTGGAGACGGTGGCCGCGCTGGGCATCAACGTGGGCCGGCTGCGCGCGCTGAACTTCGGGGTCGGCATCTTCCTGGCGGGCCTGAGCGGCGTACTGGCCGCCGGCCAGCTGGGGCTGGAGCCGACCATGGGCACCGGGCTGCTGATGCCGAGCTTCATCGCCATCATCGTGGGCGGTGTGGGCAGCCTGACCGGCACGCTGCTGGGCGGGCTGCTGATCGGGGTGGCATCGGGCATCACGGCGGTGTTCGTGCCGGCGGCGAGCGAGGCGGTCATCTACGTGATGATGGCGCTGGTGCTGCTGCTGCGGCCGCGCGGCCTGCTCGGCGAAGAGGGCATGCTGACATGAGCGACCCGGCCCCGCCCTCGTTGCCGCGCCGGCTGGCGGGGCCGTTCGCGCTGTGGGCGGCGCTGCTGCTTGCCCCGTACTGGATGCCGCTGCTGGGCGGCTACACCGCGCTCGGCACGCGCGTGCTGGTGCTCGGGCTGGCGGCCATGTCGGTGAACTTCCTGCTGGGCTTCACCGGCGTGCTGTCGTTCGGCCACGCAGCGTATTTCGGGCTGGGGGCCTACGGCGCCGGCTTCGCGCTCAAGTTCCTCGCGCCCAGCACGCCGCTGGCGCTGGTGTGCGGCACGCTGCTGGGGGGCATCGCGGGCGCGCTGCTGGGGGCGCTCAGCGTGCGGCGGCGCGGGGTCTACTTCGCCATGGTCACGATCGCCTTCGGCCAGGTCTTCTACTACATCGCGTTCCAGTGGAGCTCGCTCACCGGCGGCGACGACGGGCTGCGTGGCTTCTCGCGCATGCCGCTCGACCTCGGCTTTACCACCGTCGACATCCTGTCGAACGCCGATGCGTTCTACTACTTCGTGCTGGCATGCCTCGCGCTGGCGACGGGCCTGATGGCCTTCGTCCTGCGCTCCCCCTTCGGGCACACGCTGATCGCCATCCGCGAGAACGAGCGGCGCGCGCGGTTCCTGGGCATCCCGGTGAACCGGCACATCTGGATCGCCTTCACCCTGTCGTGCTTCTTCATGGGCTTCGCCGGTGCGCTCTATGCCCTGCTGAACAACTTTGCCGACCCGCGCGGCCTGCACTACAGCCAGTCGGGCGATTTCGTGATGATGGCGGTGATGGGCGGCATGCGCAGCTTCTGGGGGCCGCTGCTCGGCGCGGTGGTGTTCGTGGTGCTGCAGGACTACCTGTCGAGCCTGACCGTCAACTGGATGTCGTTCGTCGGCATGCTGTTCGTGGCGATCGTGCTGTTCTTTCCGCGCGGCCTGCTCGGCGTGCTGCGGCGCAGGGGGCGGACATGAACGTGCTCGAAGTCAGCCGCGTCAGCAAGCATTTCGGCAGCCTGGCCGCGGTGCGGGAGGTCTCGCTGTCGGTGGCGCCGGGCGAGCTGCGCGCCATCATCGGCCCGAACGGCGCCGGCAAGACCACCTTCTTCAACCTCATCAGCGGCCTGTTCCGGCCGAGCGCGGGCACCATCGTCTTCGAAGGCCGCGACATCACGGCGCAGCCCGCCCACCGGCGCGTGGCGGCAGGCATTGCGCGCACGTTCCAGATCACCGAGATCTTTCCGGAGCTGACCGTGTTCGAGAACGTGCGCATCGGCACGGAAGTGACGGACGGCCTGCGCCTGCGCCCGTGGATCCGGCGCGCCACCGAGGCACGCGTGCGCCGGGAGGTCGAGGCCACGCTCGAGCTGACCGGCCTGCGCGGCAAATCGGACCGGCTGGTCGGCGAGTTGTCCCATGGCGACCAGCGCGCCGCCGAGATCGCCATCGCCCTGGCGCTGCGCCCGCGCCTGCTGCTGCTCGACGAGCCGACCGCCGGCATGGGCGACCAGGAGACCGACGAGACCATGCAGTTGATCCGGCGCCTGCATCGCGAAAACAACTTCACCATCGTGCTGATCGAGCACGACATGCGCGTGGTGTTCGACCTGGCCGACCGCATCACGGTGCTCGACCAGGGACGCCTGCTGGCCGAAGGCACGCCCGAGGCGATCGCCGCCGACGAGGCCGTCCAGGCGGCCTACCTGGGGAGCACCGCATGAGCGCCGCGCTTGTCGCCGAAGGGCTGCACACCTACTACGGCAAGAGCCACATCCTGCACGGCGTCAGCCTGCGGGCGGAGCCGGGCCGCATCACCGTGCTGCTCGGCCGCAACGGCGCGGGCAAGACCACCACCCTGCGCACGCTGATGGGCCTGACGCCCGCGCGCCAGGGCCGGGTGACCCTGTTCGGCGCCGACACCACGCGCTGGCCGACCTACCGGATCGCGGCCAGCGGCGTCGGCTACGTGCCCGAGGGGCGCCGCATCTTCGCCAACCTGACGGTGGAGGAAAACCTCAAGGTCCCGCGCGAACGCAGCGGCCCGTGGACGATCGCGCGCATCTACGAACTGTTCCCGCGCCTGGCCGAACGCCGGCTCAGCCGCGGACGCCTGCTGTCGGGCGGCGAGCAGGAGATGCTGTCGCTGGGCCGGGCCCTGCTGCTCAACCCGCGGCTGCTGATGCTCGACGAGCCCTCGCAGGGGCTTGCGCCGCTGGTGGTGCGGGAGGTGTTCCGCGTGGTGTCCCGGATGCGCGACGAGGGGATCACCGTCCTGCTGGTCGAACAGAACGCGCGCATGAGCCTGGAGATCGCCGACCACGCCTATGTGCTGGACGACGGCGGCATCGTCTATGCCGGCGGCGCCCGCGAGCTGGCGGCGGACGAGGGCCGCGTGCGTGCGCTGACCGGCGCCAGCGCAGCGGCATAGCGGCATGGATGCGGCCGGCGTCCGCCGGCCGGGGACGACACCTGACGGGCTCGCCCGTTTCGGAAAAAGTCGGCACAATCGCGCTCGCCCGATCCGCGCGTCCGTCTGCGCGAACGTCCGTTTACCGTCTTTTCCCGCTTCCGCATGCCGACGCCGCAGCCTGACGCCATCGATGCCTCCCCGCCGCCCTTGTCCCCGGACCGCGGCAACGCCCTGCTGGTGCTGGCGGTCTTCGTGGTCGCCTCGTGCGGGCTGGCCTACGAGCTGATCGCCGGGGCGCTGGCGTCCTACCTGCTGGGCGATTCCATCCTGCAGTTCTCGTCGATCATCGGTGCCTACCTGTTCGCCATGGGGATCGGCTCCTGGGTCTCGCGCTACGTGGCGGACGAGGCACTGCTGGCCCGCTTTGTCGACCTGGAGCTGCTGGTCGGGCTGTTCGGCGGCGTGTCGGCGGCGGCGCTGTTCCTGCTGTTCGCGCTGGAGTCGGCGCCGTTCCGGCTGGTGCTGTATGCGCTGGTGACGGTGATCGGCGTGCTGGTCGGCATGGAGATCCCGCTGGTGATGCGGATGCTGCATCGCCGGCAGGCCAAGTTCTCCGACCTGGTCAGCCGCGTGCTGACCTTCGACTACCTGGGCGCGCTGGCCGTGTCGCTGCTGTTTCCGCTGGTGCTGGCGCCGCGCCTGGGGCTGGTGCGCACCGGCTTCCTGTTCGGCCTGTGCAACACGGCGATCGCGGTCTGGACGCTGTGGCACTTCCGCGCCGGGCTGGAGCTGTCGGCCCGCCTGCGCGGCGCGATGGCGTGGCGCGCGGGCGTGGTGGGCGCCGCGCTGCTGGCCGGTTTTGCCGCGTCGGACCGGCTGACGCACTGGTCCGAGCGGGCACTGTTCGGCGACGAGATCATCCACGCCATCTCGTCGCCCTACCAGCGCCTGGTGGTGACGCGCTGGAAGGACGACCTGCGCCTCTACATCAACGGCAACCTGCAGTTCTCCTCGCGCGACGAGTATCGCTACCACGAGGCGCTGGTGCTGCCGGCGCTCGAATCCGTGCGCGGCGCGCGGCGCGTGCTGGTGCTGGGCGGCGGCGACGGCCTGGCGCTGCGGCAGATCCTGAAGTATCCGCAGATCGAGCACGTCACGCTGGTCGACCTGGACCCGCGCATGACCAACCTGTTCTCGCACGCCGAGGCGCTGGTCGCGCTCAACCAGCATGCCTTCAGCGACCCGCGCGTCACCGTGGTCAATGCCGATGCGGGGCAGTGGCTGCAGACCGCCGCCGACATGTTCGACGTGGCGATCGTGGATTTTCCCGATCCGTCCAATTTCAGCATCGGCAAGCTGTATTCGGTACCGTTCTACCGGCTGCTGTCGCGCCACGTGGCGGACACGGGGCTGGTGGTGATCCAGGCCACCTCGCCCTACTTCGCGCCGCGCTCGTACTGGTGTGTGGACGCGACGCTCAAGGAGGCGGGCTACCGCACCTGGCCGTACCACGCGCTGGTGCCGTCGTTCGGCGAATGGGGCTTCATCCTGGCGGCACCGGGCCGCGCGGACTTCCGGCCGCCGACGTCCTACCGCGTGCCGACCCGCTTCCTCGATGCCGATACCACGCACCAGATGTTCAGCTTCGCGCCCGACATGCCGCGCCCGCAGGTCGAGCCGAACCGGCTGAACAACCAGTCGCTGGTGCGGTATTTCGAAGAAGACTGGCACGGCGTGCTGCGTTGACGAGCGGGATGCCATGACCACGCGGCGCAGCTTCCTGATCGGCGCGGCCGTCACCGGTGTGGCGGCGTCCGGCCTGGCCTCGTGGGCCGGCCTGCGCGCCATCACCGAGATCACGCCCAACGTGCGCCTGCCGGGCCAGGCCGCCGGCCACCGCCTGCGCGATCTGAAAGCCTTGCCCGCGCCCGCCGAGACGCGCCGCGTGGGCGTGGCGATCTGCGGCAGCGGCATCGGCGGGCTGAGCTGCGCATGGCGGCTCGCCAAGGCGGGGCGGCGCGACGTGGTCGTCGTCGAGGGGCCGGAGCGCTTCGGCAACGCGGCCGGCGGCGCGTTCGGCGCACAGCGCTTTCCGACCGGCGCGCACTACCTGCCGCTGCCGTCGATGGAATCGACGCACGTGCGCGAGATGCTGGCCGATTTCGGGGTGATCGAACGCGACCCGTTCAGCCCGCGTCCGACCTACGACGAGCGCGTCCTCGTCCACGCGCCCGACGAGCGCCTGTGGCTCGGCGACCGCTGGCAGGACGGCTTCGTGCCGCACGAAGGCATTTCCGAGGCCGAACGCGCGGAACACGTCCGCTTCTTCACCTACATCGACCGCCTGCGCCAGACCACCGGCAGCGACGGCCGCCGCATCTTCACGGTGCCGACCGCGCTCGCCTCCGCCGACCCGGCCTGGCGCGCGCTCGATACGCTGAGCTTCCGCGACTGGCTGCACCGCGAAGGCTACCGCGCCGCCACCCTGCACTGGTACGCCGACTACTGCTGCCGCGACGACTACGGCGCCACCGCCGACCAGGTCTCCGCCTGGGCGGGCCTGGCCTACTTCGCCAGCCGCGGCGGCCTCGCCGCCAACGCCGAGCAGGGCACCGTGCTGACCTGGCCCGAAGGGCTCGACTGGATGGCCCATCGCCTGTCCGACGCCGCCGGCCTGAACGGGGCCGGACGCCTGCTGGCCGGCAGCGCCGCGCGCATCGGTCGCACCCGCGAAGCCGGCGCGCGCGCGTTCGCCGATGTGCTGCAGCCGGACGGCCGCGTGGTCCGGCTGCTGGCCGACCACGTGGTCAGCGCGATGCCGCTGCACGTGGCCAGGCACATCGTCGAAGGCTTCGACGTGCCCGCCGCCGAACTGCCCGAGGCCGCGCCCTGGCTGCTCGCCAACCTGCTGATCGACGGATTTCCGCGCGAGCATGACGACACGCCGCTGGCGTGGGATAACGTGGTCTACCGCGGCACCGGTCTCGGCTACGTGGTGGCCAATCATCAGGACATCCGCGTCGGCCCGCCGGAGCAGTCCGTCTTCACCGCTTACGTGGCGTTGTCCGACATGACGCCCAAGGCCGCGCGCGAATGGCTGCTCCAGGCTCCGCCCCAGGCCCTGCTCGAACGCGCGATGAGCGATCTGGACACGGTGTACGGCATCCGCCTGCGCGCCCAGATCCGCCGCGCGGACCTGACCCTGCGCGGGCACGGCATGGCGATCCCCGTGCCCGGCTTCCTGTCCCGCCCCGGCATCGCACGCCTGCGAGAAGGACCGGGCCCGATCCACTACGCGCACGCCGACCTGTCGGGCTACTCCGTCTTCGAAGAGGCCGCCTGGTGGGGCGATCAGGCGGCGCGGCGCATCCTGGCGGGCTGAGCGCCCGCCGTGCGCGGATGGCCCGTCAGATCAGCCCTGGCGCGGCCACAGGGTGCGGCCGAAGAAGGTGAGCGTGCGGTCCCACGCCTGCTGTGCCCAGACCGGGTCGTATTGGGTGTTGGCGATGCGGGCCGGGCCCACCGCCGTCTCGTTGGCGAACGCGTGGTGGGCAAGATAGCGGTGGAATTCGGTCGACACGCCGCCGTCGGTCAGCTTCTGCTCCAGCGCATCGACCGATTCGATCTTGAAGAAGCCGTCCTGCGTGGCCCAGTGCCCTTGCACCGGCACCTTGATGCGCGACGGATCGATGTACTCCAGCGGGGGCAAGCCGTACCACACCACGCCCGCCGCGGCCTCCGGCACATTGCCCAGCGCCAGCAGCGTCAGCGCCCCGCCCATGCAGTAGCCCGTCACGCCCACGCGCTCGCAGTACTGCTTGAGGTATTGGACCGCGCCGCGGATGTCCTGGCTGGCGGCGTCGCCGAAGTCCAGGTGGGTCATCAGGTGGTGGGCCTCTTCCTCCTCCACCGTCATGCTGCCGCGATAGAGGTCGGGCACCAGCGCCAGATAGCCGGCCGCCGCCAGCCGGTCGGCCACGCCGCGGATCTGGTCGTTCAGGCCCCACCACTCCTGGATAACGACCACGCCGGGCGCGCCCGCTTCCTTGGCCGGCCGGGCCAGATAGCCCTGAAGCTCCTGCCCGTCCGGGCGCTTGAACGCAATCATGGATCCCTTTGCTTGCATGCGATGACTCCGAGTCGCAACGAAAGCGCACAGCATAGCCCCGGACGACGACTTTTGCAGGCGCCCGGGGTGCCATTTTTTGTGCCGGAACCTCTATCATTGCCGGACCCTCTTCGCCCAGAACCACCATGATCCGGACCCTCGCCCTCGTCGCCTACCTGCTGGTGCTGCTGATCCACGTCTACATCGTCGTGCTCGAAATGGTGCTGTGGAAAACGCGCGGGCCCAAGGTGTTCCGCATCACGCCGGAAAAAGCCGCCGAGACTGCCGCGATGGCGTCCAACCAGGGGCTGTACAACGGCTTTCTGGTGGCGGCGCTGGTGATCGGGCTGGTGGCGCCGGACCCCACCATCAATGCGGCGTTCGCGCTGTTCGGGCTGATCTGCGTGGCGGTTGCCGGCATCTGGGGCGGCATCACGGTGAACCGGCGGATCGTGCTGGTGCAGACGGTGCCGGCGGTGGCAGCGCTGGTGCTGGGGTGGTTTGCCTGATGAGGCGGGGCCTCGGCCCCTTCCCGCACGCTCGTGACGCCCGCTGCTCCGATGGAGCGACTGCGGGCACGCGCCAGATCGATCAAGACCCCGCATGACGGTCTTCGTCATCGGGGACGCATCCACGCCGAATGGCGAGGCGAATTCCGGCAGCCCGACGACGCGCTGGCCGGGCTGCGCTGCCTCCCGCTTCGTCCCCCGCTTGCTCCGACAGCTTAGTCCTCGCGCGCCGGCGCGAACTGCCGGAGCCTGTGAACGATCTGCATCGACCGTCTCATGACGCAGAGATTGATCGCGACCCCGAAGCCATAGATCGCAAGCATCCAGTAGTCCGCCGACCGGGGCCATTCGCCGCTCCCGATCAAGGGGGAGCTCATCGCGACAACGAGTGCAATGGCGCTCAGGAAAACCATGGCTTCCCAAAAAGCGGCCACCGGTGACCGTACGCCGCTGATCCGGCCGGTCCCGTGATCCATCCAGCCCACCAGCGTCTGCCAGTTGCCGGGTTCCCGCAGCAGGGCAGTGACCGTCATGCCACGGCGAATGCTCACCTTGCCGTCAAGGCTGACGGCGTACTCGGGCTTGCCGTTCGAGACAAAGTTGAAGGCGGTATAGGGTCGTTTTCTGTCGCCGGCATAAGCGACTTGCGAGACCTCGTCGAAGGTGATGTTCGTAGCGTGCAAGCGCATGGGCTTCCCTGGAGCGCCGGTCCGTGGCGCAGGCCAGGATAGTACGCCCGACCGCCGATTCAGCAGCCGCATCGGCGAGCCGCCTTGGAGACAGGCCCGAAACAGCATCACCATCGATGCCCCGCCCGATGCACTTCGGATGCCGCGACCTTGCTTCGCCAACGGCGCAACAAAGCCGCGACCGATCGCCCATGCTGTAAGACTGGGACTGGCTACTCCCAAGATTCCCGAATCGAGGGGCATCCCTGCACGGGTCGTGGCGCAGCCCCATGGGGGCCGAACGGCTCACCGCCGTGAGGCATCGGCACATCAGCACACCCTAACGGCTTCCTGCGAGAAACAAACCCCGCAAAACCCGTCGCCCCTCCCGGAGGGACGCGGCGCCCGAAGCCGCTCAAGAACATCAGAAACCCAGCGTGAAACGTATTGACTCCGCTTCCCGGCATGACGCCCGGGCGCACGACAACCGGGAACCCGCATCATCGACCAGGACCGACAAGCATGACCGGTTCCCGGCCCCCGACGCTCCAACCCCATTCGATGGCCTGCCGCGACGCACGGACAAGCGGCGCCCTCCGGAACACGAACCTGCGCCGAAGCGCCAGCGCGTATCGCTGGCGAGAAAGCTGGAAGCCGCAAGCCATCCACCACGCGGGGTGAGCAGGGAGCGGTCCGCTCATCCACAGCACCGCGCGCACATGCCGGCCGGCGGGCCCAGACGGCAGCGGCCCGATCGGGACTGGCCGACCCGGCAGCCAAAGCGCGCGCGCCACGACCGGCGCGACGATGCCGTTCCGACGGCAGCCCGGCGAGACAGTACGAAGCCCGTGCCGACGCAGGATCACCGCGATCGGCATCACCGGCCCCAGGCACGACGCCGCACCGCCGGCCCCGTGCCGCAGCGGCCTTCGTCCGATGAGCAGGCGGCGTTCCGCAAGCAGCACGCCCGGGCGCAGGCACTGGACGACCGAGAGAGCGATCTGCTGTGGGACATCGCCAACGATGCCGTTTCGCGCCACGACACCGGCAAAGCCCTGCGCCTGTTGGAACGGCCCGCGGCCGACTTCGCCGACAACCTGGCTTGCTTCGCCAATTTCGTGCGCGCGGTTTCGACGCTGCTGGAGTCCGCCGTCAAGCTCGGGTTGCCTGACCACGCCATCGACCGGGTCGAGCGCAAGTGGGAAGAGTCGTCGCTGGCGTTCTATTCCGTTCACCACGACATGGGGGCCGACAACGAACGCCTGGTCGGCAAGTTGGCCAGCCTGTGCAACCGCTGGTCGCAGACACAGCCCGTGCAGGGCGCCGGCTGCGTGGCCGTGGCGCGGATACTCGAGACCCTCGGCAACCGGTACGGCCCGGATCTGCTCCACAACCGGCTCAAGGACAACAACCCTTTGCTCGGCCGGGACATGAGCCTGCTGATCAATGCCTTCAGCAAATGGCCGGAGGACGAGGCGTGCCGGATGGGCGTGCAGCTGCTGGCCGGGGTCGTCGCCCGCGACACCGAGGCGCTGCTCTCGCCGGTGCAGTATCAGCCCCAGGCTCTCGCGCGCATCTTCAATGGCGTGAGCAAGTGGCCCGACGATCCGCACTGCAAGCAGGCGGCGGAGGTGCTGGCCGAGGCGCTGTGGCAGCGCCGGGAAGAACTGGTCAATGCGCAGGACTTCAAGCCCCAGGAGTTGGCCATGTGCCTCAACGGCTTGAGCAAGTTCACGACGGATGCCTGCGAACAGGCGGCTATAGCCGCGGCCGACGCCGTGATCTGGCGCCGCGCCGAACTGCTCGACCCCAAGGCATTCCCCCCCAGAACCTGTCCATGATCCTCAACGGCCTGAGCAAGTGGCCGCATCGGGAGCCGGCGCGCCTGGCGGCGGTGGAGGTGGCGGATGCCCTGTGGCAACGCCGCCGGGAGATGGCCGACACCGGCCAATTCAACGCCCAGGACGTGTCCAACTGCCTCAATGGCCTGAGCAAGTGGCCCCAAGAAGCCCGCTGCCGAAAGGCGGCCACCGCATTGGCCGAGGCCCTGCTGCTGCACCAGGACGCGCGCGGCGACCTGCCGCACTTCCTGCCCATGCACCTGTCGAGCTGCCTCAACGGCTTGAGCAAGTGGCCCGAGGAGGAAAGCTGCCGGCGGGCGGCGGTCACCCTGGCCGGCGCGCTGCTGCAACGCCAGGACGATCTGAGCGATCCGGAGCAGTTCGGTGCCCAGCACTTGTCCAACGCGCTCCACGGCCTGAGCAAGTGGCCGGAAGAGGACGCCTGCCGCAAAGCAGCGCTGGCGGTGGCCGGCGCAGTGGCGCAGCGCCTGGACACCCCGGCCGGCGGCGACGCATTCACGCCCCAGCAGTTGTCCAACTGCATCAGCGGTGCGAGCAAGTGGCCAGAAGAACCGCCCTGCCGACTGGCGGCGGTGGCACTGGCCGCGACGCTGCTGCAGCGCCCGCTCGCACTGCGCGATCCGGACCAGTTCACCGTCCAGGCCTTGTCCAACTGCCTCAACGGCTTGAGCAAATGGCCCGCAGAGGACACCTGCCGCAAAGCGGCGCTGGCGGTGGTCGGCGCACTGATACAGCGCTGGAGCACGCTGGACACCAGCGATCCGCTCCTCCCCCTGCTGCTGTCCGCTTGCCTCAACGGCGTGAGCAAGTGGCCCGAAGAAGACCTCTGCCGGCAAGCGGCGCTGATGGTGGTCGAAACCCTGCTCCAGCACCGGGGCGCGCTGGCCGACCCGCGACAGTTCACGCCCCCGCAGTTGTCCAACTGCATCAACGGCGTGAGCAAGTGGGCAGAAGTACCGCGTTGCCGGGAGGCCGCGCTGGCCGTGGCCGAGGCGCTGCTGCTGCGCCGGGAGGAATTGGGCACCATCGAACAATTCGGCGCGATCGGTCTGGCCACCTGCCTCAACGGCTTGAGCCGGTGGTCCGAGGAAGCGCTGTGCCGCAAGGCCGCGCTGGCGGTGGCAAACGCACTGCTGCAGGGCTGGGACGCGCTGAACGCCAGCGGCCAGCTCACGCCGCAGCGCCTGGCCAACAGCCTGAACGGTGTGAGCCGGTGGTTGCAGGATGACGCCGCCCGGGAGGTGGCCATCAGGATCATCGGCGTGCTCGGCAGCGGGGGCCAGCCGTTCGGCACCTTCACCATGGCCGAATTGGCCCAGTTGGCCAACGGCACCGCTCGCTTCATACAGGATGCGGACAAGGCGGACGAGTCGGCCGACGTCGACGCGCTCCAGGGCGAGGCATCAGCGGAATGGGCCCAGGCGCGCCTGCGCGAACTGGCCGCGCACCTGGACTCGCGCCCCGACCGGTTGGCGCAGGCGGACACGCGCAACGTGGCGCTGATCTTCAAGGCCCTGGCCAACACCCAGCTCTACGATGGGTTGCGGCTGCTCGCCCACCAGGGGCTGACGCGCCTGGCAACGCTCTACGGGGACACCGCTTTCCGGACCGACAACCTGGAGGCGCTGGCCAGCCTCGCGGCCGGACTGCTGCCGGTCACGCGCGCGCCCGAACTCAAGGACTACCGTGCGGACGCATTGCGCCTGCTGGAGCGCATCCATCCGGCCGTGGATCGCAAGATACGGCTCTATCTCGATGCCCGCCTGGCATCGGCCGCCGACCCGCGCCAGCCGGCGGCGGCCAAGGTACCCCTGTCGCTGCGCATCCGGCGCGACGGCGAGGCGTTCGGCACCCGCCGTCCCGGCCTGAGCTTTTTCCTGCTGCTCAAAGCCTATGCCGTGGTGGCAGAACGCTGGAGGCGGCATCACGTGCCGGACATCCCCTCGCCCGCGCAGACCCGGCGCGAGGCGCTCAAGGCCTGGGTGGCGCAGATACTGGAGCGCACGCGCGACGTGATCGAAACCGACCTCGACGAGATGAGCTGGAACCTCATCGCGCAGATCGAGGCCGGCGATCAACTGCTCGACGCGGTGGATCTGAAGCTGCACCGGGACCTCGACCGGATCGTGGCCGCGCATCCGCCGACGCGCCTGAACGTAGGCGCGGTGCGGCACGAACTGCGCGCACGCGCAGCCGTGCAGGACGTCATGGCCACCGATGCGGGCGCGGCGATGATTCAGGTCATCGACATGACCGGCCGCGACATCACGCCCCGTCAGCCTGACAGCACCCACGATGCGGCCGCATCCTATTCCTTCTTCACGCGCCTGACCGGCGGGCGGCTGCCGCTGCTGGAAGTCCAATTGCCGGCCAAGCCCAGCACGTTCATGCTGACGCGCGTGATCCAGCACGGCGGCGACCTGTTGCGCATGGACCTGTTCGGGGGCAGCCACCTGAAACCAACCAAGGCGCGCGTGAGCGACCTGCTGAGGGGCGACGGCGCGAAGCACGAAACCAAGCGCTACGGAAGGATTCCCGCCGTGCGGCTGGCCGACACGGCCCCCGACGCTGCGCTGATGAAGGACGTGATCCGCAAGCTCAATCCCCAGCGCGAGGACTGGTTCCGGATGCAGCGCGCGCTGCTGGAAGTCGTGCCGCGCGACCACGTGGTCGAGGGGCCCATCCGACTGGCGCTGCTGCCCGACCAGGTGCAGGGCTCGGCGCCGGCCTTTGCGCTGCGCACGCCCGAAGGCGACGCCATCAGGCTGGTATCCGACGACGGCTGCGGCTTCATCCGGGAATCCCTGGCTTGCCGGATTCCCGTCATCCGGCAGGCCATGCGCCGCCGGGCGGCGCTGGCGGGGGAATCGCAGCGGATGTCGCTGCTGCCGCCGCAGGCAACCCACCATTTCCCGCGCGATGCCGACGCGATCGAAGAAGTCCGTGAACACTTGCGCGCGTCGCTGCGGGACGATCCTGAGCTCTGGGTCGACCATCCCGACGGGACACGCACCATCAAGACACATCAGCTCTACGACGCGCTGGCGGGCGCGCTCATCATGGGCACCCAGGGGACCGCGGTGCCTTCGGGCGACGACAAGGTGTACCTGCCCAGGGACAAGAGCAAGGTGTTCGATGTCAAGGGCGGGCCGGTGCTCCTGGGCAAGGCTCCTTACGACAAGGCCAACCTCATGCCGGTGGCTGCCGAACGCATCCGCACCTGCCGGCAAGGCGATGCCACCGCCCTGTTCCTGGACAACGCCTTCGCGTTCCAGTACAGCTACACCGCCTGGGATGAGAGCGGCAGCCACGCCGCCGGTGACGACGATGCCCCCATGCTGCACGGCAAGGGCGTGACGATTGTGGTGCCCGATGCGATGTGGCCCCGGGACATCGACGCCCAATGGGTCTGGTCGACCGAAGACATGAAAGTCCATTCGACCTGGACCGAAGGCCGCCGCCGCGACCGGCTCGCTCCGCGCATGGACACCGTGGGCAGCCTGCGCGTCAAGGAAGTGTTCCCGCCCGGCTCGCTGATCGCCCTGCCGATCAGCGAGCTCAGAAAACGCGATGCCGATTGCGACGGCGACAAGGTGTTCCTGTATGCGGGCCTGCCGAAGATGGCGCAAGCCGTGACCCGGTTCCTCGATGACCGCGAGCGGCGCATCGGCAAGCTCGGCTCGTTCAAGCCGCCGAAGACGGCCCACGGAGTGCTGGACGCCGAGGGGCGCTATCAGGCCGGACGCGCCGCGGAGGTGCTGTCGGCGCTGCGCGGGCAGGAACTGGTCGGGCGCTTCAGCAGCTTGCAGTTTCTGTTCTTCGGCCAGCCGCCGGCGCTGCAGGCGACCCTGGCCGAGCACGCGCTGTTCGGCACCTATGAGGGCACCGAGCGCGAGCTGCGGCACGGCATTCGCGCACTCTTGCGCGACCCGCGCGAGGCCACCGCGCCGCGTCTGGAAGATTTGCTGCACCGCGCGGACATCGGGGTCCGGTGTGCCGCCCATCCGGTGGCGCTCGAAGTGGCGCGGGCACTGCGGGCCCAGCTCCAGGCGATCATGCGCGAGACGCAAGCCGCCCCGGGCACCTCGTCACCCATCTTGTCCCCCACCTCGTCGCCCACGGCGCCGCCGCCGCACCGCAACACCTTGTCCGACGCGCTGGCCGCGCTGTTTCCACCGCTCGCGCAGGCCTACGAAGCGGCCGCGACCCCGCATGAGCGGCTCGCGGCATTGGTCACGCACTATCCACGGGCCCGTCTGCCGCACCCGGACACGGCACTGCCCGACGGACGCCCGGACCGACCGGGCAATGCTCCCGGCGGGCAGTCCGGCTATGTGCCGGGCGCCCCGCTGGAAACCTTGCACAACCTGCTCACGCTGGGCGTGAAGATCGGCACCGACGCGCCCAAGGCCGTGACGCAGACCGACCTGTTCATCGAGGTCGCCGATCATCTCGACGGGGTGCTGCGCAGCCGCCCCGATCGCATCCGGATCATGCCGTACACCAAGGCCGGCGTGGTGCAGGAGCTGAGGCACGGGCGTTTCCATGCGCAGGCGAATCTGCAGCGGCTGCAGAACAATCCCACGCTGAGCGCGGGGCTCATGGAAATGGCGATCCAGGAATTGCTTGCGCACGGCGCCATCGAAGGCGCCCCGCAGTTGCTCGCCACGCCCCGGGAAACCGAAGCCCGGATCAGCCATTGCGCCCGTACGCTGCACGCGGCGGCCCAGTTGGCCGAGCCGCGGATCACGTCGATGATCGAGGCGGCGATCGGGGGCATCGGCATCCTGCGCGGTCGGGAGAACCGCATCAAGGCCGAAGGCGCGCTGCGCCAGAAGCTGCGCGTGCTGATGCACCAAGGCCACGAGACCCCCGAAGACGCGGCGGCCGCGATGAATGACACGCTGCGCTACAGCGTCGTGCTCGAGCCCGACGCATTTGCGGCGGGGTATGCCGACATCATGGGCAACCTCGACCGGGCCGGGCTGGTCAAGACGCGCGTGCACAACGCCTTCAAGCCCAGTTGGGAGGCTTTCAAGGGCATCAACGTGAAATTCATCGGGCGCGATGCCGAGGGCCAGAGCGTGCGCCTGGAGGTGCAGTTCCATACCGACGAGACCTTCGATCTCAAGACGCGCTACCACGACAGCTACAAGCAGGATTTCCAGCTGCAGATGGAGGGCGCGAGCATCGAGCAGCGGCTCGCCTGCTTGGCCGAAGCCCGGCAGGCCTGCAAGAACGTGGTCACGCCGGTGGGCTGCGAGCGCATCGAGCATTGGCGAAGCGATCCCCCGCTGGTGAAAAAACCGCGCTTGGCGCCCCAGGCAGCGCGCCTGCCGGGCGCCGCCGCCGGCAAGCGTGATGACGCCGTGGCGGCGCACATCGAACGCCTGCAGCGGGAAGCCGGACGCATCGAGCGCGAAGTCGGCCCGCTGCTGCGCAAGCTGCAACTGCAGGTGATCGAGCAGCACAGCGTCGCCAAGAAAGCGAAGTCCATCGACAAGAAGATCCGTCGCGTGAGCCTCATGAACGGCATCCCGCTGGAGCAAGCGGCCGACCGCGTGCGCGACGCCATGCGCTGGGTGGTCCGGCTACCGCACGGGACGTTTGGCGCCCAGGCACGGGAAGCCTTGGAGGCATTGAAGGCGAACGGCCTGCGCATCACGCGCGTCAACAACGGCTTTGCGGCCAAGGACCTCACCTATGCGGGCTTGAACGTGAAGCTGCAGACCTGGCAGGGCCTGGACTTCGAAATCCAGTTCCACACCGCCGATAGCCTGTACACCAAGCAGCGCACGCACAAAATCTACAGGCAATGGCAGGATAAGGAAGTCGAGCGAGCACAGGCCAGCGACCCGGCCACGCAGCGGGCCTTGCAGCAGGCCAATGCCGAGCGGCTTGCGAGGCTCAGGACCTATGCCTCCACCGTGCCGATGCCCGTCGGCGCCGAGGCGATCGCATCGTTCGACGACGCCCCGCGCAGGCGGACGCGGCCAAGCCTGCCCGGGGAGCCTAGCGCTGGCCGGCACCAGCGCGGGGTGCCGGCCAGCGATCGGGATTCAGCGTCGGCCGCATCCGCGAGCACGCTCCCCTCAGCGCAACGCGCCGAGGCTGTCCGGAACACCTGAAAGCCGAGGCTGCGCTGGTGCCTCAGCGCAGCGCCCAGGCACAAAAAAGGCCCAACATCCGTTGGGCCATTTTTGTACATCGGTATCGCGGGCAACGCGGCCGATCGCTCAGTCCGCGTGCTTGTAGTTCGGGTCGAGCCGGGTGTTGGGACCCGACCAGCCGAGCACGTAGATGACGGCGCCTTCCGGGCCCGTCATGAAGCTGTGGTCGTAATAGGCCGGCTCGTAATACTGCATGCCTGCGGTCAGGACGTGCGCCTCGGCGGCGCCCTTCGGGCCATCGTAGGTCGTCGAAATCCATTTGCCGCCCTGGACCATGACCACGCGGTCGATCGGATGGTTATGGCGCTTGCCGGCATAGTTGGGCGGGAACTTCAGCATCTGGACAAAAGGCTTGCCGGGCGTCTTCGCATCGCCGCAAACCATGTGTTCGTACGCCTTCATGCCCTCGTTCCATTCCCATTTGACTTCGCTCGCGTCGAAGAAGGGCTTCTGGGTGCCGACGCAATCGGGCGCGGCGTGGGCGGCTGAAGCGAAGAGACCCGTCAACAGCGCGGACAGGGCAATGACTGTGTTTTTCATGGTGACACCCGTTTGTTTCAATGTTTGGATAAAGCAGATTGGCAAAACTTTTTGATTCTAGCGCAGGGGGCGAAGCCAGCGCGATGGCGCAGAAGCGAAACCTTGCGGCGACCTGAGAATGCATGAGGCATCGCGATGGCCTCGCCAGAGACAAGCCTGCCGTCACGGACACGCCTGTTTTCGCGCAGGAGGACTACCATAGCCGGGCACAGCGGATCGCGAGCGTGGCTGCGGCTTGCCCGCGCGACGCCGTGCGCACGCCGCCGCAACCGCGAAGGAGAGCGCCATGACGCAACGCTTCGACGCCATCATCATCGGCACCGGGCAATCCGGCCCGCCGCTGGCCGCGCGGCTGTCCGGCGCGGGCATGAGCGTGGCCATCGTCGAGCGGGCGCGGTTCGGCGGCACCTGCGTGAACACCGGCTGCATTCCCACCAAGACACTGATCGCCAGTGCCTACGCGGCCCGCCTGGCCCAACGGGCTGACGAGTACGGCGTGGTGATCGGCGGGCCGGTTACGGTCGACATGAAGCGCGTCAAGGCGCGCAAGGACGAGATTTCGGGGCGCTCCAGCCAGGGCGTGGAACAGTGGCTCCGCGGCCTGGAGCGCTGCACGGTCTGCCACGGCCATGCCCGCTTCGAAAGCGCGCACGCCGTGCGGGTCGATGGCGCGCTGCTGGAAGCCGAGCGGATCTTCATCAACGTCGGCGGACGCGCGCTGGTCCCGCCCATGCCGGGCCTGGACCAGGTGCCCTACCTCACCAACGCGGGCATGATGGAGGTGGACTTCCTGCCGGCGCACCTGATCGTCGTCGGCGGCAGCTACGTGGGGCTCGAGTTCGGGCAGATGTACCGGCGCTTCGGCGCCCGCGTGACAATCGTGGAGAAAGGTCCGCGCCTGATCCAGCGCGAAGACGAAGACGTCTCGCAGGCGGTGCGGGAGATCCTGGAGAACGAAGGGATCGACGTCCAGCTCGGCGCCGACTGCCTGAGCGTGCGGCGCGACGCGGACCACGTGATCGTCGGGCTGGACTGTGCCGGCGGGGCCCGCGAAGTGGCGGGCTCGCATCTGCTGCTCGCCGTCGGGCGCGTGCCGAACACCGACGACCTCGGCCTGGACAGGGCCGGCATCGAGACCGACGCGCGCGGCTACATCCGGGTGGACGAGCAACTGCGCACCAATGTCCCCGGCATCTGGGCTCTGGGCGACTGCAACGGCCGCGGCGCGTTCACCCACACCTCATACAACGATTACGAGATCGTCGCGGCCAACCTGTTCGACCACGACACGCGCAAGGTGTCGGACCGCATCACCGCCTACGCCATGTTCATCGACCCGCCGCTCGGCCGCGCCGGCATGACGCAGACCGAGGCGGCGCAATCGGGGCGCCGGCTGCTGGTCGGCACGCGCCCGATGACGCGCGTGGGCCGCGCCGTTGAAAAAGGCGAGAGCCAGGGCTTCATGAAAGTGATCGTCGACGCGGACTCCGCAGCCATCCTGGGCGCCACCATCCTGGGCGTGACGGGCGACGAAGTCATCCATGCGCTGCTCGACATCATGTATGCGAAGGTGCCCTACACCACGATCAGCCGCGCGATGCACATCCACCCGACCGTGTCGGAACTGGTGCCGACGCTGCTGCAGGACCTGCACCCGCCGGAGTAGCGATGGAGCTGCGCGCGGGCCCGTACGGGGCCGGGCGGGCCGGGCGGGTCTGGCGGGTCGGGTGGGCCGCCCATCCACGGCCCGAGGCGATCACACCTTCCTGACAAATTCCGATTTCAGGCTCATGGCACCCAGGCCATCGATCTTGCAATCGATGTCGTGATCGCTGTCCACCAGCCGGATATTCTTGACCTTGGTGCCCATCTTGATCACACCGGCCGAGCCCTTCAGTTTCAGGTCCTTGATGACCGTGACGGTATCCCCATCCTGCAGGACATTGCCGGCCGAATCGCGATACACCCTGCCGGCGGTTTCGGCAGAAGCGGCGGCCTGCGCCGACCATTCATGCGCGCACTCCGGGCAGATATAGACGCCCCCGTCCTCGTACGTGAACTCGGAATGGCATTTCGGGCAAGGCGGCAATGTGCTCATGGGCGATCCTGGGTGCTTGGTGAGGCAGCGAAAGCGCGGAAGTATAGCGCCGCCCGGCACGATGCCGCGCCCCGGTCACGGCGCGTAACAACCGTGCCGCAAGGTGCCCCGCACCGATCAGGAAACGGACGGAAGACCGTGACATCTCCCGTCCCTCGCCACTCACTCAGCGCCGCCTACTTCACCGTACTCGCATCCGCCCACTGATAGCCCAGCTTGGAAATGCCGCCCACCAGGCTCTTGAAGTCCTGGAAGGCGTTGGCGGCCGCGGTGCCGGCCATGTCCGAATCCAGCCAGAACGGGTGGAAGAAGAACGACGCGAAACCGTCACGCACCACCCACGCATACTGGGCATTGAGGTACAGGTCCTGCCAGGTGTAGGTCAGGCACGAGAACGGATCGATGCTGCAGATGTTGTACTCGATGTTGCCCAGGTTTTCCGGAATCACGCGCTGCCCGTAGTAGTCCGACTGGATCACATACGGAAAGAACTGGCCGACCGCGTAGCCGTGGTTGTTGGCGGTGGAGTTCAGCGTGTGGAGATCGTTGTTGCTGCAGAGGTTGTTGGTCTTGGTGACGCTGTTGTAGGTGTTGTTGCTGCACGCGAAATACACCACGCGCTGGTAGGTGGACGTGAAGCGCGGCGGCACCGCGGCGATGGACAGCGGCGACGATTCATAGTGCGGCGCCTCCCAGGCGAACGGCGCGTAGCCGTTGGTGGTGAACTGATGCAGGCCGGCATCGAGGCGGCCGCCTGCCCATTGGATCGAATCGTCATCGGTCGGCGTGTTGGCCACCGCGTACCAGAACTCGAAGTCGTTGCCGCTCACCGCGTTGTCGATGTTGTCGATGTTCTCGTACTGGTGCGTGTAGCCGTGCATCACGATCTTGCCGCCCCGGGGGAGCGCGTAGCCCAGCGCAGACTTCAGGCCTGTCGCGTTCGCCAGGGCAATGGTCTCCGGCACGCCGCCGTTGTAGTAGCCCCTCGGGTCCGTGTACACCGGGATGGTCGCCATCGAAAACGGGATGTGCAGCGGGTACAGGTAATCCGTGAGCTTCTTCATCGAGCTGGTGCTGGTGTACGCGTTCATGTCTTCGAAGCGCACCATGGCCCGGTGGGTGTAGACCGTCGACGGACTGTCGCCCAGGATGTCGTGCAGCAGGTCGCAGAACGCCAGGTAGCGGTCGCGCGGGCCGATGAAGGAGAACGGAATGTCGGCGATGTACCAGAAGTTGCCGGAGCGCACCACATAGGGTGCGACGGCCCCGCTCTGGCTGCTCGCGATGTTGACCAGCACGCTGGCCTTGGTCGCGTCCGCCACCTGCGTGACGCCGATGTCCGGATCGGCGCTGACGACACCGGTCGAGCTGTTGAAGCTGTAGTACTTCACCATCGACATGCCCTTGTAGGTCACCGTGTCGAAGAAGCCCGGGTTCGGATTGCTGGCGGACGGATACACGTTGCCGTTGAAACCGGCCACGTCGTTGAAGGCGATCCCGAATTTCTGCGTGAAGGTCGGGTTGGCGTAATCGACGGTGTCCCAGGCCAGCTCCCACAGGTTGTACTTGAACCACACCACGGTCGAGGTGGTGGCCATCACATCCTTGAGGAACGCCGCTGGGACGGGGTTGTTGTAGTAGTCCCCGAGATAGAATGTGACCTGGTTCGCCTGCACCGAACCCGCGACATAGTTCTGGACCGGCACCAGGCTCACGTTCGTGCTCCAGTGCCCGAGCAGGTTGCGCAGCATGATGGCGTACGCCAGGTCCAGGTTGGTGTAGGGATCGTTCGGCGGTGCGTCGTAGAGAATCAGCACGTTGGTGGGCGCGGCCGCCTGCGCGGAAGGCACCGTGGCCTGCCTGCCGAGGAACAGCGCGCTCAGGCAGAGTGCCAGCAGGCACGCGAGTATCACTTTCTTCATGATCGTGCTCCCTTGCCCTAATCGACCCAGACACCGCCGTTCTGGCGATGCACGGCATCCCGGGGCGCCATCGAGCCGCCCTTGCTGTGGCCGTGCTCTGCCTCGCGCATCTGCGAAGCCTGCATGCCCGGCACGACCTCGGTCTTGACCGTCGGCCGCGTCGGCGGAACAACCTTGCCGTCCTTCATGTGGGGATGCGCGGTGCCCGCATTGCTCGCGGCACCGGCCGGCCACGTCGCGACGCCAAGCCCCGCGGCCGCTGCGAGCGCGCTGCAGCTTGCCCACACAAGTAAACGCGTCCTGGATTTCATGCTGCTGCTCCTTGAGCGAAGCCGCCAAAGCTGTTTCATGCGAAAAACAGGTCCCGGCCCGGCAGGCGCACGGCGGCGGCGATCGTCCTGGGAAAGTCGGGGCACTTGCTGACGTGGCAATCCATCGCGTCATACTTCAACGCGTCGGGCCGGCGCCTGGCCGGTACCCGCGTAATACCCCCGGAGTATTGGCTGTCATGGTCACCGCGATGCAAGCACCGGTGCGGCTTCAGCACTGCTGTCGAGCGATTGGGCTCGCGTCGCGGTCGGCACGGCGGCCGGGCGTTGCACGAGATCGCGCGTGCATGGCGACATGCAAGGTTCGCGCCAAACCCCATCGCCGCCGGGCCAGACCCGGATGCACCGGAAACAGTCACGCCGCGCCGCACGGAAACCGACCAAAATGTTTCAGCCCTGCTACAGCGCCGCAGACAAGCAACGATCGCAATCCCAGCGATCGAACACCCGGCACGGCAAGGCCCGCGCAAACCCGCCGTCACCGTTTGCCCATGCCACGCGCTACGCAAGCCGCGAAATGGCGAGCCCGCGCGGCATCGATACCACCGCCGCCCGGTCCCGCGCGCAGGCACCTTCTCCCGAAACCATGTCGCGCGGATCGATCGGCAACGCCGAGCCGCGCCGGCAAGCGTTCAAAAAACAACAACGGGTCGCCATGACCAGCTGTCTCACGTTGCGCCGACGACTCGCCAGGCGCGCCCCCAAGCGGCAGCGTCGCCGGACATCGCGATCGGCAAGGAAGCAGCTCAGGCAGCGGAACACGCCGTCGCCGCGGCCACCGGAATCAGCACCGCCACCGGCGCGATCGCATGCCTGTATTCGCGATGCCGCGGCACGGTCGCGGCAGCGGCGGCCATGACCGCGCACCGGAGCGCTACCGTCGGGCGACCGCGTTGACGGACACACCGCCGCTCACGGCTTCTTGTCTCCGCCGCCGGCATCGCCTGCTTTTGCGCCGGCCGGGGATGCCGCGCCGCGGTAGCGCGCGTACGGCACGCCGCGCTCGGGGTGCGCCGTCGTCTCGTCGATGACGCGCTCGACGTCCGGCACCTCGCGCAGCGCATCGATGAAGGGCCCCACCGCGAAGCCCGGCGCCACGCAGCCCTGCACCAGCATCCAGCGCTGCCACACGGTCACCCAGAGGGTGGTGCTTTGCCGCCATGCGGGCCGGTTGATCGACAGCCATTGCAGCCGGCGGCGCGCGCTGTCGGCGATCTCCTCGTCGTAGGCGAAGGCGTTGGGCAGGCGGCATCGCCCCTCCACCCAGCAGTGGTTGCCGTGCTCGATGCGGTGATGCGACTCGCGCTTCCACTCGGCCTCGCCCACGCGCGGGCCGGCGGGCTCGGGGCAGCCGGGAATGGCCGAAGAGATCTGGAAGAAGGGATCGTGGCCGCGATTCTGCAGGTCGTCTTCGGCGTGGACGGTGGGCATCAGCAACAACAGCACGAGCAGCAGGCGGCGGCGATGCGTCGTCATCGTTGTTCTCCCGATGCGGTACGAGCCCTGTCGGCCAAACCAGTGTAGGCGCCCCGCGAAGAAGCGCGGCCCGGCAAGCAGGCCGGTGAGCGTACGGGGCGCGGTGTGGCAGGCGAGCTTTCCGGTGGCGGCCGACTGAGCGGCCTGACGACGAGGCGCCAGTCAAGCGTGCCGGCCGGCGTAACGGGCGTGCAGGGCTTCGATCATGGCGAGCGCCGTACCGTACCGGTTCCAGGCATCGCCCTGCGCTTCGCTCTGGCCCGGCCGGCTTGCGAGCCGCAATTCCAGCGTCGGGTCAGCCCCGGCCGCCAGCCGCTCCATGTGCGTGGCTCCAGCGGCCGCACGTGGCCCGGATGCCAGGCGAGGGCCAAGCTCCGCATCCAGTTCCGTTTGCAGTTGCGCCGCCCAGGTCCGCGCCACATCGGGCGGCAGCCCACGCGCGATACGCGCGAACCGGTCTGCCTGGCCCGAAGCGTGCGCGGCGAGCCGTTCCGTGACGCACGAGAACACCAGCGCGCGCGTGGTCGGGTCCAGCCATGCCGCCTCGTTCGTCAGTGCCGCCAGTACCCGTTCCTCATCCGCCGGGTTCAGGCTGCGCAGATGCTGCGCGGCGAGGGATGGCAATAACGGCAGCTCGCTGCGCCGGAAGAACGCCGCAAGCACGGATTCCAGCCCATCGGGCGGCACCGCGCCGAGGAGTTGCCTGCCGGCCTCTTCCATCAGAAGCGCCACGCTGTCCCGAAACGGGCTCGACGCCGCCGTTGCTGCCCACGCCAATGTCGCGACCAGCGAAGCGACCACGGTCGTCCGTTGCCCTGCGGGCGCGATGGACAGGGCCTGGTGGAGCGCGTCATACAGCAGGCCGGGCGATCGCACCAACGCGTTCACGATGGCGTCGGCAAAGGCCGTGCGCCATGGATCGCCGATGCTGCGCAGCATGGCCCGGTGCTCGTCGACCGTCGCGGCGGCAAGCTGCCCCAGGGAGTTCGGCACCAGGTCGGGGACGTTGGCGACAGCAAAGACAAGTTCGTCGGCGCGCTGGACGGCCGGCAGGCGGGGTATCAAGTGATGCCAAGCCTGCATCAGCCGGGGAGATATGTCGTTCCACACCGCGGCCTCACGGGCATCCAGATGCTCCCCGGGCGGCTGAATAGCCCGCTCCAGCAGCTTGCGCAGCGGCCGGGCGATGCGCTCGACGGGCAGCGCATCGAGCGCGCGCTCGACGATCGACAGCAGTTGCGGCCTGCTGCTCGCGGGTACGGTCAGCCCCGCTGCATCGATCAGCAGCGATTCCAGCGCCGCGCCGGGGAACCGGTCGAGCCGGCCCGGCTCCAGCTGGTTGTCGAGCAGCGTCATCGCCGCCTCGCGCATGACGTGCTCGCCCATCTCGACCAACTGGCTGAAAACAGCCTGCGTCAGCTCGCATTGCCCGGTCACATCCAGGTGCGACAGCCGGTTCTCGGAAGGCGGGGTGCCGGGAGGGCTCAGTGGCCGACGGCTGCATGCCGTCCGCCCCCTGCACCGCGGACGGCGAGGAAGCGGACACGCCCGGCGAAGCGGGAGGGTTGACTTTCATGGCCTGGATTGACCGGCTCACTCGGCGAAGATGACCGGCATCATGCTCGGCGCAGCCGAACCAGGGCCGTCCGGAAACGAAAATCTGCTGGCCCGCGCGAACCTCACCTGCCGACCGGCGATCTCATGCAGCGGCAGTGCCGCACACGGGGCCCGCCCGCCCCCACGCGTCACATGCGTGATGCCGCACCGCACCCCGCACCGTGCCGTCGGCGCCCATGCGACAATACGCGACCCGTGCGGCCATCGTCCGCGCAAAGGGCCTCGCACCACCCGACCATAGGAGAACCGGACGCATGTTCGGCGACATCACGCGCTTTCTGCTCGACACTCTCTTCAGCCTGTTCGGCTCCGCGCTGCTGCTGCGCGCGTGGACGCAGGCGGTGCGGCTGTCGCCGCGCAATCCGCTGTCGCAGGCCATCTTCCAACTGACGGGCTGGCTGGTCCATCCGCTGCGCCGGATCATTCCGGCCACGGGCTATATCGACTGGTCATCGCTGCTGGCGACCTACCTGACAGCGCTGGTCTACCTGTTGCTGCTGGTGGCCACCCTCGGCGCGAGCCCGCTGGGGCTGCTGCCGCTCGGCTTCCTGGTGGCGCTGTTTACGGTGCTGAAGTGGGGATTCAACGTGCTGGTGTGGATCACCATCGGCTCGGCGATCCTGTCGTGGGTGGCGCCGCACGCGCCCATGGCCGCGGTGCTCAATACGCTGATCGACCCGCTGCTGCGCCCCATCCGCCGCTTGCTGCCGCCGCTGGGCGGCCTGGACCTGTCGCCGCTGGTGCTGCTGGTGGTGGCGCAGGTCGTGGTGATCGCGCTGTCGCATCTGGCGCTGTCGCCACTATTCCTGTAAGCGCCGTCAATCGAACGCGGGCGCCCAATCCGGATCGGTCACGACATCGATCAGCAGCGTGGAAATCCCGGGCCCCTCATCGACAGGAAAATCGCCGACAGGCCAGTCCCGGGGCGGCTCGGGTGGCCGCTGACCGTCCTGCAGGACCGCGCGGCGCATCGCGCTGAGCAACGGTTGCATCCACTGGTGCCGCGCAAAGTGGAAACCGGTCTGCCGGAACTGCGTGCCATCCGATTCCAGGGCTGCAGCCTTACTCGCCGACAGAGGTCCCAACGAAGTCGCAAACGCAGCGTGATGCTGCCAGTTGCCGCCGGCAAGCTTCGAGACACGGGCCTGCGTGAACTGCAGCAATGTCTCGCACAGCTGCGTCCACTGTGGGTTGGCGGCACTCATGTCGGCGCCGACGTCGCGATCTCCGGCAACCAGACGCCTCATCGCGGCCGTCAATGACGACGTGATGCTTCCGTGACCGCTCGAAGGAAGCGGCCAAAGCGACTGGATCGGAGAAGCCGGCCAAGTGCCGCGCTGATACTCGGTGTCATCACGGCAGAACTGGAGGAACTTCCAGTGCGGCCAATGGATCGAGGGATGCCGGTTGAGATGGGTGTCCCGGCTCAGATCGAACGTCCCGAGCCGTTGTGCGAAATGGTGCAACGCCAATTGCTGGTAGCCGGTGTAGAGCGCGATCTCATTGCGCGTGGACGGATCGGCATGTGCGATCCGCCCCGGATGATCGGCCGTCTTGGCTTGCAGCAGCAGCGCGCGCCGGAACGTCGTCCGCAGCCCCGACGCTTGGAGCGCCAGATAGCGGACGACCACCAGCAGATCCCCAATCTCGCAGTGCGCCCCACTCGGCAACGGATGCGCCTGGGGATGCCGGTCGACCCAGCAAGAGGTCAGCCGAACGCCCCAGGCCGGCCCCCGGCACAGGGCACTGCGCAGAAGGCGCAGCGCATGAGGCGCATGGAGCCCTCGCAGATACGCGCGCTCCTGGCCGGTCTGGTGATGCTCGGTCCAATGCCGGCGGATTCCCAGCTCCCACAGGAGGTAATCCGTGTATTCGACGTCAGTCGATGAAGGCGGATGAAGACCACGAAACGCCGGGATGTTCAGCGACATGCAAGCATCCGGAAAATCGGGATGTCCGCATGATATGTGACACCGATTCCACTCGCCATCCGGCGGCACGGCCCTTGCTCATCCATGGTCAGACCGGCAACCGCCGGTTGCATCGTCGGGAGCGCATCATGAACACATGCAAATCGCTGCTGGCCTGCGTTGTCGCCATCGCACTAGCGATGTTGGCGGCCTGCACGCTCGGCGGCGCCGTAGCCGGCGGCGTGGTCGGCCATGAAGTGACGCACAGCCCGGCCGGCACCATCGGCGGTGCCGTGGCGGGCGGCATCATTGGTCACGAGCTGGGCAAGTAACCGCCTGCTGTGCTCATTGCGGGGTGTGCCATAGCAGCATTCTTGCGGCACAGGCGGCGGCACATCCCGGGCGTGCCTTCGCGCATGCTCCGGCTGAACACGCCCCCCTGAATATTCGCGGTGCCAATGCCTTGCCGCTCGTAAAAATCGGACGCTCCCATGGAGCGAAAATCCTGCCGAACGGCCACGCTGCAATCTCTTGCACAAAATCCCCAATCTCAAAATCCACATCATTTTTACATGGGTTATGAAAAAATCACCCGCCCCTCTCCCTTTCCATGGTTTGCGATTTTTTTGTTATTGGATTTCCTGGTTTATACAATCCGCCTTGCATTTAATAATTCCGCCTTCAGCGTTGTGCCTCAATGCTCTCATGAGCTTGGCTCAATTGGGTCCTTAAACTCAGCTCAAATGCAACCATGTTCATATTCCGCCTTCTCATTACCGCTCTCTCGATCACTTTTTTAATGACGCCCTGCGCGCACGCCGATGTGGGGCACGACAAGTATCTCCACGCTGGCGTCAGCGCTGTCATTGCCTCCAGCGTGACCGCCCTGGCGGTGGATAGCCCCAATCGGCTCTGGTATGGCCTCGGCACCAGTCTGGCGGTCGGTGTGGCCAAAGAGATTGCGGACCGCCGGAAGACAAACGGCAAGTTCGATTCGAAGGATTTGCTGGCGGACCTGGTGGGCGCGCTGATCGGTGCGTATGCAACGGATAGCCTAATTCGCCCGGCTATTATTCGCCAACCGACCGGATATGCGTTCGGCGTGCAGTTGCATGTGGCGTTCGATTAACGCAGGCCGAGATAAATTTCGCCAATCACCGATTTAAGCATGCCGCGCAAATTGGATAATCATTAGAAACGCGCAAAATTACGCTTTGAACTTTCTTCAAGCCACACACCAATCAGCAACAACGATTATCCGGTATTTACAAAAATCCCGCCGCACATCGATTTAATTCCCTGAAATTGAGTTCCAATCACCGGATTGAATCCATAAAATAATTGGGCATATCAGTCGCATTCGGTGGCGCGGCACAGAATGCGCCGGCATCACATCTGCGCGAACGCTCTGCATATCCTGATACCGGTTCAAATGCGGCCCAGCCCGGCGCCGCTCGTTGCGGATGAACAGCGGGATCGCCTCCTCCATCGGTACGCCAACCGTACCGGGTACACGCGGCAAGGGCGATGGGCGCGGCCACCTGGTTTCGCCTCACCGGTCTGGCGACGTTCGGATGGTTCCTATATTGCAGCCCCGTTAATCCCTCCGGTGGCCGGTCTGCCGCCGGCCCCACGCCGCTGCACGATGCCTTCCATACCCAGCCGTTCCGCTGCCACTGCCCGCACCGTCGCTTCACCGGATGGCGCGAAGATCCCCGATCACGCCGGTGCAATGCACCGCCCTGCGCAACACCCCCCTTCGCCGGGGGCACGGACTGCGTCGCCGGCGATCGAGGCCTTGCGGCGGCGCCCCGCGGCCCCCACCCGTGAGGCCACCCCTGAAACGGTCCGCCCGGACCATCACGTCATCGACATCGCACCGGAAGCCTTGCGTCCGGACCACCATGTCATCGACATCGACCCGCCCCCACGGCAGGCGGCACCGCCTCGGGTGGCGCCGAACATCGCGCCCCCTGTCGCTCCGGTCTTGCACAGGAGAACGACACTCCGGATCTTGCAACGTATCCAGGACACGGTGAGCGCCACCTCCGTGGCCTTTTCGATGCGCAGCATGCGCTTCCCGGGCTACGGCCTCGAGAAAGTGGGGTTGGGCCTCGCCCTCGTCAATGCGCCCTGACCCTGGCGATCGTGTATGGGACCCTGCAGGCCCGGCGGGTCGAGGCTGACGCACTGCGCCGTCCTGAGCTGCGGGGCCTTGCGCTGGATGAGGTGATCAAGCAGTTCTGCGGGCCGGACACTGCGGCCGCGCGCTTCGACTGGAACGCCCCGGGCCTGTTCGTCAACACCATGGGCAAGGACATGGCAGACGAGGTGTCGCACATTCTGGCACGGGCCTTTGCCGCTGCCTGGACGCCCGCGGGTTCCTCGCTCGCGCCTGAGTTGCGCACCTACGCCGACAACCTGGTCTCCAGCGCCGACCTGCGCACGGCGCTGGCCCAGACAGCGTACGAAGCCAACGCCGCATGCGACGACCGGGTGGGGGTGCGCCTGGGCGAACTCATGCTGGCCGGCATCATGCACACGGTTCGCGACAAAGCTGCCAAGCCCCGCGCGGTGGTCGGCACCCTGGTGCTGCACGCGGCGACGCGGGCCATGGAGCGGCGCATATCGGCACTGCTCGCCCAGGGACAAGACCCCGAGGCCGCGGCACCCCCGCCCTCCGCCGAACTCATGCTGGCCGGCTGCCACGCGGTGCAGGCTGCCCTGATACGCCGAGGGATGGCGGTGCCGAACCTGCTCCGGGAACAGCTCTTCAGCATGGACGACCTTCGCCGGCACCGGAACAATGTGGTGGCGGCGGCCGAAGAAATTGCCGATGCCTGCTGCCCGCCGACCGCATCCGGCGAGCAAGCCGGTCATGCCGTGGCGGTGTTCCTGAAGCACCATGGCGGCGAGGCCGCGATGCAGATTCTCTCCACCCGCCTGGCGCACTTGACCGAATCGCTGGAGGCCCGTGTACAAGGCGCGCTCGATGCGCTGGACCGGGCGTTGGAAGGTCCGACCGACCCGACAAAACCTGTCGTGACCGAGCAGAGATATCGTGAAGAAGCAGACCAGTTGAAGCAGGAGTACGACGCGGGCCTAGCGCGGGTACGGGCGCAGGCGATCGCAGGCGCGCTGGCCGGGGACGATGCCGACTGGATCGCCCCGGAAACGCTCGCCTCCACATCGGAACCCGCACCGCAGCGGGCACTGCGGCAAGCCCCTGGCGAAACGTCCGCGGATGCCGAGGCCGGCGCCTCGCAGGCGCCTCATGGCTACGACCCGATCAAGGGTAAATGGAAGACCAGTTAATGGCTGACGGCCGGCGGCCCGACGACTGGGGTGAATCGGGCTGATCGGGTGGCGCAAGCACCGCCTGCACGCCGCGCGCGGCGAAGTGGCAATATTGACGGATCGCCCGGCCGCCCCCAACTGCCCGGTTCGCCCACTTCCCGCGCGCCCATGAAGAACCCCGACTACGATCCATCCAAGCCCCACCACACACCGGACGGCTTCCGCAACCGCTATCCCCACGCACCCCGCGACGGCGACGCCTGGAAGTGGATGCGCGAACGCCGCCGCCTCGGCCTGCCCAAGCCGCCCACCGCCGATCTGTCCTGCGTGCCGGCCGATCTGGCAGCCATCCGCCGCCCGCCCGCCGTGCCCCAGTTGACGTGGATCGGGCACGAAACCCTGCTGCTGCAGATCGACGGGCTGAACGTGCTGACCGATCCGGTGTTCGGCAAGCGCGCCTCGCCGCTGCCCTTCGCCGGCCCGCGCCGGCACCAGCCGCCGGGGCTGTCGCTCAAGCAGTTGCCGCATATCGACCTGGTGCTGATCTCGCACAACCACTACGACCACCTCGACCGCGCCAGCGTGCGCGCGCTGATGCGGCAGCCGGGCGGCGCGCCGATGTTCTTCGTGCCGCTGGGCATCGACCGCTGGTTCAAGCGCCACGTGCGCGGCACGCGCCTGGCGGGCGAACACGCCAACGTGCGTGCCTTCGACTGGGACGACGAAGCGCGCTTCGGGCCGTTCAGCGTGCATTTCTGCGCCGTGCAGCACTGGTCGGCGCGCGGCCTTGGCGACCGCAACCGGACACTGTGGGGCAGTTGGGCGCTGCTGCATCCGCAGTTGCGCTTCTGGTTTTCCGGAGACCTCGGCTATTCGCAGGACACCCGCGACATCGGCGCGCGCTTCGGCCACTTCGATGTGGCGGCGATCGCGGTGGGCGCCTACGAGCCGCGCTGGTTCATGAAGACGCAGCACATCGACCCGACCGAGGCGGTGCAGGTGATGCTGGATATCAGCGCGCGGCACGCGGTCGGCATCCACTGGGGCACGTTCCCGCTAACCGACGAACCGCTCGACCAGCCCATCGCCGACCTGGCGAATGCCCTGCGCGCGCGCGACATCGCCGCCGACCGGTTCGTGCTGTTCCGCCACGGCGAGACGCGCGTGTGGGACGCGCAGGCAGCACGCCTGCTGCCCCAGGCCGAGCAACAAAAAGCGCGGCCGCGAGTCGACTCGCTGGCCGCGCAGTAGACCACTGGCGGTGGAGCGGAAGGCGCCGGCTCAGCCCGGCGTCGGCAGCCAGGCCCGCTCGCGCAGGCGCGCGCGGATGCGGGCGATGGCTTGGCTGTGAATCTGGCACACGCGTGATTCCGACACGCCCATCACGGCGCCGATCTCGCGCAGGTTGAGGTCCTGCTCGTAGTACAGGCTCATCATCAGCTTCTCGCGCTCGGGCAGCGCCTCGATGGCGGCGACCACCGATTCGCGCAGGTCGTGGTCGAGCAGTTGGTCCAGCGGCGTGGCGTCGTTCTCGGCGGCGCGGTTCTCGATGAAGGCGTCGGCGTCTTCGCGGTCGAAGTCTTCGTAGTACAGCAGTTGGCTGCCCTGCAGCTCGACCAGCAGCTTCTGGTAGTCGGCCAGCGACATCTCCAGCGCGGCGGCAATCTCGGTCTCGGTCGGCGCGCGGCCCTTCTGCTGCTGCAGCTTCTGGATCGCTTGCTCGATGGTGCGCGCGTTGCGGCGCAGCCCGCGCGGCAGCCAGTCGGAACCGCGCAGCTCGTCCAGGATGGCGCCGCGGATGCGCTGGGCCGCGTAGAACTCGAACTGCACGCCCTGGGTTTCCTCGTAGCGCGACAGCGCGTCGAGCAGGCCCATCATGCCGGCCTGGATCAGATCGTCGAGTTCGACACTGGCCGGCAGCTTCACCATCATCTGGTTGGCGATGCGGCGCACCAGCGGTGCGTACGCTGCCATCTCGTCGGACTTGGTCTTGCGACCGGTAGCGGTATACATGTCCATGCCTGCCTTTGACGCGTCTTGCATGATGCGCCCTCAATAAACCATCTCGGCCGCGCACGCGTTGGCGTGGGGCGTGGGAATCGACGTTGTCTCTGCCGGCGCATGCGCCGGGTCCTGCGCCGATACGGCCACTTCCGACGGCGGTGCGTCGGAGCCGGGCTGGGCCTCGACGCTGGCCCAGCTCAGCATCTCCTCGGCCAGCTGGCGGAAGGCCATGGCCGAGGGCGATGCGGGAAACGCGCTGACGACCGGCTTGCCCAGCGACTGCGCGAGTTCAATGTGCCGGTCATCGGGGATGTAGCCGGCGAAATCGATGCGAGTGTTCAGGTACTGGCCGACGGTGTTCGACAGGTTGCCGAACACGCGCACGGCGGAATCGACCGAACGCGCGCCGCTGACCACGGTGCGGATACCGCTGCCGCCCTTGCTGCCCTGCAGCACCGCCGTCTTCTTGAGCAGCGTGTAGGCAGCCTTGATGCCTTCGGGCGCCTCCGGGAAGATCAGCAGCACGTCATCGCAGGCCTCCGCCACCGTGCTCAGGGCGCGGATGCCGAAATGCGCGGCCACCAGTGTCACGTCGGCCTCCGCGTCGTGCTGCTCCAGCACGCCGTCCAGCGCGAGGATGGTCGGCGCACTCACCACGGCGGCGTCGCGCCCCATGGTGCTCAGCGCGGCGCGCAGGTTGTCGACCACGTCGTCGACCTGGTCCTCGCCGGCGATCACGAGCACATGGCGGCACAACGACTGCCCCAGCATGCGGCGCAGCCCGTCAGCTTGGTCCTTGGCGAATGACGTCGTCACGATCGCCCTCCCGTGTCAGGCAAAGTCGAACGCAGCCAGACCGGGTTCGCGGCTTCGCGCGGGGCCCTGGGCCACCAGCAGCGATTCATCCGAGTCCAGCGCGAACGACGACTGCTCGGCGCTGGTCCGGAACGTCCGGTGGACCAGCATCTTCTTGTTGGGCACGGCGATGTCCTCCGGCACGCGCTGGCCGTACGACACGTAGTGCAGCGGCAGGCGGTTGCGGATCATCACGTCCATGGCGTGGCCAACCGAGGCGGCCTCGTCGATCTTGGTCAGGATGCAGCCGGCGAGGTTGGCGTCGCGGTAGGCGCTCACCACTTCGTCCAGCGTCTTGCCGTTGCTGGTGGAGTTGAGCAGCAGCAGGCGCTTGATGGACGGGCCCACGGCATGCAGCATCGCCATCTGCTCGGAGACGGCGCGGTCGCGCTGGCTCATGCCGATGGTGTCGATCAGCACCACGTGCTTCTCGCGCAGGTCGCCCAGCGCCAGGCTCAGGTCCTGCGCATCCTTCACGGCATGCACGGTGACGCCGAGGATCTTGCCGTAGATGCGCAGCTGTTCGTGGCCGCCGATCCGGTAGCTGTCGGTCGAGAGCAGCGCGACGCGCGACGCGCCGTGGCGCAGCACGAAGCGCGCGGCCAGCTTGGCGGTGGTGGTGGTCTTGCCCACGCCGGTCGGGCCCATCAGGGCGAACACGCCGCCCTGGTCGAGCAGGCTGTTCTCGTCGGGCACCACGGTCAGGTTTTTCTCCAGCGCGCGCTGCACGAAGTCCAGCGCGCTGTCATACGTGCCGTGCTGCGGCATGTTGTCCAGCACGTAGCGCGTGAGCTGCGCCGAGAAGCCGGCGTTCAGCATGGTCTGGAACAGGCGCGTGCGCACCGGGTCGCCGAGCTTGACGCCCAGCGAGGCCAGGCTCGACATCGCGTCGGTGAGCGTGCTCTTCAGGACTTCGATCTCGCCGACCATGCGGCGGGTCATGGCCGCGGTCTCGGCCTTGAAGTCGGCCTGGATGTCCGAGCGCTGCAGGCTCGTGTCGTCGCGCGGCGCATCGGCGTGGGCCACGGGCTCCTCCATGCGGACGAAGACATCGGCGGGCTTGCGGATCTCGGGCTGTGGCTGCGGTTGCGCTTCGACCAGCGGATGCAGCCGGGCCTGTTCGGCGCGCGCGGCGCGGGCCTGGGCCTCGACGCGTTCGGCGAAGCTGCGCAGCGAACGCGGCTCGCGGGGCGCGGCGGCTTGCGGCGCCGACGGCTCGGCCTCTTCGGCGGCCTGGGTGCGGCGGGCGATGAACTGGGCGGTGCTGGCCAGCGTCTGGGCCGCGTCGTCGTTGGCGTGGTCCATCAGCAGGCCGGCCAGCATGCGGGTGGAAGCGGCCAGCGGTTCCTCCGACATGCCACCGAGCGAGACGTCGTCGTCCACGCGAGTCTGCACCGTGCGGCCGGCGGCGGGCCTGGCAGCGGTGGCGGTCGCTTCTTCGTTCGCGGCGGTGCGGCGCGCGCCGGCAAAGCGGTTGCGCAGGCGGGCCAGCGCATTGAGCGCGGGCGCCTCGGCCGGGACCTGTGCCGCGGCTTCCGGTGCGGCACCGTCGAGGGCGGCGGCGGCCGGAGCCGGTTCGGGAATCGGGGCGGGCATCACCGGACGGCGCTGGGCGGCCTTGGGTGCCGTCGACTGCGTGTCGATCAGGGCATCCAGGTGCGAGTCGGCGGCGGCGATGACCTCGATGCCGCCGGGGATGGCGCGGTTCGAGAGAATCAGCGCGCCATCGCCCAGTTGGTCGCGCACTTTGCGCAACACATCGCGCGAGGTCAATCCGGTGAATCGATGCATCTTCATGCGCGGCCTCCAAGCATGGCGACAACCTTAATCGTGCGGTGATCGGGAATTTCAGCGTGCGACAGCACGCGCAGGCTGGGTGCGGCACGCTTGAACAGGCGCGCCAGCATCGGCCGCAGCGCGGGCGGCACCAGCAGGACGCCGGTCTGGCCGAGCTGCTCGTGCTGCCGCGACGAATCGGTGGCCGCCTGGATCAGCGAGTCGGCGAGTTGCGGTTCGATCGGGCCGGCGTTTCCGCCAACGAGGCTTTGCAGCAAGATGTTCTCCAGATTCGGTTCGAGCGTGACGACCTGCATTTCGGTCTTGTTCGGGAAGAGCTGCTGGGCGATGGCCCGGCCCAGCGCGATCCGCACGGCGGCGGTGAGTTCGGCGGGGTCCTGGGTGCGGCCTCCGTGTTCCGCCAGCGTCTCGACGATGGTGCGGATATCGCGGATATGCAGGCCTTCGTCCAGCAGGTTCTGCAGCACCTTCTGCACGGTCGCGACGGGCAACAGCTTGGGGCAGACGTCTTCGACCAGCTTCGGTGCTTCCTTGGCCAAATGATCGAGCAACTGCTGCACTTCCAAACGGCCGAGAAGCTCGGTGCTATGGGTGTAAATCAACTGATTGACGTGCGTGGCGATGACCGTGCTGCAATCGACCACGGTGTAGCCCTCGGCCTGGGCGCGGTCGCGTACATCGGCGTTGATCCACAGGGCCGGCAGGCCGAAGGTCGGGTCCACGGTGGGGATGCCCGGCAGCTGCGTGCCCGAATAGCCCGCCTGGCCGCCCGGGTTGATGGCCAGGAACTTGCCCTGCTGCACCTCGCCCTGGCCAATCTCCACGCCCTTGAGCGTGATGCGGTACGACGACGGGCCCAGCTCCAGGTTGTCGCGGATATGCACCACCGGCGCCAGGAAGCCCATGTCCTGCGTGAACTTCTTGCGGATGCCCTTGATGCGGCGCAGCAGCTCGCCGTCCTGGCTCTTGTCGACCAGCGGGATCAGGCGATAGCCGATCTCCAGGCCCAGCACGTCCACCCAGGCCACGTCGTCCCAACTGGCTTCGGGCGTATCGACCGGGGCGATGGCCTGCAGCATCGGCGGGACCGTCGGCACTTCGCGCTTCTTCTTCAGGTGCCAGCCGGTGTAGCCCAGCAGGCCGGCGAACAGGATGAACGGGAAATGCGGCATGCCCGGCACCAGGCCCAGCAGGCCGATCACGACGGCGGTGGTCAGCAGCACGGCCGGCATGCCGAACAGCTCGGTCGACAGTTGCTGGCCGATGTCCTTGTCGGTGGAGACGCGGCTGACCATGATGCCGGCCGCGGTGGAAATGACCAGCGCGGGGATCTGCGCGACCAGGCCGTCGCCGATGGTCAGCAGCGTGTAGTTGGTGGCCGCGTGGCCGATGTCCATGCCGTGCTGCAGCACGCCCACGGCCAGGCCGCCCACGATGTTGATCAGCAGGATGGCGATGCCCGCCACCGAGTCGCCGCGCACGAACTTGCTGGCACCGTCCATGGAGCCGAAGAACTCCGCCTCCTGGGCGATGTTCTGGCGGCGGCGGCGGGCCTCGTCTTCGCGGATCAGGCCGGCGTTGAGGTCGGCGTCGATGGCCATCTGCTTGCCGGGCATCGCATCGAGCGTGAAGCGCGCGCTCACCTCGGCGATGCGGCCCGCGCCCTTGCTGATCACCATGAAGTTGATGATGATCAGGATGATGAACAGCACGATGCCGACGGTGTAGTTGCCGCCCACCAGGAAGTGGCCGAAGGCCTCGATCACCTTGCCGGCGGCGTCCGGACCGGTGTGGCCCTCCATCAGCACCACGCGGGTGGAGGCGACGTTGAGCGACAGCCGCATCAGCGTGGTGATCAGCAGGATGCTGGGGAACGACGAGAAATCCAGCGGCTTGAGGGTGTGCATGCTGATCAGCAGCACGATGATCGACAGCGCGATGTTGAACGTGAACAGCAGATCCAGCACGAACGGCGGCAGCGGCAGCACCATCATCGCCAGGATCAGGATGATCAGCACCGGGCCGGCGGCGGAGCGGTAATCGCCCCGGCGCAGGAAATCGGAAACTCGGAGCAGTGCGGGGTTCATCGATCGGTCACGGGCGTCGGCTTGGGGGATCTGTGGCAGCGCCGGTGTCGGCGCGGCTTTTCGATGGATGCCATCTTGCCGGGGAACGCGCCTGATCGAAGGCGTGAGAAAGCCACCCAAAAGGTGGCTTTTCTGCGATATACCCTACAAGGGGAGGGTACGGAAGCCGCGATCGGTGCCGCCGCGTCCATCAGGGCCGGACCCGGCTCAGGCAGCGTCCGGCTCGTCGTCCGGACCCGGCTGCGGCCCGGGGTCCATGTCGGCCGGCACCGGCAGGTCGGTGGGCCGGACCGGCGCGCGGCCGCCGTGGGTGCGCACGCGGCGCAGCTGGTAGACGTAGGCCAGCACCTCGGCCACAGCGGCATACAGCGCCGTCGGAATCTGGTGGCCGATCTCGGTGTGGCGGTACAGCGCGCGCGCCAGGGGCGGCGCTTCCAGCATGGGGATCTTGTGCTCGGCGCCCAGCTCGCGGATCTTGGCGGCCACCATGTCGGCGCCCTTGGCCAGCACGCGCGGCGCGCCGCCCTCCTGCTCGGAGTAGCGCAGCGCCACCGCATAGTGCGTCGGGTTGGTCACGATCACGTCCGCCTTGGGCACGTCGGCCATCATGCGGCGCTGGGCCGCCTGGCGCTGCATGGCGCGGATGCGGCCCTTGAGCTGCGGGTCGCCTTCGGACTCGCGGTGCTCCTTGCGCACCTCTTCCTTGGTCATGCGGTGCTTGCGTGCGTATTGCCACAGCGCCAGCGGCACATCCACCGCCGCCACCAGCAGCATCACGCCGGCCATGCACAGGAAGGCGACGCCGGCCACGTGCATGGTGTCGTGCATGCCGGCGACCAGGTCCTGGCGCGGCAGCTCCACGAAGTCATCGCGATAATGCAGGATCAGCCACCAGCCGACGCCGCCCACCAGCACCAGCTTGGCCAGCAGGCGCGGCAGCTCCAGCAGCCCCTGCACGGAAAACATGCGCTTGAGGCCGTGCATGCCGATCAGGCGCGTGATGTCGGGCGTCAGCGGCTTGAAGGAAATCGCCCCGCGCGTCAGCGCCAGCGGTGCCAGCGCCGCCAGCACCAGCATCAGCATCAGCCCGGCCAGCACCATGGCCAGCGGGCCGAACTGGGCGCCGACGTACTGCCACTGGTCCTGCGCGCGGGTGTAGTCGTAGCGGTGGAACTCCAGGCAGCGCGCCAGGAACGACGACGCAGCCCGCACGATCGACTCGCCCATCACCCACAGCCCGCCCGCGCTCACCGCCAGCAGGACGAACGACACCAGTTCGCGCGACTGGGGAACGTCGCCTTCTTCGCGCGCCTGCTCGAGGCGCCGCGCCGAGGCGGGTTCGGTCTTTTCGAGATCGCTGTCTTCGGACATGCCGGGGCTGCGAGAGGCTGGGGAACGGGAAGCAAGGGAAAACGCATCGGCCCGCAGACCGACGCGACGGTCGCATTATCGGACCTCGGCCGCCCCGCCGAAGCGCGGAAAAAGCCCCTCAGGAGCTTGCTTATCGTCAAAAAGCCGGCATCGCAATAGCTAGCGCCTCACGACTCGTCATGGAGACTGAATGGATGATGCAGCGACCGTTGGCCAGATCGAAGAACGGCAGGCGAAGCCTTGTCCGTCCCGACGAACGTCGTTGCACGCAAGGTGCGCAAGACATGATGGCCGCCACGGCGGCAATGGCGCGTGGCGGCTGACCGGACGAAATCGTTTCCGGTGGATGGGCGTGGCAGAACGCCAGGGGGCTCGGGGCCGGTCAGAACCCGAGGCTCTCCAGCAGATCGTCGACCTGCTCCTGGTTGGAGACCACGTCCGGATGGTCGGGATTGATCTGCGGGCCGTTGAGCAGGGACGAACCCACTTCCACGCGCAGATGCTCGGGCGCGTTCTCGAGCAGGATGCCCACCAGTTGGCTTTCGATCAGCTGGACGACGTCCAGCACCTTCTTGATCACCTGGCCGGTCAGGTCCTGGAAGTCCTGGGCCATCAGGATCTCCATGAGCTGCTGGTTGGTGTCGCGCGTCTTTTGCGGGACACTGCGCAGAAAGCCGTTAGTGATCTCGACCAGGCCGCGGATCTCGTCATCGCCCAACTGGCGGTCCATCCAGGATTGCCAGCGCGTGACGAGCTCCTCGGCCTCGCCTTCGAGCTGATCCTGCACCGGGCGCGCCGCGTCGATGGCGTTGAGCACGCGGGTGGCCGCCTGCTCGGTCATGTTGGCGATGTAGTTCAGGCGGTCGCGCGCGTCGGGGATGGCCGAGGCGGCACGCTCCACGCCCTTGTCCAGGCCCAACTCGCGCATGCTCTCGCGCAGCATGCGGGTCAGGTGCCCGATCCGCTGCAGCATTTCGGGCATCACTTCCGGTTCGGCAACGGCCTTGCCGGCGCCTGCGCGGGCGCCTTCGTTCTGCTCGCTCATCACGCCCCCTTCTCGATCTTTTCGAAGATCTTGCCCAGCTTCTCGTCCAGCGTGGCCGCGGTGAACGGTTTCACCACGTAGCCGTTGGCACCGGCCTGGGCGGCGGCGATGATGTTTTCCTTCTTGGCCTCGGCCGTCACCATCAGCACCGGCAGCTTGTTGATGCCGGGGTTGGGATCGGCACGGATGCCCTGCAGCATCTGCAGGCCATCCATATTGGGCATGTTCCAGTCCGAAATCACGAAATCGAACCGGCCCTCCTTGACCTTGGCCAGGCCGGCGGCACCGTCCTCGGCCTCGTCGACGTTGGCGAAACCAAGCTCCTTGAGCAGGTTGCGCACGATCCGGCGCATCGTCGGAAAATCGTCGACGACGAGGAATCGGTACTGGTTCTTGTCCATGGACACAATCTCCGCAAACTGACTGAATTGGGGGGTTTCGGGACACCTGGCAGTCTTATCGGCCACCGGCCCTGTTTCTTGAGCAGGGCCCGGCTGGCACGTGGCGCCGGGCGCGCGCAGGACCGCCGCGCCCGTAGCCAGTCTGCCGGCAACAGCAATTACACGCGGGTCACCCGGCCATGCGCCGACAGCTTGGCCAGCACATGCGGCCCGATCTGGTGCAGCGGCAGGATGTCATGCACGCCGCCGTGGGCCACGGCTTCCTTGGGCATGCCGTAGACCACGCAGGAGGCCTCGTCCTGGGCGACGTTGTAGGCACCGGCGTTGCGCATCTCCAGCATGCCGGCGGCGCCGTCCTTGCCCATGCCGGTCAGGATCACGCCGATCGCGTTGGCGCCGGCATTGCGCGCCGCCGAGCGGAACAGCACGTCCACCGCCGGGCGATGGCGGTTGACCGGCGGGTTCTGGTCCAGCTCGGTCACATAGTTGGCGCCGCTGCGGCCCAGCGACAAGTGCATGTCGCCCGGGGCGATGTAGGCGTGGCCCGGCAGCACGCGCTCGCCGTGCACGGCCTCCTTGACGCGGATGCGGCACAGGCCGTCCAGCCGCTTGGCGAACGACGTGGTGAAGCCCGCCGGCATGTGCTGCACGATCAGGATGCCGGGGCAGTCGGGCGGCATCTCCAGCAGGAAATCCTTGATGGCCTCGGTGCCGCCGGTGGATGCGCCGACGATGATCAGCTTTTCCGTCGACGAGAAATGGGTACGGGCCGCTGCCGGCGCCGCCGCAACCACGCTGGGTTCGGGGCGCGCGTGGGCCCCATGGACCGCATGGGTGGCGTGGGCCGGCGCCACCGCGGCCGGTGCCGCCGTGCGCGGACGCAGCCGGGCCCGGGCCGCCGCGCGGATCTTGTCGGCGATCTGGTCGGCGTATTCGTTCATGCCGTCGCGCATGCCCAGCTTGGGCTTGGCGACAAAATCCACCGCGCCCAGCTCCAGCGCGCGCAGCGTGGCCTCGGAGCCGCGCTCGGTCAGCGAAGAGATCATCACCACCGGCGTCGGGCGCAGGCGCATGAGCTTTTCCAGGAAGTCGAGGCCGTCCATCTTCGGCATTTCGACATCGAGGGTCAGCACGTCCGGATTGGTCTGCTTGATCAGGTCGCGCGCGATGATCGGGTCCGGCGCGGTACCGACCACTTCCATGTCCGGCTGGGCGTTGATGATTTCCTTCAGGATGCTGCGGATCAGTGCCGAATCATCGATGCACAGCACCTGGATCTTGCGTTTGTCGTTCATATCGGGGGGGCAAGTACAGGGATTACGTAAACAGTTGCAGGCGGGAAGCCGGCTTGGCCGAGATGGACCTGGACAGCTTGCTCGCGTATTGCGCCTCGCTGTCCAGCTCGGCCGCCGACCCCTGCTGGCGCAGCTTGCGCACCATGATCTGGCCGGTGGACGGCACGAAGTAGACCTTGCGCGGATGCACGTCGAACAGATCCTTGGCGGCCACCGGCAGCCCTTCGCTGCGCAGGAATTCGAGCACGAACTTGCCGTTGCGCTCGCCCACGTCCAGCGTGCTCATGCCGGCCAGCACGGCCGCGCCGCCGAACACCTTGATCTCCAGGTGCTCGCGCCGCGCGCCGGCCCGGTAGAGCTGGTTGAGCAGCACTTCCATGGCATGCGTGCCGTAGCGCATCGACGGCGACAGGATCGACTCCGACTCGTTGCGCGAGGGCAGCATGAAATGGTTCATGCCGCCGATGCCGAGAATCTTGTCGCGCACGCAGGCCGACACGCACGAGCCGAGCACCGTCACCAGCATCAGGTCTTCAGTGGTGACGTAGTACTCGCCGGGCAGCACCTTCATGGCGCGGCGGCTGAAGGTGGTGTCGTAGTAGGCGTGCGTGCTGGCGGCCGACTGCGCCAGCGTCGCCATGGCGCCGGCGGTCATGCCGCTGTCGCTGCGCACGGTATCGGACATGGCCGCGCGCGGGACCGCCTTCTTGCCGAATTCGATCATCGTGCCCCCAGTTTCGCGCGGATCTCCGGCGCGATTTCATAGACCGTCTTGCCGCGCAGCGACCATGCCTTGGTCACCTGCAGGAAGCTCTCGGAATGGCCGGCGAACAGCAGGCCGTCCGGCTTCATCACGTCGACGAAGTGCTCCAGGATCTTGGCTTGGGTCGGCTTGTCGAAATAGATCATCACGTTGCGGCAGAAGATGACGTCGAACTTCTGCGTGAGCGGCCAATCGCGGTCGAGCAGGTTGATCTGGCGGAAGTCGATCATCGCCTGCAGCTCGGGCCGCACGCGGGCATAGCCTTCCTGCTTGCCGGTGCCGCGCAGGAAATACTTCTTGAGCCGATCGGCGGACAGCGCCGACACGCGCTCCATCGGATAGATGCCGGCGCGCGCGCGCGCCAGGGCGCTGGTGTCCACATCGGAGGCGACCACGCTCACCTGCCCCGGCGACATCGAGCCGAAGGTCTCCGCCAGCGTGATCGCAATCGAATAGGGCTCCTCCCCCGTCGAGGAGGCCGAGCACCAGACGGAGAACGGCGCGCGCTTGGCCTTGGCGTGCTCGGCCAGGAGCGGGAAATGGTGCTGCTCGCGGAAGAACGCGGTCAGGTTGGTGGTGAGCGCATTGGTGAAGGCCTCCCACTCCTCGGGCAGGTGACCGTTCTCCAAAGCGTCCAGGTAATCGCGGAACGAAGCGATGTTGACCACGCGCAGCCGCCGTGCCAGGCGGCTGTAGACCATCTCGCTCTTGCGGTCGGACAGCGAAATGCCGACGCGCCGATAGATCAGGTCGCGGATGCGGGCGAAATCTGCCGCCGTGAACGAAAACTCGCGCGACGCGAGCGTCGGCGAAACTGGCGCCAATGTCTGTGCCATGGTGAACTACCCCGTAATTGCGCGCGTCCCGGCGCCCGCGTGATGCCAACCGGCGGACAGGACACCCTTGATGCCGAGGCCGCGCCGTCTCCGTATGCCCGGGCGCGGCTTCGTACTCAGAATGTGCTCCAGCCCTCTTCATCGGCAGAAGGCGCCGCCGTCTTGAGGGCTGGCGCGGCTGCCGCAGCGCAAACCGCGACCACCGCCACCGGTGCAATCGCTGAATGTGCTTTCTTGCCCCCTTGTCTTCCGCAGTTGCCCCTTTTCTCCCTTTTCTGTCCACCGCTGCTTCCGTCAACGTCATCGGAACAGCCGCTTTAACCCCTGGCTCCCGGCGGCATGGCCTGCCCAGGCAAAAACCCGGGCGAAAAAAAAACCTGCCCCGAAGGGCAGGCTGCACACCACAAACACACACGAGAGAGCTTTCGCGAGCAGCGAAGATCCCGTGCATACATGGTCAAAAGGTTTCCCAGTCGCTCTCGCCACCTCCTGCCGCGACGAGTTTGGGAACTGGCTTCTTCGGCGCCTGCGCAACGGCCTTGGCCGCTGCTTGACGCGTGTTCGAAACCGCTGCCGCCGGCGACGGCGACGCGGCCCTGCTTGCTGTGCCCGGCAGCGCCACGGCTGCCTTGCGCACCGGATGCCGCGCGCGGCCGCCGCCGCGTGCCGGCGCCTTCGCCACGGCGGCGACGGGCCGCGCGGGTTGCGTCACGGCCGCTGCCGGCGCATCCACGCGGGTGCGGAAGGTCGCTACCGTACCGCGCAGGCCGTCGGCCTGCTCCTGCAGCGACATGGCCGCCGCAGCCGCCTGCTCCACCAGTACCGCGGTCTGCTGCGTGACCTCGTCCATCTGCGCCACGGCGAGGTTGACCTGGGCAATGCCTTCGCTCTGCGCTTGCGACGCGGCGGAGATCTCGCCCATGATGCCGGTCACGCGCTTGACCGCCACCACCACTTCGTCGATCACCGTGCCGGCTTCGGCCACCAGCGTGGTCCCGTTCTCGACCCGGCCGGCCGAGTCGGAGATCAGTTCTTTGATCTCCTTGGCCGCGCCCGCCGAGCGCTGCGCCAGACTGCGCACCTCGCCGGCCACCACCGCAAACCCTCTGCCCTGCTCGCCCGCCCGCGCCGCTTCTACGGCGGCGTTGAGCGCCAGGATATTGGTCTGGAAGGCAATCCCTTCGATCACGCCGATGATGTCGGCAATCTTCTTGCTGCTGTCGTTGACGCCGGCCATGGTCTCGACCACCCGACAGACCACCTCGCCACCTTTGACGGCCACATCGGAGGCATTGACCGCCAGCGAACTCGCCTGGCGCGCATGGTCGGCGTTCTGCTTCACCATGCCGGTCAACTGCTCCATGCTCGACGCCGTTTCCTCCAGCGACGAGGCCTGCTGCTCGGTGCGCTGCGACAGATCGGCATTGCCCGCGGCGATCTGCTGCGTCGTGCTGGCGATCGAATCCGACCCGGCCCGCACCTGGCCGGCCATGCGCTGCAGGCCGTCCTGCATCCGCTGCAGTGCCTGCAGCAGGCGGCCGGTCTCATCGGCGCGGTCGACGTGGATCGCATGCGTCAGGTCGCCCCGGGTGATGTGTTCCGCCTGCTCGATCGCGCGGTTCAGCGGGACCGTGATCGAGCGCCGCAAGGCCCTGGTCAGCAGCCCTCCGCCCACGATGCCGCCCACCAGCAGCGCGGCGGTCAACGCGCTCAGGCCATCGTACTCGCGCTGGCCGGCCTCGTAGCTGGCGCGGGCGATCTCCATCTGCATGCGCGACAGCGCGGCCACCTTGTCGCCCAGCGGACGGTACAGGGCCCGCATCGCCTCCATCACGGTCTTGCCGGTGCGCCCGGCATCGCCGGCCTGGATGGCCTGCATCAGTACCTGGGCGCCGTCGCGCAGGAACACGCTGCGCAGGGCATCGGCTGCGTCGGCCAGCTTACGTTCATCGGGAGTCGACGGCAGGGCGCGGTAGCGCTTCCAGGCCGCATCGGACCTGGCGAGAAACATCCGGGCGCGCTCGACGGTCTTGTCCACGTCCGGCGCCGTCAGAGTCATGGCCGCGCGGTCGAGCGCGATGCGCAAGCTCAGCAGGCGGGAATCGGAATCGGCCAGTGCCGCGGCACCCGCCAATTGCACCGCATAGGTGTCCTGCACGCGCGTATTGGCATGGCGCATGCCGATCAGACCGGTGGTCCCCACGATGACGGCGAGCGCACCGATGCCCACCATCATCAGCGCCAGACGGAGCCGGATGGTCATACCGCGGAACATGATTACCCCCTGTGAGCGAATGCACCGTATATCGTCCCGGCGCCTTGCTGGGCGCCGGCCTGGTGTCTGGCCGCTCTCCGGATCGCGGGGGTGCCGCGCTCCGGGACTATGCAGGCCGCGGGCACCGTTCAGGCACCCCGGCCGTCGTTGTGTCCGTCGTTGCTCAGGCCGCTTCGGCTTCGTCGCACAGCGCCATGTCGGCCGACATCAGCAGCTTCTCGATGTCCACCAGGATCAGCATGCGCTCATCGATCGAGCCCAGGCCACGGATGTATTCCGTGTCCAGCGCGCCCGAGAACTCCGGCGCCGGCTTGATCTGCTGGCTCTGCAGCGTCAGCACGTCCGACACGCCGTCCACCACGATGCCGACCACGCGATCGCTCAGGTTCAGGATGATGACGACGGTGTACTGGTTGTACTCGACGCGCTCCAGCTCGAACTTGATGCGCAGGTCGACGATCGGCACGATGATGCCGCGCAGGTTGATCACGCCCTTGATGAACTCGGGCGCGTTGGCGATGCGCGTCACGGTCTCGTAGCCGCGGATCTCCTGGACCTTCAGGATATCGATGCCGTATTCCTCGCGACCCAGGGTGAAGGCCAGGTATTCTTCCCCGCCGCTCTCTTCACCGATCGCACGTTCCTTGACTTCCATTGCGGCTCCCTCAGCTCGTTGCTGCCACTAGATTGAGTAGGTAATGTCGGAAAACGGATTCCGCTCGGGTGATGCGCCCGCTCACGCGGCAGCCATCGCCTCGGTCGAGAACCGGCCGCCCGGTGCTGCGTTTGCCATCTCCTGCTTCTCGGCAGTAACGGCACGCATGGCGCTTTCTGAATGGCCCACGCGGGTCTCGCGCATCAGCGCCGACACGTCGATGATCAGCGCCACGCTGCCGTCGCCCAGGATGGTCGCGCCCGAGATGCCCGACACCTTGCGGTAGTTGGTCTCCAAGTTCTTGACCACCACCTGCTGCTGGCCGACCAGTTCGTCGATCTGCAGGGCGATCTTCTTGCCTTCCGAATCCAGGATCACCACGATGCCCTCCGACGGATCGGCAATCGACGGCGTGATGCGGAAGCGCTCGTACAGCGGCACCAGCGTCAGGTATTCGTTGCGCACCTTGAGCAGGCGCCCGCCGCCGGGCACCGCCTTGATGTCTTCCGGACGCGGCTGCAGCGATTCGGCCACGCACGACAGCGGCAGGATGAACACTTCCTCGCCGGTCTTGACCGACATGCCGTCCAGGATCGCCAGCGTCAGCGGCAGCACGATGCGGATCGTGGTGCCCTTGCCGCGCTGCGACTGGATCTCGACATAGCCGCCCATCGACTGGATGTTCTGCTTGACCACGTCCATGCCGACGCCACGGCCGGACACGTCCGTCACCTGGTCGGCGGTGGAGAAGCCCGGCGCGAAGATCAACTGGTTGATCTCGTCGTCGGTCATGTTGTCCGACACCGGCAGGCCGCGCTCGCGCGCCTTCTTCAGGATCTTGTCGCGGTTCAGGCCCTGGCCGTCGTCGCTCACCTCGATCACGATGTTGCCGCCCTGGTGCGCGGCGGACAGCAGCAACTGGCCGGTGGCCTCCTTGCCGGCGGCCGTACGGGCCTCCGGCGTCTCGATGCCGTGGTCCAGGCTGTTGCGCACCAGGTGCGTCAGCGGATCGATGATGCGTTCGATCAGGCCCTTGTCCAGCTCGGTCGATTTGCCGAAGGTCGACAGCTCGACCTGCTTGCCCAGCTTGTGCGCCAGATCGCGCACCAGGCGCGGGAAGCGGTTGAACACATAGTCCATCGGCATCATGCGGATGGACATGGCGGCCTCCTGCAGATCGCGCGCATTGCGCGTGAGCTGCGACAGCCCCGCGAACAGGCGCTCGTTGAGCACCGGGTCGAATGCCGATGCCGTCTGCGCCAGCATCGCCTGCGTGATGACGAGTTCGCCGACCAGGTTGATGAGCTGATCGACCTTCTCCACGCCCACGCGGATCGAGGTCTCGGCGGCCACGGCCTGCTTCTCGGCGCTGGCCGGACGCGACGGCACCGGCGCGGCGGCAGCGGCCGGACGCGCGGCTTCGTTGGCCGCCGGCGCATGGGCCGCGGTCTGTGCGGCGGCCGGCACCGGCGCAGCCACGGCGGCAGCGGGGGCGTCCGCCTCGGCCACCGGCGCAGCCGGCGCGGCAGCGGCCGGCGCCTGGCCCGCCACATGCGGCGCGATGACAATCTGGTCGGCGTCGATGATGAAGCAGCTCACCGCGATGATGTCGTCGGGCGTGCAGGTGCTCTGCAGCACGATCTCACTGTTGCGGCCGCTGCGCGCGTGGCGCAGCACCGTGCCCAGGTGCTTGAGCTCGGTGACGATCAGCTCGCAGTCCTCGTCGGACACGTCGGTCAGCTTGATGTCCAGCCCACCCTCGATCTCGCCGATCGCCGGTTCGGCGGATACCGGGGCCTTCGCCTCAGCTTGCGGTTCGGCGACAGCCGCCGGTGCGGCCGCGGGTGCCGCGGCAGCCGGTGCCGGTGCCGCCGGTGCGCCTTCCCCTGCGGTCAGGCTGTTGAGCTTCGCCACCATGTATTCGAGCGTGGCGGTATCGATCGGGTGCTCGTGCCGGTAGGCTTCAAGTTGGCTTTTCAACACGTCTTTCGTTTCCAGGAAGGCGTCCACCATGTTCTCGCGCAGCTGCAGCGTGCCCGTGCGTGCGCGGTCCAGAATCGATTCGAGCACATGCGTCAGTTCCGTCATGTGCGTGAATCCGAACGTTGCAGCGCCGCCCTTGATGGAGTGCGCGCAACGGAAGATGGCGTTCAGGTCGTCGGAGGATGGGTTGGCGACGTCGAGATCGAGCAGCAGCCGCTCCATGTCGACGAGCAGCTCTTCCGCTTCTTCAAAGAAGGCGCCGAAAAACTGGCTGAGATCGAGGTTCATGTCGGTGGTCTCGGTCGTTTAATGCGTGGACGTGGACCCGTGGGTCTGCGCGTGCCATTCGAGCAGCTGCATCACCGAATCCGTTAAACCGTCCGGATCGAACGGCTTGGGCAGAAAGCCCGTGGCGCCGGCGGCGCGCGCCTGGTCGCGGATGGTGCTGTCGGCCTCGGTGGTCAGCATCAGGATCGGCGTGTCGGCGTAGGCCGGCAGCGTGCGCAGCGCGCGGATCAGGGTCAGGCCGTCCATCGACGGCATCACCTGGTCGGTGATCACGAGGTGGTGGCTGCCGTCGGTCCGCTGCTGCACGGCGGCCAGCGCGGCGGTGCCGTCCGCGGCCTCCGTCACGGCGAAACCGCATTCGCGCAGGCAGGCCGCGATCATGCGGCGGATCGACGTGGAATCGTCCACGACCAGGATGTGTTTTTCGCTCATGGGCTGCTCTCTCCCTCGGCTCTGACGGCTCTCGACGTCTGTCTGTGTTACGGCTTCGCGCCCACTGCTTCGGCCACGCCGGTGGCGCGCGCGGCGGCGTCGGTCAAGGTGTCCTTGCCATCGTTGCGCAGGTCGGCGGTCGGCTCGATGCCGCCGGCACGCACCGCGTTGGCCGTGCGGTTGTTGAGCACGACGATGCTGATGCGGCGGTTGATCGGGTTGAACGCATCGGTTTTGTCCAGCGGCACGGAGGCTTCCAGGCCCACCACGCGGGCCACCTTCTCCGGCTTCATGCCGCCGGCGATCAGCTCGCGGCGCGAGGCATTGGCGCGGTCGGCCGACAGTTCCCAGTTGCTGTAGCCGTTCTGCGTGGCGTACTGCGTGGCATCGGTGTGGCCCGACAGGCTGATCGGGTTGGGCACGTCGTTCAGCGCCGCGCCCAGCTCGCGCAGGATGGTGCGCATGTAGGGCTGCACCTCGGCGCTGGCGTTGGCGAACATCGGACGGTTCTGCTGGTCGACGATCTGGATGCGCAAACCCTCGCTGGTCATGTCGATCAGCAACTGGTGCTTGAACTGGTTCATCACCGGGTTCGACTCGATCATCTCCATGATGTGCTGCTTGAGCTTGTTGAGCGCCGCGTCATCGCTTTCGTCGCGGATATTGCGCTGGCGCTGCACCGTCGGCGACGGGCTCGGGTTCGGCTGCGGCATGTTCTGCTTGATGGCCGGACTGCCCTGCAGGATGCTCGACTGGTCGCCCGACCCCGCACCGCCGAACAGCGCCACCTTCAGCGGCGTGCGGAAATACGTTTCGACCGACGACAGCTCGGCCTTGGTCACCGAGCTGAGCAGCCACATCAGCAGGAAGAACGCCATCATGGCGGTCACGAAATCGGCGTAGGCGATCTTCCACGCGCCACCGTGGTGGCCGTGCCCGCCTTTCTTGTTGCGCCGGATCACAATGAAGGTCGGCGTGCTGGACTTGCTCATGGTCCGTCCCGTCGGTCTGGTACTGCGTCAGAAGGGGCGCGGTTCGTGGGCCGCGCTCTCATGGTCGAACTGCATCGCTATGCGGTCTTGGCACCGCGCACATGGTCTTCCAGTTCGGCAAACGAGGGACGCTCGGTGGAGAACAGCACCTTGCGGCCGAACTCCACGGCAATCGCCGGGGCGTAGCCGTTCATGCTGGCCAGCAGCGTCACCTTGATGCACTGGAACAGCTTGGTCGACTCCTCGGCGCGCTGCTCCAGCAGCGAACCCAGCGGTCCGATGAAGCCGTACGCCAGCAGAATGCCGAGGAAGGTACCGACCAGCGCCGAGGCGATCAGCTTGCCCAGTTCGGCCGGCGGCAGGCCGACCGAACCCATGGTGTGCACCACGCCCATCACCGCGGCGACGATGCCGAAGGCCGGCATGGCGTCGCCCACCTTGGTGATGATGCGGGCCGGCTGCTCGGCCTCGTGGTGGTGCGTGTCGATTTCCTGATCCATCAGCGCTTCGATCTGGAACGGATTCAGGTTGCCGCCGACCATCAGGCGCAGGTAATCGCAGATGAAATCGAGCGCGTGGTGGTCGGCCTGGATGGCGGGATAGTTGGAGAACAGCGCGCTCTCGTGCGGGGATTCGATGTCGGCTTCGATCGACATCATCCCCTCGCGGCGGATCTTGGACAGCATCACGTACAGCAATGCCATCACTTCCATGTAGAGCGCCTTGGTGTACTTGGAGCCCTTGAACAGGCCCGGCAGTGCCTTGACGGTCGCGTTGATCGCCTTCTTGTCGTTGCCGACCACGAAGGCGCCCACGCCGGCGCCGAAGATGATCAGCAGTTCGGTCGGCTGGAACAGAGGACCCAGGTGCCCGCCGGCCAGCATGTAGCCGCCGAACACCGAGGCGAGAATCACGATGTAACCGATGGCGACTAGCACGGGGCAAACTCCTGAATGGGCGATCCTGCATCAATACAGGGGGAATTAACGGCACACGCCCGGTTTACTGAAGGCTCTGGGCACCGTTTTTGGTCCGACGCGGCACACGGAAAACGTTGTGCCTGCCTCCAAGAACGGCAATAAACCGGGCGGCTTGAGCGCCACCCGCCTCACGGGCCGCCCGTGGCACGGCGGATCGAAAGAAAAAAGGGACGGAAATTGCTTTCCGTCCCTTCATCGCGCACGCGGGGCAAAAAAAACGCCGGTCAACCACGACTCGTGTGGCGACCGGCTTACCCCCTTCCCCTTTTTGTACTGTCTGAGCCCCTGTGCTTTCTACTGCCCTGTCCCTGCTCTTGTTATGGCTTGCGGAGGCTTGCGGACTGCGGGGCTTCCCGTACTTGCCCCGCGCCCGCCATTCCCGTCGCCCCCCGGCGGTCCCGCTTAAAACCGTTCAGGCGTCGATCGCCTTGTCCGCGACCGCATCGACCTGGCCAGCCACGCGCTTTTTCTTGCCCGCGCGTGACGGCGGCTGGCACACGCCGCACACGTAGTCGTGGTGCAGGTCTTCCGCATGGGCCACGAAATGGCCGGTGCAGCGCTTGCAATTCACGGTGTGCAACATCTTCCCCTCGAAGAACTTCAACATCATCCACGCACGGGTGATCGACAGCACCTCTTCCTGTTCGTGCACGTGGATGTGTTCCTGGTACAGCTTGTAGGCCGAGATCAGGCGCCGCACACCGGTGCTGCGGCTGTTCTCGCCCAGGAAACGGTAGATGTTCAGGAAGATCGACGAATGGATGTTCGGCGACCAGGTCAGGAACCAGTCCACGGAGAACGGCAGCATGCCCTTGGGCGGCGATTCACCACGGATTTCCTTGTACAGCTTGACCAGGCGCTCGCGGCTGAGCGTGGTTTCCTGTTCCAGCAACTGCAGACGCGCACCGAGCGAAATCAATTCCGCTGCCAGGTGGATCTGCTCGACTTCGTTCATGACGCTGGTATGACGCATGGCACTGCTCCCGCTTGCTTCCTGCTACCCATCCGAATCGCTGAACCGGGCGGAAAGACCCGCCCTCGAACCGTTCAGTTGATCTGCTCAACCGCCTGACGCGCGAGCAGAATCGACATTTGCGATTGCTGCAGGCCCTTGTCACGGTGCGGCTGGGTCACCAGACCCAGGATGGCGTGATCGTCGAAGCGGAAACGGCACAGCAGCATGTTGGTGCTGGCCAGCTTGACGATCTGCGCGGGCGACATCGTCAGCAGGATGTCAGCCAGTTCTTCCGAGATGCCGAGGCGAAAAAGGGCGGCATCGCGATCCTTGGCCAGCATCTGCTGGGCAAGCATCAGATAAGTGAGATTCAGTTCACTGATCTCTGAAACAATGTCTTGGGTGTCCATGTTTGTCCCGTCGTGTGCAGTAAAAGTACAGCTCGCACCCGATTCCTAGCGGTGACGTCCGGCAGCGATTGCGAACCGCTTTCCCTCGCCGGGCTTCGCCGATCCCCACGAATCGGATTTTCCTGACAGTCGACACCGTTGCCGGCCCCTTCCGTCTCCTTCTACTCACGTCGCGACAGACATGGCGAAGTTGTTTTCTGTTGAACACATTGTGGATTTCGCAGCCGGCTAAGTAAAGAAGCGCGCCCCCCTACCGTGGAGGGGTGGAAGGCCAACAATTCTTGTAGGCGATTTACCTACAAAAACATTAAGAAACCTTGCTGGACCAGCGCTTGCCGGCTCAAACAGCCGGGGTAGACCATGCGCTAAAGCGGGCGTTTGACACGGTTTTAACCCAACGTTTCGCCAAAAAAAGCAACTTTATTGCCTTAAGAGACGAAAAATCGCTTGGGAAAGCGTCGCACAATCGCGACTCGAAGCATGGGATGCCGGGGAATCAACCTGTAGGACACTTCCCACCATGTCCTACAAAACTTGTAGGACAACTCCGATGCCAAAGCACACAATTTGTAGGAGTCACACCGACAGGATGGCGGCCACTTTGTAGGATTGCACCTACTATTTCGTCTATCTAAAAGAGACGTGTCTCTTTAATCGATACAAAACTGTGTGATGCGGCAGGGAATATCGCCTCGTGAAGCGAATCGTAAGCCACGAAAGCTGGCTTGATGTGAAACACAGTCCTCATTTTTTCTCACCGGTCGCACTGCAGATGTTGAGCATGGAGCCGCATCGCCAATCCCGCCGGACATGCAACGCGATCCTCATCGCCGCTCCGGTCATGGCACACGCCCGGCCCGCGACATCCATAGAGGTGCGTCCTCATCCTCATATAAGACGTAGCGAGTACGGGGGCATGGAGAATTTTTCCCGCAACCCTAAAGTTCCCGCCTACCCGACCGATCACAGGCGTACTGAACAGCGAGACGGCTATGCAACTGACATCCTCTTCCTCATCGACGACCGCATCCACCGGTGCCATGGGTGGGAGCAGCTCGGCCACCCAGATCGAACAGCTGCAACGCCAGTTGAAGACCCTGCAGAAGTCGCTCGCCGACCTCCCCAACCAGGGGCTGCCGGCCAGCCAACTCCAGCAGCAGCAGCAGTTGCTGAGCCAGCAGATCCAGATCGTGCAGGCCCAGATCGCCCGCCTGCAGTCCCAGAAGGGGCTCGAACAGGCCGAGAAGCAGCTGGAGAACAAGCAGTCGACCGCGTCCGGCGGCAACTCGGCGGCCGCCAAGGCGCAGGTCACCAGCAAGGTGACCGGCTCGTCCGGCGCGGCCGACGTGCGACAGCACGCACAACCGCAATCGAACCATCCGGCCAGCCCGGCCGCGATCGAGCCGGCCGACCCGCCGCAGGTCTCGATCCTGGCCTGATCCCTCCGAGGAGGGGAGGCGACATGTGCGGCCGGACAGCGACAATGGCCGTGCCGCACACTGGTATGCGGTTGTGAGCTTCAACATGACTTCCGCCGCTACCGATGTCCGCCCTCCTGCTTGCCCGGCCGATCCGCGGCCGGCGGCACGGCCATCGCGCAACTTCTTCGCACGGCACTGGCGCGGCGACTACAGCCTCGTCCGCTCCTACTGGCTGCATACCGCCTCGATGCAGTTCGGTACGGTCACGCTCAGCGCGGGCATCACCCACGCGCTGGCGCACAACGCGCCGGCACGCGCCGCGTCGTCGGCGCTGCTGTGGATCTATACGACCGGATTGATCCTGTGGGTCTGGGCCATCGTGGGCACTTGGCGCGCGGCGGAGCGCGAACAGGCGGAGAAGCAGCGCGCCGGGCTGTCCGGCGTGTGGTCCAAGGTGGCCAAGCTGATGATCCTGCTGGGCGCGATCGGCACCGGCTCGCGCATCGTCAATGACCTGCCGCGCCTGGCGGCACACTGGCGCACCGCGCTGGGCGAACAGGCGGCTTCACCGTTCACCGTCACGCCGCAGCGCGATGGGCGCGCCGTGCTCTTCACCGGCGGCATCAACGATGGTGCCGCCGACGCCCTGGAACAGGCCCTGCGCAAGACACCCGGCGCCACCACCGTGGTGCTGCGCTCCGAGGGCGGCTGGCTGCGCGAGGGGGCGCTGGTCGCCGAGGTGATCCGCCGCCATCGCCTGCACACCTATGTGGAGCGCACGTGCGCGTCGGCATGCACCATCGCCTTCCTGGCCGGCGACGACCGCGCGGCCGCGCCCGGCGCGCGCATCGGCTTTCACCGGCCGCGCGCGATCGGCGCCGATCAGGACCAGGTGTCCGGCGCCACCGATAGCGAACTCTGGCGCGCCTATGCCGCGGCCGGCCTGCCGAACGCCTTTGTGCGCCATGTCCAGGCCACACCGTTCGACACGATGTGGTTTCCGACCGCCCGGGAATTGCTGGACAACGGCGTCGTCACGCGCGCCTCGCCGGGCGGCGAATACGCGACCATGGCCACGCTGCTGACCACGCGCGAAGCGCTGGCCGCCGAGCTGCGCGCCGCACCGCTCTATGCGACGCTCGAACGCAAATACCCCGCCCATTTCAAGAGCCTGCTCGACAGCGTCTGGCCCGCCTTGCAGCGCAGTGCCAGCGATGCCGACATCCGCGCCCAGCTGCGCGCGCAATCGTCCAGGCTCTACCGCGCCCTGCTCCCGACCGCGCCCGACGCGCTGCTGCTCGCCAACGCCCGACTGACGATCGATCAGGCGCAGACGCTGCAGCACATCAGCCCGGAAGCCTGCGTGGGCTACCTGGACGGCACCGACGGCCCGGGCACGGTCGCCGCCCGTCTGCCGGGCACCCTGCTGACGCGCGAGCAGGCACTGTTCTCCGACCTCGTGCAAGCGGCCGACCCCGAACACACGCCCGTGGTGACCCGCACCCAGGCCATGCCGGCGCTGCGGCTGGCGATCGCCGCGCTGCCCGTGCAGGAGCAGCGCGTGCTGACCTTCCCGACACTGCGGCACACCGCGCCGGCCACCGCGCGCTGCCATGCATTGATCGACTTTGCGCAGGCCATCCTTTCGCTGCCCGACGCCGATCGCGCCCTGGCCCTGCGCGGCATCTACGCCCACCCTGCCGCGCCGGACGCATAAACGGGCCGCAGCAACCCGTCCGCCCCATGCCCGACGCCGCGCGTGGGGCGCATCATTCCCTCCACGCAAAACGGGCGCCGGCTTCCACGCTTGACGTGCGTCCATCCGGGCGATGGGATCGACGCGCCTAGTCTTGGCGCTCAGCCATCGTCAAAGCCGGCACGTGGCCGGCCCGGCCTTCGCGAAGGTGACACCCATGGCACGCGAATCGGGCCATCGCGCGAATGCAGCCCCCTGCCGGCTCGACGTCCGGCAGCAATGCCCAGACGGGAAAGCCGCCGGTTCCGCACGACCCGCACAGCCCGGCGGATCACCCGGGCTTCCGCCCCGCCGTTCTGAAAATTATTGAGCCTTCCGCCGCTAATTGTTTATTGTTCTCTGAAAATTATTGAGCGTTACGATTCTTATCTTTCATCGCCGCGCGATATGATCCTTATAAACGCATCGACCTTACTTTACATCCAGCATTTTAAAACATCAGTTACGGCTGACGCACATTTCGTTCATCATTAATCGACAACCCTGCCGTTCCATTCCATAAATCCAGCCCTAAAAAAACATCAAAAACCCTCATTCCTGAAGGCTGACTTTAAAAGCAGGAAATCCAAACACCCGACAGAATCCTTCACGCGACTCGCTACGCACATCAAAAAACCGGATACCGGTCTATTTCTTATGGGGAGAATAGAAACATGATGCAAGATCGATTGAGAATTCTGCTGGGAACACTGGCCGCCGTCATCATGGGCGCCATGGGATTCGCCGCCCACGCACAGACCGGCGTGACCGCCGACAGCATCGTCGTGGGCCAGTCCGCCCCGCTCAGCGGAGCGGCCGCGCCGCTGGGGCAGCAACTGAGCCTGGGAGCCCGGCTGTATTTCAATGCAGTCAACGCAGCGGGCGGCATCCACGGCCGCAAGATCGACTTCAGGGTATTGGATGATGCCTTCGATCCCGACCTCACCACGCGCAATACCCGAGCGCTGATCAACAACGCGAAGGCATTCGCGCTCTTCGGCTACGTGGGCACGCAAAGCAGCCTGGCCGCGATGAAGCTGGCCAATCCGGAAGGGATCCCGTTCTTTGCGCCGTACGCCGGTGCGCAGTCCTTGCGCGAACCCTTTGTCCGCAATGTCTTCCATGTGCGCGCCGGCTTCAATGACGAAACCGCGGCGATCGTTCAGCAGATCCGGGTCGTGGGCCTCAAGCGCATTGCCGTCGTCCACAATGACGACGCGTTCGGCAGGGCGGGATTGGAGGGCGTGCACCGAGCGCTGGCCTTCCCCGCCAACCAGGGCCTGGTGCTGGCCGCCCAGGCGGGCGTCGGGCGCTACACCACGGACGTCAGGGCCGCGCTGGCGACCGTGCTGGCCCAGAAGCCGGACGTCATCGTCGTGGTCTGCGGCTACCAGACCGTGGCGGCGCTTGTCCAAGAGGCCAAGGCGCAAGGCTATGCCGGCCAGCTCTACAACCTGTCGCTGGTCGGCAGCAACGTGCAGACCAAGGAACTGGGCGCGGCCGGAAACGGCGTCGTCATCTCCCAGGTCATGCCTTATCCGCGCAAGGCCGCCACGCCGATCGTCCGCGAATACCAGAAACTGCTCAAGTCCAACGGCATCACCGAGTTCGATTACGGCAGCCTGGAGGGCTATGTCGCCGCGCGCGCGTTTGTCGAGGGACTCCGACGGGCCGGCCGCGATCTCACCCGCGACAAGTTTATTCGTGCGCTCGAAACCATGAACCACTACGATATGGACGGCTTCATGCTCAATTTCACGCCAAGCAACCATCTTGGCTCAAGCTTTGTCGACATGACCATCGTCAACGCCAAGGGCCAGGTGATCCGCTGAAGCGCGACATCGCGCAGCCGGAGCGGAGATGGAAACGGCCGTGCGCGACATCCGCGGCCCACGCCTCCCGCTGAAGGCGGCGACATGACAGCCTGGACCACGGCGCCCGTGCGCCAGCCACCTGCCCACGGGCGGACTGGATCACGGCGCATGGCCAGACATGTGGAACCGGATGTGCGTGCCCGCCGGCACGACATCGGGCGGGAGCGCAGCCGGCAATCGAATGCGCCGGCACGCGGGTCCCGCCCCGGATGTTTCCGGGGTTCCATCCTCAAGCGATTGCCGCCCGACACACATGCAACACGACAATGAATCCCTGCCGCTGGCCGGCATCCGCGTTCTCGAATTCACGCACCTGGTGATGGGCCCCACCTGCGGCATGATCCTGGCCGACCTGGGCGCCGAGGTCATCAAGATCGAGCCGCCCGGCGGCGACAAGACGCGCGGCCTGCCCGGGCCGGGCATCGGCCTGTTCCGCGCGTTCAACCGCAACAAGAAGAGCGTCGTGCTCGACATCACCACCGACGAGGGCCGCGCCACCGCCCGCGAGCTGGCCGGCCGGTGCGATGTGGTGCTGGAGAATTTCCGGCCCGGACTGATGGAACAGCTCGGGCTGGACTACGCCGCGCTGTCGGCGGCGTACCCGCACCTGATCTACGTGTCGCACAAGGGCTTCCTGCCGGGCCCTTACGAGCACCGGCTCGCGCTGGACGAAGTGGTGCAGATGATGGGCGGCCTGTCGTACATGACCGGCCCGGCCGGGCGTCCGCTGCGCGCCGGCACCTCGGTCAACGACATCATGGGCGGCATGTTCGGTGCGATCGGCGTGCTGGCGGCGCTGCGCGAGCGCGAGCGCACCGGGCGCGGGCAGGAGATCCAGAGCGCGCTGTTCGAGAACTGCGTGTTCCTCGCCTCGCAGCACATGCAGCAGTACGCGATGACCGGCGAGCCGCCCCCGCCGATGCCCGCGCGCGCGCTGGCCTGGAGCGTGTACGACGTCTTCACGCTGGCGGACGGCGAGCAGTTGTTCATCGGGGCGGTGAGCGACAAGCAGTTCGCCACGCTGTGCACGGTGCTGGGCCATCCGGCGCTGCTCGACAACCCGCAGTACGCCACCAATGCGCTGCGCGTGGCGGTGCGCACGCAATTGCTGGAGGAACTGGGCGGCATCCTCGCCGGCCACGATGCGAAGACGCTGGCACCGCGGCTGGAGGCGGCCGGCATCCCGTACGCGCCGATCGTGCGGCCGGATCAGTTGCTCGATGACCCGCACCTGAAGGCCAGCGGCGGCCTGGTGCCGATGCAGATGGACGATGGCTCGGTCGGGCCGACCGTGCTGCTGCCGCTGCTGATGGGCGGCCGGCGGCCGGGGGTGCGCAGTCCGTTGCCCCAACCCGGTGAACATACGGACGCGGTGCTCGCCGCCCTCCAGGAACGCACCGCCTGAGGCTTCCGGGACAGGAACAGCGGCGGGGCAACCCCGAGGCCGCGCCGGCACTGTCCGCCGCCGTGCCTGAATCCGGGGCACCGACGCATGGGCACCATCGCGCGCAGGCGGATTGAGCATTGTTGAGCATCCGTCGCGCGCCCGCGTCGCGCTCGTCCCCGCCGCCAACGGACGACCGCCGGCGGATCAGCGCGTCGCCCCGTTCGCGGCCAATGCCCGCCGGGCCTGCGCAAACGGCATGGGGCGCGGACACGCACCCTGCCGGGCCAGCAAGCCACCCGCCCCCCCATCGGCATCGGACGGCGTCCGGAGCGCCTGCGCGGCGTGCGGGATTTCCGGGGTCCCGTCGCTATAATCGTCGGACGCTGCCGGCGCCATCCGCACGGCGGGTTCCCGACGCAGCACGCCCCCATTCCCGATCCGACGCTGTTCGGCAGACGCCATGCACCCCTCCCGGATTCTCATGTTCCGAGTCAGGCTTTCGCTCGCATTCGCCTTGATGGTGGCGCTCGTCTGCGTCCAGGCCAGCTTTGTGTACTGGGGCGCCAACCGCGTCAACGATTACGCGACGCACAGCCGGCTCGCCAGCGACATCCTCTCCGAGCTGCTTGAACTGTCGGCCAACAAGCAGCGCCTGCGGGTATGGGCCTCCCAGCGCCTGATGAACGCCGATGCCTCGCCGGAGGTGCGCGACCGCCTGCTGGCCAGCATGCAGGCCAGCGCCGCCACGCTGCGCTACCTGGCCCGGCGCGACATCGACCTGTGGGGCGGGATCTCCGCGCGCGACGGCGAGCCGACCCCGGCGGAAGTCCTCCAGCTCGCCGGTACGACCGACCTTCTCGGCGACAACATCGCCGCGGTGCAGGCGCGGCTGGTGGCGCTGGTGCCGCTGCAGCGCGATGCCGACTTCGCCGGCGTCTGGCATGAACTGAACGAGGTGTTCGACATGGCGCGCGGCCGCGACCTGCGCGAACTGGTCAACGGCGCCATCGAACGCCAGCGGCGGGCGGTGCCGATCGCCCGCGCGGCCACCGAGCGCGGGCTGGACCGCGTGCGCACGCAGGCGCTCAGCATGGTGGTGCTGGTGCTGCTGGCCGCCGTGACGCTGGCCCTGCACCTGAACCGCCGCCTGCAGCGGCCGCTCGACCGCCTGCTCGAAGGCGCCCGCGCGCTGCGCGCCGGTGCGCTCGATCACCGGGTACCGATCGGGTCGGGCGACGAATTCGACCGCGTGGCCGAGGGCTTCAACGCCATGGCGGCGGAACTCCAGCAGCACCGCAACGATGCCGATGCCGCCCGCCGGCGCCTGGAAGACGCAGTCCAGGCGCGCACCGGCGAGCTGCGCACCGCGCACGACACGCTGCAGCGCATCGACCAGCGCCGCCGCCAGTTGTTCGCCGACCTGGGCCACGAACTGCGCACGCCGACCACCGCCATCCGCGGCGAAGCGGAGATCGCCCTGCGCGGCGGCGACAAGCCCGCGCACGAGTACCGCATGGCGCTGGAGCGCATCGTCGGCGGCGCCAAGCAGTTGACCGGACGGATCAACGATCTGCTGCTGATCGCCAAGGCCGAGGCCGACCAGCTCGCCATGCGGCCCCAGCTGATCGACCTGCCCTCGGTGCTGCACGATGCCGCGGACCTCGCCGATGCGCTGGGCGCCGAGCACGACGTGAAGATCCAACTGGAGCTGCCGCAGGACACCGCCGCGCTGACCCTGCCGGCCGACCCCGACCGCCTGCGCCAGGCCATCGTGATCGTGCTGGACAACGCGGTCCGCTATTCGCCGCGCGGCGGCACGGTGCAGCTGCGCTGCCACCTGCAGCCCGATGCGGTGCGCATCGAAGTCCAGGACCACGGCATCGGCATCGACGCCGACGAGCTGCCGATGGTCTTCGAGCGCTTCGTCCGCGGCCGGCGCGCGCGGGCCCATCGCGCCGACGGCACCGGGATCGGCCTGTCGATCGCGCAGGCCATCGTGCAGGCCCATCGCGGCCACATCACATTGCAAAGCGCGCCCCAGCAAGGCACCCGCGTGTGCATCGAACTGCCGCGTCACCACGCTGCCGGCGCGGATGACACCCCACACCGCTATGAACATTCTCGTCATTGAAGACGACGCCCGCGTCTCGGATTTTCTCTCGCGCGGCCTGCGGGCCGAGGGCTATCGCGTGCTGCTCGCACGCACCGGCCCCGAGGGCCTGCAACTGGCCCGCACCGGCGAGCCGGCGCTGCTGCTGCTCGACCTGATGCTGCCCGGCATCAGCGGCCTGGAGCTGTGCCAGACCCTGCGCGCGGAGCGCAACCATGTGCCGATCCTGATGCTCACGTCGCTGACCGACATCGACGATCGGGTCACCGGCCTGCGGCTGGGCGCGGACGACTACATGACCAAGCCCTTCGCGTTCGAAGAACTGCTCGCGCGCATCGAGGCGCTGCTGCGCCGCGGGCGCGAGCAGCGGCCGAAGGTCAACGTGCTGCAGGTGGCCGACCTCGTGCTCGACCGCGAGCGCATGCAGGTCACCCGGGCCGGCAAGCCCATCCCGCTCACGGCCAAGGAGCTGGCCTTCCTGGAGCTGCTGATGAGCGCGCCCGGCCGCATCTACAGCCGCGAGCGCATCCTGTCGAACGTCTGGGGCGCCAACGAAGATCCGCTGACCAACATCGTGGATGTCTACGTGCGCCGCCTGCGCAGCAAGATCGACGAAGGCCATCCGGTGCCCCTGCTCAAGACCGTGCGCGGACTCGGCTATCGGCTCGATAGCGAGCCCTGAGCGACGTTGTGCGACGTTGTGCGGCCGTGCAGCGGCTGCGTGCTGTTCATCTAATTTTCATCTAAGCCTGCGTTCGCTGTTCATGTTGGTCTCCAACAATAGGACCTGTGCCGCTCGTGCGGTACGGCACCGACAAGGTGCCCAACAAACAGAACGAGAGGAAACTTCGATGAAACACGCTGGTATCGCATCCCTGATGGCCGCCGCCGCAACCGCACTCCTGGTGTCCGGCCCGGCCAGCGCGCAAACCCCTGCGGGCGCGGCCTGCGTGCCGGCCACGGATCAGCAGATCGCCGCGCTGTTCGATCGCTGGAACGATTCGCTGCGCACCGGCGACCCGGACAAGGTCACCGCCAACTACGCGACGGACGGCGTGCTGCTGCCGACCGTCTCGAACAAGCCGCGCACGGACCCCGGCGCGATCCGCGACTACTTCGTCAAGTTCCTGAAGAACAAGCCGCAAGGCTCGATCGATAGCCGCGTCATCAAGATCGGCTGCAACGTCGCGCAGGACGTAGGCACCTACACGTTCAAGTTCTCCGACGGCAAGACCGTGCACGCACGCTACACCTACGTGTACGAGTGGCAGAACGGCAAGTGGCTGATCGCCCACCACCACTCGTCGGCCATGCCGGAGCGCGATTGACCGCGGCGCCGTGCGGATCGGCTGCAGCCCCGCCTGCAGGTGTGCGTGAGTAGCGCACCGGCGGTCAGCCAATCGACCGTCACCGCTTGCCGGCCACGGCATGAGCGATGACGAGCAGGTCGACCGGAAGACCTGCGCAACCCGAGCGGCCTGCCCATCGCAGGCCGCTCGTCATTTACCCTCCCGGCTATCAAGCAGCCGGCGCGGCCGATGCCGAAACGATCGCGCGCCGTTGCACGCGCGGCCGCAGAAGATCGGTCGGCAGCATCCCGAAGGCTTGCCGGAAGGCGCGCGAAAAGTGCGAGAAATGGGTGAACCCCCACATCAGTGCGACCTCGCTGACACGATAGCCGCGCCCGGCGGCCAACGCCTGGTAGCCGGCCAGCAGGCGCTGCTGCCATAGCCAGCGCATCGCGGTGGTCCCCTCGAGGACGGCATCGTCGGCCGCCGCGCCCTGCTCGCGCAGCTCGGTTCGGCGCGGGCCTGCATCGAACGCCACCGGCCCGATCGCATCGTCGTGCTCGGCGGCGACTGCCTGGTCGATCTCGCGCCGTTCGCCTACCTCAACGAGCGGTACGACGGCGCACTGGCCATGCTATGGATCGACGCCCAAGGCTCGATGTCGATCGATCAGATCGTGCGCCTGACCCAGGATGTCGCGCGGGTGGCGGACGTGGTCGGCCTCGGTATCGCCGAGCATCTGCCCTGGGATGCGCTGGCGATGAAGAGCATGCTGGAACGCCTTGCGCTGATCGGCGACACGCGCGGCGAGACCTCGTAGCGGAGAGCGGAATACGTTCAGCCCGTAGCGGCCGATGCCGGGCCGCCATCGATGGCACGGCCGCGCATTGAGGTCCGCCGCTTTGCCTCCTACGATGCTTTCTTTCGCAGGAGGAAGCACGGCATGCTGCACGCAGCGCTCAAGCCGGCCGGCATCTCGACGCAGCGCCTGAAGCGCGTGGCGTCGATGCGGCCTCTAGCCTTTGGCCACCAGCCGAGTGTTCTTTACCGCCGCCACCGGCGGGCCATGCCGGCCAACGGCACGATCGCGGAGCGGGCATGATGGCGACACGCCGCTTGACCCTGCTGCTCGCTGTCGGCCTGTGCGCCGGGTCGGTCATCGCGCAGCCGCCCGCCGCCCCGGACATTCCCCCGCCGCGCGCCGGCGAAGCTGTCGACACCGTACGCGCCATCCAGTTGCTCAAGCGCGATGCTGCGCTGCCGGTCCTGCCGTGGACCGAGCCCGACCCGGCTGCCATCCCGGCCGGCGACGCGGGGGATGCGATCCGGTACGGCGAGGCCCTGCTCGCACGCACCTCCACCCTGATCGGCCCCAACGCGCCCGACCCGGCCAAGCGGTTTGCCGGCAACAATCTGAACTGCGTGCATTGCCATGCCGCCGGGCCATCCGGCCTGCCCGGCACCAAGCCGTATTCGCTGCCGCTGGTCAACGTGGTCAACGCATTCCCGAAGCTCGACATCAAGGCGATGAAGGTGATCACGCTGGAAACGCGCATCGCCGGCATGATCGGCAAGGGCCCGGCCGGCCCGATTCCCGCCGACGGGCCCGAGATGCGGGCGATCCTGGCCTACCTGAAATGGCTCGGCCGTGCCGGCAAACCCGACACGCACGTCGCCCAAACCGGCCTGGACGAAGCCGCGATGCCCGACCGCGCGGCTGACACCGGGCGCGGCGAGCGGCTCTACCACGCGCATTGCCTCGCCTGCCACCAGGCGGACGGCACCGGCATCAAGGCGCCCGGCTATGCCAACGGCGACGGCTACAGCTTCCCGCCGATCGCCGGCAACGACAGCTACGACGACGGCGGCCACATGGCCATGGTGCCGTTGCTGACGCGCTTTTTGGCCGTCAACATGCCCTATGGCAGCACCAAGCAGTCCCCCCGGCTGACGGTGGACGAGGCCTACGACATCGCCGCCTACGTCACCTACCACCTGCCGCGCAAGCACAACCCCGGCCGTACCGGATCGTATCCGGACGCGGCGCTGCGCCCCGGCGGCTTCGTCATCCCCGATCACTTCGCGGGGGATGACGCGGCCTACCGGCGCGCGCGCCTCGGGCCGTTCATCGACCCGCCCGCGCTTCTTCAATCTGCGGATGCGCGCGACAGACATTGCAGCGGTACGCCGAATTGCAGCCAGTGAGGAGGTGAAGGCGGCTGGCGGCGACCGGGGCCCGAACACCGCGCCCGCGCCGCACGCCGTGCCTGCCCGATCTCAACGGGCAGCCGCGCTTGGGCAGGCGCGGGCGCGCGGTGGCCGCCCGCCCAGCCATGGCGCACTCGCCAATGGCGCCACCTCGCGATAGCCGGACGCCCTGTTCCGGGGACGTTCCCTATGCGTGGTCCGAAGCGGGCGCGCTCGTCACCGCGCTTGGCAGGCGCGCCGTCACGCACAGGCCGCCCCCCGCTCTCGGCATGGCCCGGATCGAGCCGCCGTGCAGCGCCAATGCGCGCTGCGCAATGGCCAGGCCGAGCCCGGTGCCGGGCACCGCTTGCGCCGCGCCCTCGTGCCGATGCGGCTCGAGGCGGCGAAACGGTTCGAAGATCGTCTCGCAGAGTTCGGCCGGCACGCCGGGGCCCCTGTCGCACACGCTCACCTCCAGCCATTTCACGTCGCCGCCATCGGGGTCGGGCGCCGCGGACACCTGGGCGTGGATCTCCACGGTCGTGTTGGGGGCCGTGTATTTGACGGCATTGCGCACGACGTTTTCGAAGGCGCGGTACAGCGTCTCCCCTGCGACCTCCGCCACGAAGCTGCCGGGCGCGTCCAGGGTCACGGCGCAAGCGCGCGCCTGGGCCTCGAAGGCGGCATCCTGGGCAATGTCGGTCAGCAGCTCCATGACATCGACACGCTCGCGCACCGGACCGATGGCGCCGGCCTCCAGCTTGTGCAGCGTCAGCAGTTCTTCGATCAGGCGGTCGAGCTGCTCGGCTTCGCGGGCAATGCGCTCGGCCATGACCAGCCCCGATTGCGGGTTTTGCTGCATGAGCCCGACCGCCGCCTGGATACGGGCCAGCGGTGAGCGCAACTCATGCGAGACATCATGAAACAGTTGGCGATGCTGGGCCGCGGCCTGCTGCAGCAGGGCGGCCATATGGTCGAACTCGCGCGCGAGCTCCACCAGTTCGTCGCGGCGCGACCCGAGCAACGGCAGCACGCGCACATCGAAGCGTGCCCGCGCGGCGTGGCGCAGCGCCATGCTGAGGTGGTGCAGCGGCTTTGCCAGATACCACGCCAGCGCAAAGGCGACCGGCAATCCGACCGCGGCCCCGGACAGGACCGGAATCAGGAAAAGCCAGCGCGACGGCTCGGGCGGCGGCGGCGCATGCCCGCTCAACCGCATATAGAGGCCGGCGCACACGAATGCCGCGACCATGGCCAGCCAGAGCACGGCGAAACATTTCCAGAACAGGCGTCCGACCGGCAGCTTCATGGTTCAGTCCGCCAGCAGTTGATAGCCCATGCCGCGCACGCTGACGATCCACGGCTGCCCATCGGGACGCTGGCCGAGCTTCTGGCGGATGCTGCTGATATGCACGTCGATGCGCCGATCGAAACGTGCCAGCGGCCGGTCGAATGCCTGCAGCGAAATGTCTTCCTTGCTGACCAGCCGTCCGGCATGGCGCGCCAGGACTTCGAGCAGGCTGAACTCGGTGCCCGTCAATTCCAGTGCGTTGCCCAGCCAGGTGGCACGCCGGCTGGCGGGCCACAGTGCGAGCGGCCCGGCATGGATCGCCCCGGCGGCGGCGCCCGCGTCGGCACCCGAGGTGCGGCGCAGGATGGCGCGCAGGCGTGCGACGAGTTCGCCGGGCGTGCAGGGCTTGGGGACGTAGTCGTCCGCGCCGAGATCCAGGCCGGAGATGCGATCGATGTTGTCGCCGCGCGCCGTCAGCATGACGACCGGCACCTGGCTGGCGGCCCGGATGCGGCGCAACGCGTCGATGCCGGACAGGCGCGGCATCATCACATCCAGCACCACGATGGCGAAGTCGCCCGAGAGCGCACGGGCCACGCCGGCTTCGCCGTCATGCGCGACCTCGGCGGCAAAGCCCTCGTGCCCGAGATACTGCACCAGCATCCCGGTCAATTCGGCGTCGTCGTCGACCAGCAGCACGCGGGTCATGGAAGTGCGATCAGGGTGGGTCATGGCATCAGTATGGGCCGCCGGCTATCGCTTCAGGAAGCGCTTGCGCTGCGATTTTACGTAACTTAACCCAGCCATACCGCGCTGGACGGCGTGATCCATAGAATGGCTTTCATCGGCCCGAGGTGGGCCTGGGAGCATGCATTGGACGGATGGGAACGATGCCGGCGTCTACGGACGCGGCTGGCGGCGATCGCCGGCGGCCTGGCGCTGAGCGCCTGCGCCCTGCAGCCGCCGTACCAGGCGCCGCCGACGGCGATCGCCACCCGACGGCAGGCGGAGCTGCCGCACGGCGCCAGCGTCGCGAGCCTGGTCGACTGGTGGAGCCGGTTCAACGATCCGGCAGTGGCCGAGCTGATCCGGCGGGCCGAAGCCGACAGCCCGACGCTCGCCAAGGCGGTGGCGCAGATCAACAGCGCACGCGCCACGCTGGTGTCCAACGGCGCCGACGCATGGCCCGCCTTGACCGGCAGCGCGTCGGTCACGCGGGCCAAGTCGGCCAACGCCACCGGCGACACCGCCATGTCCAGCCTGTCGACCACGCGCAGCGGCGCACTGGACGCCTCCTGGGAAATCGACCTGTTCGGCAAGGTGCGCGCCGGCCGCCAATCGGCGCAGGCGCAACTGGAAGCCCGCATCGACGATTGGCATGACGCACGCGTGTCGCTGGCCGCGGAAGTGGCGGACGACTATGTGCAATATCGGGCATGCCGGCAGCTTGCCAAGGCGTATGCGCAATCGGCGGCTTCCCGCGCGCAGACCGCCAAGGCCACGCGCGGCGCGATAGCCGCCGGCATGAGCGCCGCCTCCGACGGCTATCTGGCCGAGGGCAGCACGGCCAGCGCCAATGCAACGGCCACGCAGCAGAGCGTCGCGTGCGAGACGCTGGTCAAATCGCTGGTCGCGCTCACGGGCACGGACGAGCCCACCCTGCGCGGCATCATCGACCGCCCCGGCGCGCCCGACCTGCCGCAGCCCGACACCTTCAACGCGACCAGCGTACCGGCCGACCTGGTGCGCCAGCGCCCCGACCTGGCCTCGGCCGAGCGCGAGCTGGCGGCGGCGTATGCGTCGATCGCGAAGGCCCGGGCGGACCGCTTCCCGAGCCTGTCGCTGTCGGGGTCGATCGCGGTCTCGGCCACCAGCCTCGTCGCGCCGATGTCGAGCTGGTCGTTCGGTCCGAGCCTGTCGCTGCCGCTGTTCGATGCCGGCCAGCGCAAGGCCGCGGTGGATTCGGCCCAGGCCAGCTACGACGCGCAGCTCGCCACGTATCGCAGCGCGGTGCGCACGGCGGTCAAGGAGGTCGAACAGGCCCTGGTCGATCTCGACGGCGCCGCGCGCCGCAGCGACGACGCGCGCCAAGCCGCCGAGCAATACCGCCGCTACGTCGGCGCCATCGAAACCAACTGGCGTGCCGGCCTCGACACCCTGCTGACGCTGGAAGAAGCCCGCCGCTCGGCCACCACGGCCGAGATCACGCTCATCGAGCTGCAGCGGGACCGCGTCCGCGACTGGATCTCGCTCTACAAGGCGCTGGGCGGCGGCTGGCAGGCCGACCGCGCCTTGGCCGCGACCCCTCATGCCACCCCGCAGGCCACCCCGCAGGCCACCGCTGTGCCCGCACAAGGAACGACACCGTGAAACCGAATCGCCGCATGGCCGCATTGGCGGCCATCCTCGCCGTGGCAGGCATTGCCTTGTGGCGGCTGGCCCCCACGGCGCCCGCGCACGCCGAAACGCAGGCGCCCCCCGCCGCGCTCGCTGTCAGCCTGACCGAGCCCACGCGCCTGGACTGGCCCGACACCATCGAGGCCAACGGCACCACTACCGCGTGGCAGGAGGCCGTCATCGGGGCGGAGACCGGCAGCCTGCGCATCACCGAACTGCTGGCCGACGTGGGCAGCACCGTCAAGCGCGGGCAAGTGCTCGCGCGGCTGGCCGATGCCACCGCGACGGCCGACCTGCGCAAGCAGGAAGCCGCGGTGGCCCAGGCGCGCGCCAACCTCGAACAGGCCCAGGCCGACCTCAAGCGCTCGAAGCTGGCCGCCGACAGCGGCGCCCTGTCGGCGCAGAAGCTTGACGAATACCGCATCACCGAGGCGGTCGACCGCGCCGCGCTCGCCTCCGCCGAGGCCGAGCTGCAAAGCAAGCGCATCACCGTCTCGCAGACGCGCATCGTGGCGGTGGACGATGGTGTCATCTCGTCGCGCTCGGCGCTGCTCGGCAACGTGGTGAGCGCCGGCACCGAACTGTTCCGGCTGATCCGGCAGGGGCGCGTCGAATGGCAGGCGGAGGTCGACGCGCAGCAGTTGACGCGCATTCAGGCGGGACAGCCGGCCCACGTGACCCTGCCGACCGGCAAGACCGCCGACGGCAAGGTCCGCCTCGTCTCGCCCACCCTGTCGACCAGCACTGGCCGGGCCATCGTCTACGTGGCGCTGGACGGACGCGACGCCCAGCCCGGCATGTTTGCCGGCGGGCGCATCGAACTGGCCAGCCGGCCGGCGCTGACCGTGCCCGAATCGGCCCTGGTGCCGCGCGACGGCCGCACCGACGTGTACGTGCTCAACAGCGACGGCATGAGCGTCGCGCGTCGCACCGTGGCCACCGGACGCCGCCGCGACGGCCGCGTCGAAGTAACCACCGGCCTGAACGCCGACGCGCGCGTGGTGGCCAGCGGCGGCGGCTTCCTGTCGGACGGCGCGCGCGTCAGGGTCGCGCCACCGGCCGTGGCCAGCAACGCCGGCGAAGGGGCCACGCAATGAACATCTCCTCCTGGTCGATCCGCAACCCCGTGCCGGCGGTGCTGTGCTTCATTCTGCTGACCCTCTTCGGCCTGATCGGATTTCACAAGCTGCAGGTCCAGGATTTTCCGGACATGGATCTGCCGACCATCAGCATCTCGGCCTCGCTGGAAGGCGCGGCGCCCTCGCAGTTGGAGAACGAGGTCGCCCGCAAGATCGAAGACAAGCTGACCTCGTTGTCGAAACTGGACCACATCACCACCAAGATCACGGATGGCGCGGTCAGCATCAGCGTCAGCTTCAAGCTGGAGAAAGACCCGCAGACCGCGCTGAGCGAGGTGCGCAACGCCGTGGACGGCGCGCGCGCCAGCCTGCCCAGCGAGATGGCGGCGCCCACCGTGTCGAAGAGCGATGCGGCCAATTCCGCGCTGCTGACGTACACGGCCAGCTCGGCCACGCTCGATGAGCAAGACCTGTCGTGGTTCGTCGACAACGATCTGGCCAAGGCACTGCTGTCGGTCAAGGGCGTCTCCAAGGTCGAGCGGATCGGCGGCATCGACCGCGAAGTGCACGTCGACCTGAACCCGGCACTCATGGCCGGCCTCGGGCTGACGGCCGAGACCGTCTCGAGCCAGCTCATGGCCATGCAGCGCGAGCGCTCCGGCGGCCAGGGCGATATCGGCGGACAGCGGCAATCCGCGCGCACGCTCATCGGCGTGGGCTCGGCGGCGGACGTGGCGGCCCTGACCCTCGCCACCGGCGACGGCCGGCACGTGCGGCTGGACCAGATCGCCCGCGTCACCGACGGCGCTACGGACCGCGCATCGTATGCCTTCCTGGACGGCAAGCCGGTCGTTGGCGTGCAGATCACGCGCGCCAAAGGCAACTCGGACGTGACGGTGCTGCACGATGTGCGCAACGCCATCGCCACCTTTGCCGGGGCGCATCCCGAGGTGCGCCTGGTCGAATCCAGCAACACCGTCAGCCCCATCGAAGACAACTACGAAGGCTCGATGAGCATGCTGATCGAGGGCGCGCTGCTGGCGATCGCGGTGGTCTGGTGGTTCCTGCGCGACGGCCGCGCCACGCTGGTGTCGGCGGCGGCCTTGCCGCTGTCGATCATCCCGACCTTCGGCGTGATCTACCTGGCCGGCTATTCGCTCAACACCATCACGCTGCTGGCCCTGTCGCTGGTGGTCGGCATCCTGGTCGATGACGCGATCGTCGAGATCGAGAACATCGAGCGGCATCTGCGCATGGGCAAGACGCCCTACCAGGCCGCCATGGAAGCCGCCGACGAGATCGGGCTGGCCGTGATCGCCACGACCTTCGCGCTGGTGGCCGTGTTTCTGCCCACGGCGTTCATGTCGGGCATTCCCGGGCTGATCTTCCGGCAGTTCGGGGTCACGGCGTCGGTGGCGGTGCTGATGTCGCTGCTGGTCGCCCGGCTGCTGACGCCGATGATGGCCGCCTACCTGATGAAGGCGACCGGGCATGCCGAGCGCGACAGCCCGCTGATGACGCAGTATCTGCGCTGGGTCGGTGGCGGGCTCGACAAGCGCGGCCGCACCATGCTGGCCGCGGGGCTCATGCTGCTGCTCTCGCTTGCGATGGCCGCCGCCCTGAAGACCGGCTTCTTCCCCGCGCAGGACAAGGCCCAGACCCAGGTCACGCTGGAGCTCACGCCGGGCAGCACGCTCGAGCAGAGCCGCGCCGTGGCACTGCAGGCCGAGGCGCTGATCCGCCGGCTGCCGGAGGTCAAGGGCGTCTTCAGCACGGTCGGCAGCGCCAGCGACAGCGGCAACCCGGCCACCGGCACCAGCAGCACGGCCGATGTCCGCACCTCGACGCTGGTTGTCGATCTCGTTGCGCGCGGCGAGCGCAAGTCAAAGCAGTCGGCGGTGGAAGAGGCGATCCGCCACCAGTTGCGCGACCTGCCCGGCGTGCGTGTCGCGGTCAACAACGGCGGCAACGGCGAGAAGCTGCAGATCACGCTGGCCGGCAGCGATGCCACCGCGCTGGAAAGCGCGGCGGCGGCGCTGGAGTCGCAGTTGCGGACCCTGCACGGCATCGGCAACGTCACGTCCAGCGCCGCGCTGCAGCGCCCCGAAGTCCAGTTCCGGCCGGACCCGGCGCGCGCGGCGGCCCTGGGCGTGACGACCGAGGCGGCGGCCGACGCCATCCGCATCGGCACCTATGGCGCCTATTCGACCGCGTTGCCCAAGCTGAACCTGCCCGAGCGGCAGATCGCGATCCGGGCGCGCATCGACCCGGCCTTGCGGCAAGACCTGGATGCCATCGGCCAATTGCGCGTGGCCGGCACGAACGGCAGCGTGACGGTTGCCTCGGTCGGCACGCTGTCCATCGGCAGCGGCCCGTCGCAGATCGACCGGCTCGACCGCGCGCGCAACATCACGCTGTCGGTCGAGCTCAACGGCCGCACCATCGGCGAGGTCAACCAGGAGGCGCAGCACCTGCCGGCGCTGCAGCACTTGCCGGCCGGCGTCCACCAGGTCCAGCAAGGCGAGCTGCAGAACATGAGCGAGCTGTTCCAGAGTTTCGGCTTGGCCATGGCCATCGGCGTGTTCTGCGTGTATGCGGTGCTCGTGCTCCTGTTCCACGACTTCCTGCAGCCGGCCACCATCCTGTGCGCGCTGCCGCTGTCGCTGGGCGGCGCGCTGCTCTCGCTGCTGATCACGCGGATGAGCTTTTCCATGCCCGCGCTGATCGGCCTGCTGATGCTGATGGGCATCGTGACCAAGAATTCGATCCTGCTGGTCGAGTACGCCATCATGGCCCGGCGCGAGCACGGCCTGAGCCGGCTGGCGGCCTTGATGGACGCCTGCCACAAGCGGGCCCGCCCGATCGTGATGACGACCATCGCCATGGGAGCCGGCATGCTGCCCAACGCGCTCGGCCTGGGGGCGGAACCCAGCTTCCGCCAGCCCATGGCCATCGTCGTGATCGGCGGGCTGCTGGCTTCGACGCTGCTGAGCCTGCTCGTGATCCCCGTGGTGTTCACCTACGTGGACGACCTGGAGCAGTGGCTGCGCCGCCGGTTCCGGCAGGCCAGGACCCATCACGACGCATCGCTGCCGTTGCCCATTCCCCATGATCGGTGAGTGAACCCGGCGGTGAGCGGATTCGGTCCACCGTCCGTTGTTGATCTACCGGCCAGCCGTGCGCTCGTCACCCGGTAGGCTCGTCCCGATACCTCGGGTCCAGGCTGGGCAGCACCAGCGCGTCCGCCGTCTTGTCCGACCGGTATTTCGTTTCGATGTCGAGCCCCAGCGGCGCGAATGCTTCGCGGATGATCTTGGCGACTTCCTGCAGCTGCGCGTCGCCGCGGTCCCGGTATCGCGAGTAGCGCCCCGACTTGTTGATGACCATCAGCTTGCCGAACTGCGCATCGAACTGGAATTCACCGCAGATCCGCGCGGGGCCGCCCGCCACCAGCAACGGGTGTCCCTGGTGGCGCTGCTTGACCGAGCCGGCGTCGCACTCGACCGGTATCTCCTCTCCAATGAAGACCCGGCCCATCGCACTGGCGGCCCAGATATAGCGCCTCTGGTTCTGCTTGAGCGCGTCGATATCGAACGCGCTTCTGACAGCCGGGTCCGTCCAATCCGGCGGTGTGCCTCCGCTCTGCAGTGCGAGGCGGCAAGGATGCACCAGCGGCCGGCCCTCCGCGTCCAGCTCCCATGAATGAATGCCGTCGCCGTCCTTGGTCCGCACGGGCTGCAGGCTGCCGAATCGCACGTCCAGATCCTCCGCGCGTTCTTTCTGGATCAGTTCTTGCAGCTTCGGCGCGCTGACCTCGGAGCCGACCTGCCGGCTGTCCGACGCGACGCGACGCAGTCGCTTGTCCAAACGGGTCGCCCGGGGCAGATCCGCCAGCGTGCCGGATGACCTCCGGCGCTTGATCCCGATGGACGAGGACGCCGTGCCTGGTTCCGTTGGGGCCTCGATGGGTACGGTAGTGGGTGGATTGCGGGTGACCTTCATTGAGGACGTGTGGGGTAGCCGCTCCCTCGGTTGGTGTGCGCTGCGTGCACCGTATTCCCCAGGTGGTCGGGCCTTGCGTCGGCAAACGAACAGGTGTCGCCTGCCCCGAACCCGGGCTACCGACCGGGTGCGTTGCTCACCTGGAAGGCCGGCGCATGCCGCGAACGGTTCGCCCGATGCCACCGGGCGCGAGCGCCGGCCGGATCGCTTCGCATACCGCGCCGGATATTCGCACGGCGATCAACGCTTCGCCTTTTCCATCGGATGGCGGCACGCATTACCAAACCCGGGTTTGAAATAAAATTCAAAAAATTTACCACTTAAAAACTTTGAATTCCGACCTGATAGAGTGGCCTCGCGTTTCGTGAATGGCCGATCTTTTCAATCACGCAATGCAATTGTCGCGGCCTTGCATCAGTGCGCCTCGTTTCAATATGAATGAATCGAGATCGGAACCATCGCTCGAAATTTTTCAGAGACGCTCCCCGAACCGCTGCAACACCCTTTCCAGGCCCTCGCCCCCCCGCGCTCAGTGCCTGGTGCGTCAACTGGAACTCAGACTGCACGGGCCGGAACAACACCTCGAAGAACAAGGCTTCTTTCGAGTCGAAGTAGCTGTAGAGGGTCGCCTTGGAGCCCCCCCACCCGCGCGCTGATCTCCGCCATGGACGCACGCTCGAAACCCACTTCGCGGAACAACCCGGCGGCAACGTCCAGGATGGCGTCCCGCTTCGCTTCACTCGTCCTTCGCACGCATCGGCTCCTTGGTTAAGCGTGACGGACAAAACCGCTCAACGAATCGAGCGCAATGATGGCACCGGCGAGGCTGGGCCGTTCCATGTGGCGGTCAAGGTCAATACAGCGCTCGAAACGGAACCAGGGCGCATTGCAGAATTCGGCAGCGATCGTGACGCGCTTCTTCTTGCCAAACTTTGCGATCCGAGCGTCAGAAGCGCGGAGAGCCCGGCTGCCCGATTGCGCCCGGCGGGGACCATGCATCGCCGCCTTTTTCACTTTCACCTTGCGGGCCAAGCTGCCCAGGCGCCGCTTGAGGTCGTTGCGCACGACCGCGTCGAAAGTATTTTTCCAGCAGCGCATCGAGGATCGCGACGGTTTCGACATCAGGCGTGCCGTCGTATTTCGCGGAACGAAAATGCATCTGGAATGCCGCGACGACGTTGACGGTCTGCGCGTCGAGCATGCCGGTCTGCGGCGCGTCGTAGCCATACGCGAGCAGCTTCGCCTGTAGCTCGGCGATGTCGCCGCGGAACGGTTGATGGTTACGGTAATAGCCGATCGCCTCCGCTTCGGGCCACGCCCCGACCCCGTACTGCTCGTACAGTTTTCGCCACGGAAAGAGCGGCCCCGGATCGAGCTTGCGCCCCGGTGCGATGTCCGAATGCCCGACGACCTTCTGCGGCCGGATGCCGTGGCGTGCGACAACGTCGGCCGCGAGCCGGCCGAGCACTGCAATCTGTGCGTCCGGGTACGGATACCAGCGGCGATTGATCAGCGGCGCGTTCTTGTCTTGTGCGGGAAAACCGAGGTTCACCACCTCGATGCCCACCGTGCTCGCATTGAGCATGCGCTCACCCTGCCAGTAGCTCACGCCGGCATGCCACGCACGACCCGCTTCCGGCACGAGTGCATAGACACGGAAGCGCTCGCCACCGTCGGCCGCGTCCGGCACGAGGTAGTGCGAACTGACCTCCTTTTGCGGATCGGTCAGCAATGCGATGGAGTCGGCAAGCGTCTCGGCGGTGTAGTGCAGCACCAACGTGCGCACGCGCGAATCCTGCGACGGTGACTGGATTGACGTATCCATCGTATAGGCGACATTCTGGACTTCCTGCGCGATACTGCTCCCACATCCTGCCAGCGGCAACGCAAGCGCACCCACTGACCAGATCGAAGTCCACGCGAGAAACGCGCGGCGCTCCGGATCAGCGACTTCGCTCGGTAATGCTTTCTGTTCCTTGTTCATGCAGTTGTTCCTTATTTTCGGATCCTACGGAACGGAAACAGCATGGCTTGCCGGGCAAGCTCGCTGTGCCAGCGCATGGAGCGCGTCCGGCAACCCTAAGTTCCGTTGCCAAATCCCAAATCGGATCGGAATGCGGACTGGCCCATCACTTATCAGCCGCACGATAACGTGCCCGTGTGGCCTCCAAAACGATCCATCAGGCCCCTGTCGATCACGATGATTCATATCGCGATGCGTGGTCTGCTACGGCTCGGAATGCGGGCCATCGCGACGATCGCTCACCCGTGAGGCAGACAGCCCTTTGCAAGGATCCCTTTCGCTTACCGGGTACCCGCTTCGCTGTGCCATCGCAGAGGAACCATGGAGTGCCATATCTTGCATATCCGCCGGTTTTTTCCCCGGGGCATTGCATGCGTCTGTCCTCATCACCCGGCAAGACGATTCGAATCGTTTTCTCAATAATCATCAAATTGCACTGAGCGTGCCCGGTCGTTCGATACAGTGTCGTTGGGCTGGCTTACTTACCAGCAATGGTTTGATCGGTGCTTTTAGGTGATTGATTTGCAAACGCCTTCGGATTGGCCAAACAGGCGCGCGCTCTGAAGCTTCATCGATTATTCAACCCTTCAAGGAAGATCAATGCATTTCTTTCGATCGAATCGCAACAGGAAATCCATCGCCGTCGCCATGCTGGTGATGGTTTCTGCGTTCGCAAATCACGCCGCTGCCAAGACGTTCCCCAAGGTCGATGTCATCGGCTCCTACACCGGCACAGATCTGAGCTCCGCCAACGCCTGGAAGGCAACCTGGGGCAACGCCTGGGATTCCTGCCGCTCCCAATACAAAGGCACGCGCTCGATCAACATGACGTGGCATCAGTTCGGAAGTCCGAACCCGTCGGGCTCGAACACACGCTCCGTCGCCGCCACCTGGGAATGCCGTGACACGAACTGAGCGCCCGGCCCGGCCGGCATGGCGATAGCCGCCCCCGCCCGGCGGCGAGCCCCTCCGGCGGCGCGCCGGTCCCGTTGGATGATGGATCGGCGCGCCGCCCCCGCTTTCTTGATCTGCCCTGCTGTCCTGTAATGAGCGTCTCCCGCTGCCACGCACTGCTGCTTGCCGTATCGATCGGCGCGGCGGATGCGGTGCTCGCCCAATCGGACCGAACGGACCATCCCGATGCCATGCTCGCCGTGCCGCCGGCCATGGTGGCCGAAGCCGCGCCGGCGCATCCGCCGACAACATTGCGGCTGAGCATCCAGGAGGCGCTGCAGGGCGCACTGACGCGCGCCGTCGTCGTCCAGACCCAGCGGCTGGACCTGCAGCAGCAACAGGAGCAGACCGAGCAGGCCCGCCACGAATTCCTGCCGCAGACCGTGCTGTCGAGCCAGTTGGAGCGCAACAGCGCCTCCAGCACCGGCACGGCCGCCACGCGCGGCACGGCCACCTCGGGGAACCTGGTGTCCAGGTGGAAACTGCGCTCGGGCACACAGCTGTCGCTATCGGAGGGGCGCCTGTATAACCGCTTCGGGCAGAGCGCGCCGGCCGACAGCTTCGTCTCGGGCGCCAGCCTGAACACCAGCAGCCGCGTCACCTCGGTCTCGCTGTCGCAGCCGCTGTTGCGCGGCTCGGGCAGCGACGTGGTGCTGCTCAACGAACGCCGCGCCGCCCTCGCGCTGGAAAGCGCGCGCAGGAGCTTCCTGCAGACCCGGCGCGACGTGGTGCTCAACGGCGTGCTGGCGTACTTTGCGCTGGAGCAGGCCAAGCAGAACGTTACGCTCGCACAGGCCGCGCTGCAGCGCGCGAACGAGGCCAGGTCGATCAACGAAGCGCTGCTGACCGCCGGACGCATCGCCCGCATCGCCCTGCTGCAAAGCGACGCCGATACGGCGCAGGCCGAGCTGGCGCTGACGCAGTCCCGGCAAGCCGAGAGCATCGCCCGCCGCCAGTTGCTGCGCGTGATCGGCCGATACGACCTGGACGCCGACCGCACGGACGTCACGCTCACCGATTCCTTTGCCGCCTATCTGCCGCCGGCCACGCAAGGCGAGGGGCCGGTCATGCGGGATGCGCTCGCCAGGCGGGTGGACCTGCAGCTCGCGAAAGACGCCGTGACCGCCAGCCAGTTCAGCGTGATCGCCGCGCAGGACGGCATGCGCAACCAGTTGGATCTGTATGCGCGGCTCGACCGGTCGGGCGACAACGCCGGCGGCACCGCGACGCGGCAGATCAACCGCGCGGTCGGGCTGAGCTTTTCCATACCGCTGGACAAATCGGAAAGCCGCCTGGCGTTGGGCGCCGCGCGGGTCGCGCTGAAGAAGGCCGAACTGTCGCTGGCGGATCTCGAACGCACCGCGCGCGCCGAGGTGAGCGACGCGCTCAAGAACATCGACTTCGCCTTCCTGCAGTACCGCATGGCCCAGCGCACGGCAGAGCTGGCCCGCCAGCGGCTGGCGGCCGAAATCGAAAAAGCCCGCGCCGGCCGCAGCAGCGCGACCGATCTGTCGCTGGCCCAGGACACGCTCAACCAGGCACTGTCCCAGGAGGTGCAGGCGCGCTTTGCCATCTTCACGGCGCAGCTGGAGCTGCAGCGGGTCAGCGGCACCGCGCTGGAGCAATGGCACGTGGAAGCGTTCGCCCAGGACACCCTGCCCCCTTCATGAAGCACCGGCATGCGAGACACTGAAATGCAACGTTCCTCCCGATGGCAATGGATCGCGGCCCGCACAGCGGCGGCCGCGCTGCTGATCGGCCTGGTCAGTTGGGGGTTGGCCCGGGTGGCGCGCCCCGCCGAGCCGGAAGATGGCCATTGGCTCAAGGCCACGCGCCAGGCATCGTCGCAGCCGCTGCTGCTGCAGGGTGCGCTGCGTCCGGTCGATGCCGTCAATATCGCGGCGCCGGTCGAGGGCGTGCTGCTCGCGAAATTCGTGCAGTTCGGCGACGCGGTGACGGCCGGGCAGAAGCTCGCGCAAGTCAGCGACACCGAACTCAGGCGCCAGCTGCGCGAAGCCGAGATCGCCTCGATCCAGGCACAGCAGGCGCTGAACACAGCGCAGCAGATCGAATCCAGCACGGAATACCAGGCCGCGACGCGACGGCTGCTGGCCGCGCAGAACAGCCTCGCGGCCGCCCAGCGGCGCGGCCGGGAAGCACAGATGCTCTACGAGAAAGGCATCATCGCCCGCACCGAGTTGGAGGCCGGCAAGCAGGAGATCGATGCCGGCCAGAGCCAGGTGGACGGCGCGCGCGACGAAATCGCCACGCTCAGGCTCAAGCGCACCCCGGCGGCCCTGCGCGTGCTCGAACTGGACCTGGAGAACCGGCAACTGCGCCTCGAAGAGCTCCGCGCCAAGCTGAAGGCGACCACCATGCTCTCGCCGATCTCGGGCGTGGTGCTGTACCCCGAGCCGACCGACGGCAACGAACCCTCGGGCCGCAAGGAGCTGAACGCCGGCGCGGCCGTCACCCCCAAAGACGTCATCCTGACCGTGGGCGACACCTCGGCGTTTCTCATCAAGACCTGGGTGGACGAGGAGGACATCCGCCGCGTCGCGCCAGGGCAGGCCGTGCACATCGTGCTGGCCGCCGACAGCGACCAGGCATTCGCGGGCACGGTGCAGCGAGTCTCGTCGCAGGCGAAGGCGGCCGACGGGCGCGGACAAGGCAGCCGCGGCACGTCGGAATTCGAAGTGCAGATCCTGCTCAAGCCGCCCGCCGATGCGGGCACAGGCCAATCGCCGCGGGTCGGCAGCGCCGTCACCATGACCCTGGCGCCGGCGCCGGGACCGGCCACGCTGCGCATTCCCCTCGCGGCGGTGACCTGGGACCCGGCGGGCCGCCCGGTGGTACGCGTGCGCAAGTCGGCCTCGGCGGCCGCGCGCCTGCAGGAGATCGAAGCCGCCCGAACCCTCGTCGACAGCGTCGAGGTCAAGGCCGGCCTCGCCGAGGGCGACGAGGTGTGGATGCCGGGTGCGGCGCCCTCGCCCGCCGACGCCGGCGGCGGCCAGGGCACGCTAAAGCAACTGCTGTCGGGAGCCGGCAATGGCTGACCCCCTCACCCCCGATGCCTCCCGTGCCCGCAGCGATCGCCCGCCCGCCGGGCTGCTGATCGAGCTGCGCCAGGTCACGCGCGCCTTCCAGGTGGCCGGGGAGCCGGTCATGGCGGTCCGGGGCATCGACCTGCAGGTGCGCAGCGGCGAGGTGCTGGCGATTGTCGGGCCGTCCGGCTCCGGCAAGTCGACCATGATGAACCTGATCGGCCTGCTGGACACGCCGACCTCCGGCCAGTACCGGCTGGCGGGCGTCGATACGCAGACCTTGTCCTCGCAAGAGAAGTCCCGGCTGCGGAACCAGGACATCGGCTTCGTCTTCCAGCAATTCCATCTGCTGCCGTCCCTGACCGCGCTGCAGAACGCGCAGTTGCCGCTGCTGTATCGCGGCCTGTCGCAGCGCGCATCGCTCGAGGCGGCGCGGGCCGCGCTGGCCGCGGTGGGGCTGGAACACCGGCTGTCGCACCACCCGTCGGAGCTCTCCGGCGGCGAGCGGCAGCGCGTGGCCATCGCCCGCGCCATGGCCGGCCAGCCGCGGCTGCTGCTGGCGGACGAGCCGACCGGTGCGCTGGATTCCGCGACCGGCGCGCGCGTGCTCGACCTGCTGCGCGACATCACCGCCACACGGGGCACGGCGCTGCTGATGATCACCCACGACATGGCGATTGCCCGGCAGCTTCCCCGGCAGGTCGAGATGCGCGACGGGCGCATCCGCGGCGTCGCGCAGCCCGATGACGCCGCCGCCGATCCGGCATGGCGCCTGCCGGGCAGCCGCGCCGGCGTGCCCGCCTGACATGGACGCGCGGCTCCAGCACCTCGGACAACGTCTGCGCATCGCCACGGGGTTCGCCTGGCAGAGCATCCGGACCAACCGCCGCCGGATCGCGCTGGCGGTGGCCGGGGTGGCGATCGGCATTGCGGCGGTCACGTCCATGCTGGTCATCGGCGACAGCGTCACCGCGCAGGCCACGCGGGCGCTGGATCAACTGGGCGCGGACGTGGTGACGATCAGCGTGCAGCCGCCGGGCGCGAACCCGTCCGACCAGAGCATCGAACCATTGAGCGAAGCCGCGCAGGCCCGGATGGATGCCACCACCGAGGCCGCCGCTGCCGCGCTGCGGCACATGCCCGAAGTGCAATCCGTGGCGCGGCTGGAGCGCCGCTTCGGCTGCGCCAACGGACCGGAGACGGCGCTGGGCAGCCCGGACATCGTCGCCGCC